>NZ_JACGUZ010000073.1:0-57367 GCF_014076955.1 Colwellia sp. Bg11-12
ATTTGAACTGACGACCTTCGGGTTATGAGCCCGACGAGCTACCAGACTGCTCCATCCCGCGTCCGAATGACCTACAATAAGTAGGAAGCCCTAAAGGTTTTAATTCTCTTTAGAAGAATTGGTTGTGGCAGCCCATATCTTTGAAGAGTGAACTGACGACCTGATTTTATACTTATATCTTAAGTTGGTTGCGGGAGCCAGATTTGAACTGACGACCTTCGGGTTATGAGCCCGACGAGCTACCAGACTGCTCCATCCCGCGTCCGAATGGTTTAAATACTTCCAGTAAAGGATTTACTTAAACAAGCCATAACTGTTTTAATTCGTGTTATTAACGAATGCATTTCAAAAACATCTGCCCTTGAAAGCGAGGCGTATCTTAAGGATAGTTACATCATATTGCAAGGCGTTTCTTTAACATTTTTACATCTATCAAAAAACGGCTTTAAATTGCCCTAATTGTAGACTAAAAGCTGTTTTAATGACCTTTTATTGCAGGTCAACACCGTTATTGAAAATATTTTAAAATATATATCGGAGAATATGAGTGTTTTATACATGTCTCTATATAAGTAGTTAACGTCTTTGTTTATAATCGCGGTCATAAATCGGTCTGGAAAACACTCATGCAGCAATTTTTAGCATTAACATCTCCTGGTATAGAAATTTTATTAGCCCAAGAGCTAAAAGATTTAAAAGCATCACAAGTCGTGCAAAAGCCTGAAGGCGTATATTTTACAGCGACAATTGAAGAAGCGTACAAAATTTGCCTTTATTGTCGTTTATCAACGCGAATTTTATTAAAGCTTGCCGAAGGCGATGCTATGAATAAAGACCAGTTGTTTGCAACAGCAACAACCGTTAATTGGTCAGAGCAATTTTCGAGTAACCATACCTTTGCTATTGATTTTGTCGGTTCAAGTGATGAAATTAGAAATACACAATTTGGCGCACTTACTATAAAAGATGCTTTAGTTGATCATTTTCGTGATCAAGGCATGGACAGACCTTCTGTTGATAAAAGCGCTCCGGATATTAGTTTCCAAGCACGTTTGTTAAGAGATAACGTCGTTATTTATCTCGACTTTTCAGGGCGTAGTTTATTTAAGCGAGGTTATCGTGAACATTCTGGTGCAGCACCATTAAAAGAACATTTAGCTGCTGCTATTATTACCCGTTCAGGTTGGTTAGACGATACATCTAAGCCGCTTGTTGATCCAATGTGTGGCTCAGGAACTATTCTAATTGAAGCGATAATGATGGCTGCTGACTATGCACCAGGTATCGACAGAGTAAAGTGGGGCTTTGATTGTTGGTTAGGTCATCAACTTTACCCGTGGCAAGCACAGTTGACACAAGCTAAACAAAAATCACATTTAGGCCTTGAGCAATTAAAGGCGAAGGTTTTTGGTATAGATATCGACAGTCGAGTGATAAATACCGCACAAGTTAATGCGCGTAATGCTGGTGTACAGAAATTTATTGAGTTTTCATGTAAAGATATTAATGCGCTTAATAATGGTTTTGGTCACAACGGAACGTTCTTACTTAACCCTCCTTATGGCGAACGTATCGGTGAATTACCTGAGCTTGTAGAAAACTTTGTTTTATTAGGTCGTAAACTTAAAGCACAGTTTGTTGACTGGCGTATTGCAATTTTAACGGCGAATGTTGAATTGCTTTCTATGATGAAACTTGCCAGTCATAAACGCTATAAATTTAAAAATGGTCCTTTAGATTGTCAGTTAGCACTTTATAACGTTGATGAAAAACAAGCTTCAGGGCAAAGCAATGATGCTGAGTTTGAAGATAAAGATTCAGATTTTGGCAACCGCTTATTGAAAAATAAAAAGAATTTAAAAAGTTGGCTTAAAAAAGAGCATATTGAATGTTACCGCTTATACGACGCTGATATTCCAGAATATAATGTTGCGGTTGATGTTTACGGTGACTACTTAGTTATCCAAGAATATTCAGCACCTAAGATTATTGAAGAAAGTAAAGTAGCTAAACGTTTGCAAGAAGTTATTTATTTTGCACCTAAGGTACTTGGCGTACCTACCGATAAAGTCATATTAAAAACCCGTGCTAAGCAAAAGGGTAGCGACCAATATCAGCGTGTTGATCAAAGTAAGCAGTCAATGATTATTACTGAACATGGCGCAAAATTAAAAATAAACCTGTGGGATTATCTCGATACTGGCTTATTTTTAGATCACCGTAAAACAAGACAAATTGTTGCTCAAAAATCAAAGAATAAAACATTACTCAATTTGTTTGCCTATACCGGTTCTGTTTCCTTACAAGCAGCACTTCATGGTGCAGCAACAGTTACAACTGTTGATATGTCGAATACTTATTTGAATTGGGCACAAGAAAACTTTGCGCTAAACAAATTGTCTGGTCATAAGTACCAATTTATTCAAGCAGATTGTTTAACGTGGTTAAAAGAACACAGAAGCACTTACGATGTTGTTTTTGTTGATCCGCCAACTTTCTCAAATTCAAAACGTATGGAAGACAGCTTCGACGTACAAAGCGATCATGTTTCACTTATCACTGACGCGATGAAATGTGTTGCTGAAAATGGTGAGCTGATTTTTACCAATAATAAGCGAAACTTTAAAATGGATTTCGACGCAGTAGCCGCTTTAAACTTTGAGGTTAAATCAATCTCTGAGTTAACGCGTGATAAAGATTTTCAGCGCAATAAGCATATTCATAACAGCTGGTTAATTACCCGTAAAAAAGTTAATAAATAATGACCGTATTATTTCACTTATATAGTAGTGAAGGTTGCCACCTTTGTGAGCAAGCTTTAGCACTAATCGCTAATGTAATTCCCGAACACCAACTTAGGGTAGTCGATATTATTGATGGCGATGAAGGAAGTGAAAATAACTTAGTAAAATTATACGGTGTTCATATTCCCGTATTAGAGCGTCTGAGTGACAATACAACGTTATTCTGGCCTTTCGAACAATCACAAGTAGTAGAGTTGAGATAGCCCATGGAATTAATCCGAATAGCTCAAGGCGAATTAGCCTTTGGTGAAGACAGTATTTTAGACAAATCAGACTTGACCGTAAAAACGGGCGAAAGAGTGTGTTTAGTTGGTAAAAATGGCGCAGGTAAGTCGTCATTAATGAAAGTGTTAATGGGTAAGCAAAACCTTGACGATGGTCAAATACTGATGTCGAGCAATATTAAGTTAGCGATGTTAGAACAAGATCCACCAGAGTCATCTGACATGAGCGTTTTTGATTATGTTGCTCAAGGTGTTGCAGAAAATGCAGAATTGATTAAGCAATATCATCATATCATTCATATTATTGGCGAAGACCCTTCAGAGAAAAATCTGAATAAGTTATCGAATGTTCAACAACAGCTTGACCAAGCTAATGCTTGGCAAGACGAACAGCGTATCGATAAAGTATTAACCACGTTAGCGTTAGAAGCTGACAAAATGATTTGCGACCTTTCGGGTGGTTGGTTAAGAAAACTTGCACTCGCTAAAGCTTTAGTCAGTGAACCTGATGTGTTACTACTCGATGAGCCTACTAACCATTTAGATATTAGTAGTGTGTTGTGGTTAGAGCAGTTCTTGAAAGACTTTAAGGGCACGATCATATTTATTAGCCACGATAGAGCATTTATTCGTGGTTTAGCAACCCGTATTTTAGACTTAGACCGCGGTCAATTAGTAAGCTATCCAGGTAACTATGATCTTTATATAGAACAAAAAGCCCATGACTTAGAAGTTGAGTCTACGCAAAATGCGCTTTTTGATAAGCGCTTAGCTGAAGAAGAAGTATGGATAAGACAGGGTGTTAAGGCTCGTAGAACCCGAAATGAAGGTCGAGTTCGCTCTCTAGAAAAATTACGTGTTGAACGCCAAGAGCGTCGTGAAGTTAAAAAGCAGGGTGATATTAATATATCAACAGGCGATCGCTCAGGTAAGTTAGTGTTTGAATGTGAAAACTTGCATATGGCTTTTGGTGATAAAACTATTTTCAATAATTTAGATTTACTGATTACTCGTGGTGATCGTTTAGCACTTATTGGCGCAAACGGCACGGGTAAGTCAACGTTAATTAAATTAATCATGGAACAACAACAACCATCGTCTGGAAAAATGCGAGTGGGTGTTAATTTAGATGTTGCCTATTTTGATCAACATCGTGATGCATTAGACTTGAATATGACTGTTCAAGATACTGTTGCTGAAGGTAAACAAGAAGTGACTGTTAATGGCGTAACACGCCATGTATTGGGATACTTGCAAGACTTCTTATTTAGCCCAAAACGTGCTCGAACTCCTGTAAGAGCATTATCAGGTGGTGAGAAAAACCGTCTGTTATTAGCACGTTTATTTTTGAGACCCAGCAACTTACTTATTCTCGATGAGCCAACTAACGATCTAGATATAGAAACTTTAGAATTATTAGAAGAAGTCGTTGCAAATTATGCAGGAACCGTTATTTTAGTTAGCCATGATCGTGATTTTGTTAATAATTGTGTAAACACTTGCCTTTACTTTGATGGAAGTGGTCAAATAACAAATATTGTCGGCGGTTACGACGATGTTGATAGTTATTTAGTTTACAAAGCTGAGCAGCGTAAGCAGTTAGCAGACGGTGTAAAAACAGCACCGACTTCAGCTAATGAAAGTAAGCCAGCTGTTAATACGTTAGCTAAAAAAAAAATGTCGTTCAAAGAAAGTCGTGAATTAGAAGCGCTCCCTGAACAAGTTGATGAGCTTGAATTATTAATTAGTTCACTGCAAGAACAGGTAAATGACGCTAACTTTTTTGCTCAAGATAGTGATAAAACAAAAAATATATTGAACCAGCTTGAAGAAAGTGAGTCAAAACTCGAAATCGCTTTCGCGAGATGGCAAGAGCTAGATGAATTATAACAAGAAATGAGAGTTAAGTAGTTATATGAACAAATTTGTAAAATCGGTATTAGTGTTAGGCATTAGCAGTACTTTAAGTGTATCAATGACACATGCAGCTAAATATGAAGTTATCGATAAAGGTGGCATTAACATAGTTAAATATAGTTATGCTCAGCAAGAAAATAACCAAAGTCAAATGGCTATTTCTGGCTCAGATCTTTATAATTTTCCTGTGCAATTTCAATATTTCGATGAAGTAGATTTTGACAATATTGTAAGATTAGCGGATCTGCAGTATGAAAATGTTTATGCCTTAAATAACATTGAAGATGAAATTGCTTTAAGAGCTGGTACCCCCACGGCAAACGATTTATCTTGGGTTGTTCGATTTTTAAATAGCCAAGCCAGTAGTAGCTTGTATCAAAAAATTGGTGGCATTGTAGCGATGCGCAACTTAACAGGTAATGCCGGTGATACTGAAGATTTTGTTGTATTTGACCAAAACTTTCCTAACACTACAACGTTAACACGCTCAACGGTAAATTTTGTTAATGGTATTACTAATGACGGATGGATTTACGGTAATGGCTCTGCACCATATATCCCAGTAGATTTTACTGAAAGTGATGGTGATGAAGTTGTGCATTGGGTGCGTGATTTCACTACTCGTGCTTTCTTTTCTCCTGATGCTGGTGAAACTATTATTGAATTAAAGCCACCTACGGAAGATGACAGCATTGCTGAAAACTTACGTTTTGGTGGGGAGTCTGCGATATTAGATATTAGTGAATCTTTATTTGCTGTCGGCTATGCAAGTACCAGCATAGATCAAAATGCCATTGATTTTATCACTGATGAAACAGGTGGTTGTGCTGATCCTAACGTACTTGACGATATTCCTTTTAAGGTGTGTATTCAAGGTGCTATTGATAACATGTACAATACCGAGGCTATTTTGTGGACACTTAATGCCGACGGTCCTACATCGGCAAAAACTTTAGGTCACTTAGTTACTCCAAACCCTGAAGATCAGCGTGAATTTGTTAATTACGCTCAAGCGATAAATAATCAAGGTGTGGCTGTAGGCTTTGCTCACGGATGGTGGGATGAATCTGAAACAGACCCAAGTATTAATGAACAACGTCAACTTTATGCTGTTGTTTATAAAAATGGTCAAGTAAAAGATTTTACTGAAGACCATAGCGAATTCTTTGATTCTCGCGCATACGGTATAAATAACGCAGGTATTGCTATTGGCCATGTTAAAACGTTTGTGAATGGTAGTTTACGAACTAAATTTTTCCATGTAGACACCAACGATTTTGATGGTGTTATGGAAATGATAAGACCGGACGATTTCTTTAAAGGTTCATCAAGCACTGCTCGTGCGATTAACGAAAACGGTATTATTGTTGGTGAAGGTGAAGTTGAAACGCATAATGACAGTGCAAATGCTCCTCGTCGTAAACATGCTTTTATGTATGATATTGCCAGTAAAAAGTTTACTGATCTTAACGATTTCCTCACCTGTACGTCTGATTACACGATTATTGAAGCCCGTGATATTAACGACAATAATGAAATAGCAGCTTCTGCCTTGATTAAAGTTCCGCGTCTTGATTCTAAAGGTCAACCGGTACTTGATACAACAACAGGCGAACAGCTTGTCGAAGATGTTGTTCGTGCTGTTACGTTGAAACCTATAGCGGGTGAGATTGAAGACTGTTCAGCCGTTGAAGAGAAAGTAGAAAGAGAAGGAGCCGGTTTAGGTTTTATTAGCTTTTTTGCTTTATTAACTTTTGGCTTTACACGTAGGTTTTTTACAAAAAACTAAGTTTTGCTTTAAAATATCTTATTAGGTCTAGATTAGTGATTAATCTAGACCTTTTTTATGCGACACTATTAACTGAAATTTTTACCTTAACCGAAAAATTCACATGAATATCTCTGAAGAAGAAAGAAACGCTGTTTATAAAACTATCTTTTCCCGTCGTGATGTTCGTAGCGACTTTATCAAAGAAACGATCCCTGAAGACGTTTTAAAGCGCGTATTAACGGCTGCTCATCATGCTCCTAGTGTTGGTTTTATGCAACCGTGGGACTTTATTGTTATAAATGACAATGAGACAAAACAGCGGATTAAAAATGGCTTTGATCAAGCAAACTCAGCTTCAAAAGCAATGTTTACTGATCATAAGCAAAGACAGTATCAAAAATTTAAACTTGAAGGTATCTTAGAAGCACCGATCGGTATTTGTGTCACTTGCGATAGAGAACGAAATGGCCCAGTAGTTTTGGGGAAAACCATCAAACCTGAAATGGACTTATACAGTGCGGTTTGTGCAGTACAGAATTTATGGCTTGCCGCCAGGGCTGAAAATTTAGGTGTGGGTTGGGTAAGTATTATCGAAGACAACATTCTAAGAGACGCTTTAGATATACCTGAAAAAATCGAAATTATTGCCTATCTGTGTATTGGCTATGTCACACATTTCAAGGATAAACCTGAGCTAGAAAGTGCAGGGTGGTTGCCCAGACGTACAGTCGATAAAGCAATACACTATAATAAATGGTCAGCCGAAAAAATTTAACATTAAAAATTGGAGTACATCATGGCAGAAGAAACTATATTTTCAAAAATAGTCAGACAAGAAATACCAACCCCCTTACTCTATCAAGATGACCTTGTTACTGCATTTAGAGATATAACGCCAAAAACAAGTACACATGTTCTTATTATTCCTAATAAATTAATTCCTACGATTAATGATGTAACCGAAGATGATGAACTCACTTTAGGTCGAATGATCACTGTAGCCAAAAAAATTGCCAAAGAAGAAGGCATTGCAGAAAATGGTTACCGTCTTATTATTAATTGTAACGAACATGGTGGCCAAGAGGTTTACCATATTCATATGCATTTAGTGGGTGGGCAACATTTGGGTAAAATGTTAGCGATATAAACACTCTCTTTATTTTATTTAAAATAAATGAGATAAGTCGCTGAAATGCTACGCTCAATGGCAATGCGTGAAATGCAAAGCTACCCCATAATTATCGTAATATATTCTATTGGTTATACTGTGTGAATTGGAAAGAATTATTAGAAAACAAAAATCGACTGTTTTGGCTGGTACATAGCTCAAGTTGGTTTGGTTTTGCTTTAGTACATTATTTAGGGTCATTGTTACATGATCCTCGCGATATTTTTGTCGTTATTATTTTTTTAAATGCTTACGCAGGCTGGCTCTTTACTGTACCTCTACGATATCTTTATCGTAGAGTTTGGAATTTTAGCCCAGCAAAAATAGCGGTTGTTGTTATCGTTGCGTCTTATCTGGTGGGTGTTCTTTGGCAAGTTGTCAAAAACATTAATCATTGGGAAATATATAAACACGGTTACCGACCTGATTTTTGGCTGTATTACACAACAAACAGTGTTTATTCATTTTTTATTATTTTGAGCTGGAGTGGTTTATATTTCGGTACTAAATACTATCAAATGCTGCAAAAAGAAAAGCAAAATGTATTAGAAGCAAATAGTGTTGCTCATCAAGCTCAGCTTAAAATGCTACGCTATCAATTAAATCCACATTTTCTCTTTAATACCCTTAACGCAATTTCTACCCTTATTCTGGTGCAAGAAAATAAAATAGCGAATGGTATGGTGACTAAATTAAGTGAATTTTTACGTTACTCTCTTGATAAAGACCCAATGAAAAAAGTCACTTTAAACAGCGAATTACAAGCACTTAAATTGTATTTAGATATAGAAAAAGTGCGCTTTGAAGACCGATTGTGCGTAGAATTTATTGTTGCTGTCGACTGTGAAAGTGCATTAGTACCTAGTATGATATTACAACCGATTGCTGAAAATTCGATTAAATATGCTATTGCTTCTCAAGAAGATGGTGGCACAATTAAAGTAACCGTAACGCGCTTTGCTAATGATTTGCTATTAGAACTTGCAGACAATGGCCCTGGTGCTGAAATTAAAAATGGCAATCTATACCGCGAAAATGGCGTTGGTCTTGCAAACAGTCGTGAAAGATTATCAGCATTGTATGGTAATGATTTTTCTTTGGTTGTTGCCAATAATAAACCAAAAGGTGTTAAAGTGAGCATCCGAATGCCCTATGAACTAGAGACAAATACATGACAATGCTTCTTTCAACAATCATTGTTGATGATGAACCTTTAGCAAGAAAAGGTCTTGCAGTAAGATTAGCTGATCACAAAGACGTTGATATTATTGCACAATGCCATAATGGTCGTGAGGCACTTGAAGCTATCCGTGCCTATGAGCCTGACTTAATGTTTCTTGATATTCAAATGCCTGGGCTCAATGGTTTCGAAGTTGTACAAGCTATTATTGAACAAGGTTTAAAATTACCGATAGTTATTTTCGTTACTGCATTTGATCAATACGCATTAAAAGCGTTTGAAGTTCACGCACAAGACTACCTGCTAAAACCTGCTGACGAAGGTCGCTTAGCAGAGTCGATGAACAAGGTACGACAGAGACTTATCAGTACAGAAAATGCGGCACATAAAAATAAACTCATTCAGTTAGTGAGTGATGTTACCGGTAATGACTGTGAAAAAATTCTAGAAGAGTTAGCAAACAATCAGCCCGTAAGCTTATCGTCATATTCTGATATTTTGGCTATTAAAGATGCTGGAGAAGTTAGCCGAGTTCCCGTCAAAGATATCTTATGGATTGATGCTGCAGGTGACTACATGTGTGTTCACACGGATACTACCACTCATATTTTACGTAAAACAATGAAACAGCTTGAAGAAATTTTAGACCCTAAACAATTTGTTCGTAGTCATCGCTCTACCATTGTTAATAAAAATTATGTGGATAAATTTTGTAGCCAACTTAATGGCGAATATTATTTAGTGATGAGCAACGGTAAAGAATTAAAAGTGAGCAGAAGTTACAAAGAAAAGGTTAAACACGCGGTAGGGATATAAGCTAAACAATAAAATATAGCCTCGACTTCCCCTAAAAAAAGGCCCTTCATTTTAAAAGGGCCCGATAACAAAACCTGATGTTAACACACCAAATTATTTATACTTTCTTATGTTTTATCGCACTTGTTGGATAGCCAAAGAGTACCTTCATTTTAGCTTTGAAGCCTTTAGCATTAAGTGTAGTTTTAATTAAGTAACGCCATTGATGAAAGGTGATCGTCAACGGGTTATTACTCTTCAATTGTCCGACAATGCCATATTTACAAGGTTTTGATGGCTCTTCTTCAGCATAAGTACCAAATAATTTATCCCAAATAATAAGCACGCCTGCAAAGTTTTTGTCTAGGTAACCTTTGTTTATTGCATGGTGAACCCGATGATGGGATGGGGTATTAAATATTTTTTCAAACCAACCTAACTTATTTACTATTTGTGTATGAACAAAAAATTGATAAGCCAAATTAAGTGCGACGACGGTAAATACCGTAATAGGGTCAAAACCTATTAGTATCATTGGCAGCCAAAATAACCACATTCCTGCAAGTGGGTACATCAAGCTCTGCCTAAAGGCGGTGGAAAAGTTCATTTTGGTAGAACTATGATGCACTACATGTGCTGCCCATAACCAATGAATATGGTGTGATGCTTTATGAAACCAATAATATAAAAAATCTTGTAATATAAATGCAGAAAACACACTCAAGACTGTAAGTTCTATGTCGAATACCCGGTAGGTATAAAGCCAATAAAAAAAAGGCATTAATACCAGTAAGGCAATTGCATCCGCACCTTGATGCATAAGGGCGAGAGCGGTATTGGCTAGGCTGTCTTTTATATCGTAATAGCGGCGATATTTAATAAATTCAAAACTGACAAAAACAATAAAGATCGGACTCAGTGCAAGCAAAATAATTTCTATTGTCATAGGGTCTTGCCTTTGAAGTGAAGCGCTATTTTTTTAAGAGCTTGAGTGACATCTTTTTTAATCAAAAAGCTCAGCACAAAACTCGGTAGCCACCAGGGAGCTTTACAACTTATATGGTAGATAACTTCAGTTGTTGGGATAGCTGTTATCTTATTTAAGCAAAAATAAATATCGCCACGGTGGTCGCTAACCGGTTTATTTCCGACTATTTTGTAGTGAATATGTTGGTTATCAGCACTTATTATTTCTTCTTTAAATTTAACGCCGAGCATACTTATCTGTCTAATAGCGCCTTTTCCGCCTTTTATTTCGCCATTATTTTGGTTTTTTATCAGTGAGAAGTCCGCATCAAAAAAACGATTCAACTGATCATGTTCCAGCAAGATAGTGCTTACTTGTGAAGGCGAAGCGATAACGTTCTGTTTTAAGGTTATTGATATCATTTTTATAACGACAACTATCTATAGCTTTCACTAGTATATAAAAAACTTCCGTGGCAGACTTGCTTTTACACGACCATTTTTTAGCTTTAGGCGACAAATGAACACACTTGCCGATCATTACTTTTCAAGCAGCCTAGATTACCTTGAAACTCTAGGGCTGAACAGTCAGCGTGTTTTGCTCGCTATTAATTTTACAGAATACTCCAATAAACAGACACAACAGCTAGCCCCGCGTATTAGTTTAGCGAGCTATAATGCACTTCTTGAGTATGCCCAACAGACCTTAGGTGAGCCATTATTTGGTTTCATGCTAGGTCAACAAATTAGGACTGCTGATTTTGGTGTACTGGGCTATCTAATAGAATCGAGTAATAACTTAGCGAGCGCAATTACAGCGCTTCTTAATTATGACAGGTTGGTCGCCGATATAGGAAAAGCACAATTTGAACAGCAAGAAGATTTTGCTGTTATTCGTTGGTTGCCTGACCCAAATTGTAACCCACAGGTGGTGCTTCGTAATATGACCGCTTGGGTAGGTGTTATTCGCCAATTACTTAACCTGCAGTTATCACCCAGTTGTATTTTTTTTACGCACGCTTGGCATGGTACTGAGCAATTAAGACTCTCTAATTGGTTTAAATGCCCGGTTGAAACGAATGCTCAATACAATCAAATAACATTCCCTAGCAGTTATTTAGCGTTGCCCTTTAAAACTGACAATACACACATTAACCAAGCGCTCAAACAAGTATCGGCCCAGCAACTTTCGCGCTTTAAAAGCCAACAGCGATTAACTGAAAAAATTAACCATTTATTGATGGCCAAACATGATTTAGACGACTGCAGCTTATTACGTACAGCAAGTGCATTAAACATGACTTCTAGAACAGTTCAGCGCTACTTAAAACAAGAAGAAACCTCGTTTGTTAATTTACTTGAATACGAACGAAAAAGACGACTGTTGCTGTACATAGGCAAATATCCCTTAAGCATCATCGCGAGTAAACTAGGCTTTAACGACCAAAGTTCTTTTAATCGTGCATTTCAACGTTGGTATGGGTGTAGCCCATTGTATTATCTTAAGCATAAATTAATAGTGTAGCTAATGCTCTGCTGTTAAAAAAAACCTTTGAGATAATAAGAGTTAAACATCGCTCTAAGGAACCGCTTGTCTAGATAACGGCTTGGACCTTACATTAAAATATTACTTTTTGTTACATGTTGACTAGTTGATTAAGACTCTCTAAATTAGTGTCGTATCAAATTTGCACGTAAATAGTGTCGGTTTTTTCGGGTTTTATTACGGAGCATTAAACATTATGGAAAATATAGGGAGGTTTATCATTATTCAATAAAACGTAAGGTATATAAATGAATTATAAAAATAATATGGCAGCTTTATTACTCTGCACTGTTAGTCACTATGCTACGGCAGATGTTACTAATGGTAGTTTTGAAACATGGCTCACTGGCTCTCCTTCGGGCTGGACCACCATTGATTCTGGTATAGGTGTAAACAAGAATACCCTTATCGTTCAAGAAGGCTTGAGCTCCGCTGAAATCACGGTCAATACAAGCACTCAAGGCTCAACCGACATGCAGCAGTTTGTTAGTGTTGTCTCAGGTCAAAACTATGACTTTTCTGTTTGGATATACCATACAGAAGGCAACATTAAAGCGCGTTTGTACATTGATGGCTATCAGGGCTATTCTGATGAAAATTTAGTTAATCAATGGCAACAAATTACCTATAACTTCACCGCAAGTACCACGTCAGATATTGCTGTTGGCCTTCGCTTCTATGACCTTGCTGGTTTTGATGGCTCCGAAATTGTTTATGTCGACTATTTTCAACCAACGCAAGTATCAGGTAGTAACAGCTGTAGCAGCAACGATGTTGTTTTTAGTTTAACGACAGACAATTACGGCTATGAAACTAGCTGGACCTTAACCAACAAGAGTAACCAACAAGTTGCGAGCGGTAATAATTATGAAAGTTCAACAAGCTATAATGAAAGTTATTGTTTAGCTGATGATGATTATACTTTCATTATTGATGACAGTTACGGTGATGGTATCTGTTGCACCTATGGTAATGGCTCTTATGAATTTTCTCTTGCGGGTACTTCATTAATAAGTGGTAGTGATTTTAGTTCGAGCGAAACTAAAAGCTTCAGTTTAGGCAATATGGGTAGTGTAACGGGCAACTATGTTGGTACTTATTATGATGGTATTACAGCATCAGCCGGTTATCCCTTAAAAACACAGCTTTATAATCTAATTAAAGACCACGCAAACCAAGGTTATTCAGCACTATGGACCTTCTATGAAAACCATTCACTGGATGTTTATTTTGAAAATGATGGTTCAATTTTAGATATCTATTCTGAGGATCCTCTGTCAGCCGACAATTATAGCTTTACTAAGATTACTGATCAGTGTGGTAACTATAGTGGTGAGGGGGGCTGTTATAACCGAGAACATACGTTCCCTAAAAGTTGGTTTGGTGGCAAGGTTGAACCGATGAATTCTGATGTCCATCACATTTATGCAACCGACGGTTTTGTTAACTCAAAACGTGGTGGTTTTCCTTTTGGTGAAGTGGCATCGGCATCTTTCACTTCAACCAATAACAGTAAACTTGGCTCTTCAACGACAACGTTAGGCTATAACGGTACTGTCTTTGAGCCGATTGACGAATTTAAAGGTGATTTAGCGCGCGCACAATTTTATATGGCAACGCGATATGAAAATTTGATTAGTAGCTGGCAGAATAATTCAGTTTATGGTGATGCTATTTTAGATGGTAGCAGTAACAGAGTATTTGAATTGTGGCAATTAGACATGTTAATGCGCTGGCATACCAATGACCCTGTCAGCCAAAAAGAAATCGACCGTAATGAGGCTGCACTTGGGCATCAAGGAAATCGTAACCCTTTTGTTGACCATCCTGAGTATGTTGACCGTATTTGGGGAAGTAATTAAAAGGTTTTCTATATGAAATATTCGACTTAGAAAATAACATAAGGCATTTTATCAAACGGTGAAATGCCTTCCTATTTAGTGATGCCACAACCTTTAAGAATGATCTGAGTGAGGGTTTTGGCCACTTGCTCAAAATCTTCATTGGTTAATTTATCTTTATTCATTGCAGCAGTAACCTGTGGAGAAAAGTCAGCATAATGTTGCGTTGCTCCCCATATTGTAAAGAGTAAATAAAGTGGGTCAACGTTATCCATTTTTCCTAGCTTAATCCAGCCTTCAATCGTCGCTTTAACTTCATCTACCCAAGTCTTAAAACTCGTTTGTAAGTAGTTCTGTAATCTAGGTGCGCCATGAATAAATTCACTGGCAAAAATGCGGGAAGCTTCAGGATTCGTCTTTGAATACATTACCTTAGCAAGAATATAATCACCTAAAACTTTAGCCGGTTCTTCAGTCGATGTAATAATAGATGAGTCCCATAACGAGAGTATTTCTAATAAAATATCAGAATAAATAGCTTCTTTATTTTTATAATAGTAGTGAACATTTGCGCGAGGGATCCCCGCACGTTCTGCAATACCTTTTATAGATGCTCCCTTAAAACCATGTTCTAAGAAATCTTGTTCGGCGGCTTTTAAAATGATGGATTGATTTTTTTTTCTTACTCGCCCTGCAGATGAAGTGTTTTGGTCTTTATTTTTTATTATTGGCATATTAATCAATCATTTTTGCTCAATCTATTCAATGTGGCAAATATAAGCTATTTCAGCAATAAAGTTAATACTCAATAGGCGGATTAATTTTATCAAAATCATTTATTACTTGACACTGGTGTCAGCTTATTTCTATTATGTAAATTAAAATAGCTAAAATTTAGTGAAGTTATTGCTAAAAGACGAATAAAAATTCGCAAAATTGGTCATGTTCTTCTGTAAATTAATTCTATGTGCCAGAGTCTTTGTCGTTGAAGTTCTTAAAAATAATAAATTATATCCGCATAAACCTAAGCTTACAGGCTTTATGGTTGCAGTGCTGAGTGAGTTTAAAGGCACATTTTTACTTACTGTGAGGCGCTTAAAATGCGCGAAAATATTAGCAGTAAACCGTCAGTTAAAATTTGGTTAAAGAACTAAAGTTACAATAGAAAGTTTGATTAAATTTTGTAATGCATACTTGTAAAGGTTAAAGCACTATGTCAGAAAATAACATTCAATTTTTGCTAAATAACGAGCTTACCGTCATAGAAAATTGTGACCCTAATATGACAGTGCTCAATTATTTAAGACAAGAGTTAAGTCGAAAAGGAACTAAAGAGGGGTGTGCCTCAGGCGATTGTGGTGCTTGTACCGCTGTGCTTGTGGAAGTTGCGACGAAAGAGAATAATCAGTCAACGACCGAAAACCTTAGTTACCAATCTATTAATACGTGTATTACTTTTTTATCGGCGCTTCATGGCAAACAATTACTAACCGTTGAAGATTTACAACAAGGTAATAAATTACATGTTGTTCAGCAAGCGATGGTTGATTGTCATGGTTCTCAGTGCGGCTTTTGCACCCCCGGTTTTGTTATGTCACTTTTCTCATTAAAGAAAAACTTAGCGCAAACTTCCTTTACCGATGCTACTACTGAATCTTCATCGTCTGATCTCAACCTAAGCTTAGACAATGACATAGAGCATGGATTAGCGGGTAACTTATGTCGCTGTACAGGATACCGTTCAATTACTGATGCAGCAAAGCAAGCTTGTAATAATGATGAGGTAGATCAATTCGACCAAGATAAATTAGCCACTATTAATACACTGAAAAATATTTCAAAGCAGCAAGAAACAGTCGTACTTCACAATAACGATAAAAGTCTTTACCTGCCCAGTACCCTTGATAAATTAGCCCAACTTGTTGAAAAATTTCCGCAAGCAAAGTTATTAGCGGGTGGCACTGATTTAGCATTAAGTGTTACTCAAAACATGGCGCAAATTCAAACCATGATTGCGATGGGTAATGTTAGCGAACTTGCTCAAATCAAAGAAACTGAAGATATGCTGTCTATTGGTGCAATGGTCAGTTATCAAGACAGTCATGCTTTATTAACCAAGCACTATCCTGAATTTGGTCAAATGCTTTATCGACTTGGTTCTACGCAAGTCAGAAACTCTGGCACGTTAGGGGGGAATGTCGGTAATGCTTCTCCTATCGGTGATACGCCACCGGTTTTAATCGCCTTAGGTGCAAAACTCGTGCTGAGAAAAGGACAACGTACTCGCGTAGTATCTGTTGAAGATTATTTTGTTGATTATAAAGTCACTAAGCTTGAAAGCGGAGAATTTATTCAACGTATTGAAATCCCTAAAGCGGTGAATAAAAAACACTTAAAAGTATTTAAAATTTCCAAACGTTTAGATGATGATATTTCAACCGTGCTCGCTTGTTTTTATATCGAATTTTCTCACCAAAAAGTGTCAGACATTAAAATTGCTTTTGGCGGTATGGCGGGAATTCCTAAACGTGCTTTTACTTGTGAACAAGCATTAATGGGCAAAGTGCCAAACGACCAAAATATTGCTTTAGCCATGGAGGCGTTAGCAACAGACTTCTCTCCTTTATCTGATGTTAGAGCGAGTAGTGAATATCGTTTACAAGTGGCAAAAAATTTAGTCAGAAAATGTTTTTATGAACTAGAGCAGACGCATGCGTCGACGCGGATTGAAACGTTTGAAACTAATACCTTTGAAGCAGAGAAGTTGAAAGTAAATGGAGTTACTCATGCGTAAATTGACTGATGCAGATAAGCAAAAAAATAAGAAAAGCAATACAGGTGCAGTAGGGCGCTCTACTAAGCATGAAAGCGCTGAAATGCACGTGACCGGCAAAGCTGTTTACACTGACGATAAGTTAGAGTCGTTAGGACAACTGCACGCAGCCGTAGGTATGGCAACCATTGCCAGTGGTAATATTACGGCGATAGATTTGACCGCAGTACGTACCGCAAAAGGTGTTATGGCGGTTATTACGCTTGATGACATTGTCGGCCATACAGACATTGGCCCTGTTTTTCCGGGTGATCCGATATTAACAAACGATGTTGTCGAATTTTATGGTCAAGCTATTTTTGCAGTGGCAGCAACAAGTCATGATCTCGCTAAACAAGCAGTAGCGCTTGCGAAAATTGAGTATAAAGAAACTAAGCCTGTGCTTAGTATTGATGAAGCGTTAGCGGCCAAAAGTTTTGTTAGACCGCCACATAGTATGAAAAGAGGAAATAGCGCAATCGCAATTAAGCAAGCTAAGCATAAACTTAGTGGTAAAATTGCTATTGGTGGACAAGAACATTTTTATCTTGAAGGTCAAGTTGCTAGTGTTATTCCAACCGAAGATGGCGGTATGACCGTTTATTCATCAAGCCAACATCCCGCTGAAGTACAAAAGCTTGTTGCTGAAGTTTTAGGTATTCCCTTTAATCGTGTCGTTGTCGATATGAAACGCATGGGTGGCGGCTTTGGTGGCAAAGAAACTCAAGCTGCTGGTTGGGCTTGTTTAGCGGCTGTGCTAGCTAATAAAACGCAAAAAGCAGTAAAAATTCGCCTAAACCGTTCAGACGATATGATGATGACAGGTAAGCGACACCCCTTTGAAAATCACTATCAAGTGGGCTTTAACGATCAAGGTATTATTGAAGGAATTGATTTAACCGTTAACGGTAATTGTGGTTACTCGCCTGATTTATCAGACGCTATTGTTGACAGAGCGATGTTTCATGCCGATAACGGGTATTACTTGGACCAAGTGAGTATTACTGGCAATCGTTGTAAAACAAATACCGCGTCTAATACTGCTTTTCGAGGTTTTGGTGGACCACAGGGCATGATGATCATTGAATGCGTAATGGACGACATTGCCTATTCTCTAGGATTAGATCCTTTAGCCGTTCGTAAAGCGAATCTTTATGGCACCGATGATCGCAATATTACGCCGTATCATCAGCAAGTTGAACACAATAATTTAAGCGAGATGATATCAAAACTTGAAGCAAACGCTCGATATACTGAACGTCTTCAAGAAATAGCGGATTTTAATGCTAGTAGTAAATTTCTTAAAAAAGGCCTTTCACTTACGCCTGTTAAATTTGGTATTTCGTTTACTGCGCAGCATTTAAATCAAGCAGGCGCGTTGATTAATATCTATACCGACGGTAGCGTAGACGTAACGCACGGCGGCACAGAAATGGGCCAAGGGTTACATACTAAAATCGCACAGATAGTTGCTCAGGTTTTTGGTATTGATGTTGATAACGTAAAGGTCTCTGCAACCCGAACCGACAAAGTACCTAATGCTTCACCAACTGCCGCCTCTTCAGGGACAGATCTTAATGGTAAAGCCGCTCAAAACGCCGCACAAACTATTAAGCAAAGATTGATTGATTTTGCGGTTGAGCATTTTAAAGTAGACAACAACGATATTACTTTTAGTGAAGATGCTGTTGAAGTAGGTAAAGACAAAATCAGTTTTGTTGAACTGGTTCAAAAAGCGTATTTTGCTCGTGTTTCCTTATCGTCAACTGGTTTTTACCGTACACCTAAAATTCATTACGATAGAGAGAATGCAACAGGTAGGCCTTTCTTCTATTTTGCGATGGGTGCATCAGTATCTGAAGTAATAATCGATACGCTAACGGGTGAATACAAATTATTGCAAACCGATATTTTACATGATGTTGGAGATTCTTTAAATCCCGCCATCGATATTGGCCAAATTGAAGGCGGTTACATTCAAGGTGTCGGTTGGTTAACCTCAGAAGAATTGCATTGGAATGATAAAGGACGTTTGTTAACAACGGGACCTGCAACATATAAGATCCCTGCGATTAGTGATGCACCTAAAGTATTTAATGTTGAGTTGTTAAAAGATTCGCCTAATCGTGAAGCAACAATTTACCACTCTAAAGCGGTTGGCGAACCTCCGTTTATGTTGGCTATTTCGGTATGGTCAGCATTGCGAGCAGCCATTGCTAATTCTGTTGATGTTAAAGACAGAGTTAAAGGCGTTATTCCATCTCTTGATACACCTGCTACACCAGAGCGAGTTTTGAAAGCTGTACAATTGATAACAGCGCAACAGCGGATTGTTGAAAATGGATAATCGTCAACGTTGGTCTGAAGCTGTTAGCTTATTAAAGGCTAAAGGTGAAGCATTTGTACTGCTTACTATTATTGGTGTTCATGGCTCTGCGCCAAGAAATTCGGGTACAAAAATGGTTGTTACTGCCAAGTCGACTTATGACACGATTGGTGGTGGGCACTTAGAATTTAAGTCTATCGCTATTGCACATAAATTATTAGCCGACAAGGATGAAAATCAACATATTGAACATTTCTCATTAGGTGCCACGTTAGGACAATGTTGTGGTGGTGATTGTACGGTTTTGTTTGAAAGCTTTGCGGCGTGTAAAACTCAAATAATGCTCTTTGGTGCAGGGCATGTAGGTAAAGCGTTAACGACTATACTGGCTGATTTGCCTTGTCAGGTAAAATGGGTAGACAACCGTGAAGCACAATTTCCAGCCAAAATGCTTAATAATTTCCCTCATAATGTTGAATGTATTGTCAGTGACAACCCTGTTGACGAAATTGCAAATATGCCAGCAGGCAGCTTTTTTATCATCATGACGCATAATCATCAATTAGATTTCGAACTTTGTCAGGCGCTATTAAAGCGAGGTGACTTTGCATACGCGGGTCTTATTGGTTCTGAGACAAAATGGAAGCGCTTTCAGCACCGTTTAAAACATAGAGAATTCAGCCAAGAAGCAATAGAACAACTCAAGTGTCCTATTGGCTTAAGCGAAGTCCCGGGTAAACGACCTATGGAAGTTGCGGTATCTATTGCTGCTGAAGTTATTGGTTTATATCAAAAAGATGACAATGCTAGTCATCACTCAAGTAAGGCTCAAGGCATTAGTTTTAAAGCGTTAGCACCGTTACTCAATAGCGGCTCTAACCTTAAACGTGCGGATCTTAAAAGTGAAAATTTTAAAAATACTAGCCAAAACAATAATGAACCTATACTCAGTAAATCGGTTACGGAGAAGATAAATGAATAATTTCGCACTGCGCTCAAAACGTGTGATCACACCAAACGGTGTAAAAGCTTTGACCCTTATTATTAATAACGGCTTAATTGATACCTTACTACCTTACGAATGTGAAGTTGAATGCGAGTTAATCGATCACGGTAATTTAGTGATAATGCCGGGGTTAGTTGATACTCATGTACATATAAACGAGCCCGGACGTACAGACTGGGAAGGCTTTAACACAGCTACACAAGCAGCCGCAGCTGGCGGTATTACAACATTAGTTGATATGCCACTTAATTGTATTCCAGCAACCGTTACAAAAGAAGCATTAGACATTAAACTGCAAGCGCTTAAAGGAAAACTTTGGGTAGATTGTGGGTTTTGGGGCGGCGTTATCCCCCAAAGTCTTGAGAACAATGGCGCACAATTAGATGAATTGTTGAGTGCTGGCGTTTTAGGCGCAAAAAGTTTCTTAATACATTCTGGTGTAGATGAATTCCCAAATGTTAGCGGTGAAGACGTTAAAAAAGCACTACCGATTATGGCAAAACATCAGGTGCCATATTTGATCCATGCTGAATTAGATAAAGCGCATAACGAACCACAGGAAATTGGCGATAAATACCAAAGTTTTCTCGACTCTAGACCAAGGTCATGGGAGAACGACGCTATTGATCTAATGGTCTCGTTGGGCGAAGAAGCTAAAGCGGAAGGGGTTGATGCTCACATCCATATTGTGCATTTATCATCAAGTGATGCATTAGAAAAAATCATTTATGCCAAAAAAGCAGGCCTGAAGTTTACCGCGGAAACGTGCCCTCATTATTTGACGCTGTTCTCCGAAGAAATTCCTGATGGAAAAACCCTTTTTAAATGTTGTCCGCCGATACGAGAAGATGAAAACAGACAAAAACTTTGGCAAGCATTAAAGGCCGGTGATATTGATTTTATTGTCTCTGACCATTCTCCTTGTACGCCTGAGTTGAAAAAAATAGACTCTGGCGACTTAGAGAGTGCGTGGGGAGGAATCTCCGCACTACAATTTGGTTTACCTTTAATTTGGACGGAAGCAAAACAACGCGGTTTTACTTTATCAGACATCAGTCATTTAATGTCGACAGCAACGGCTCAATTCGTTGGTTTAGATGACAAAAAAGGAAAAATCGCTGTAGGCGCTTATGCAGACATTTTAGTATTCGATGATGAAAAAGAAGTCATTATTAGTAGTGATATGATCAAACATAAACATAAAATCACCCCTTATGTTGGTAAAAAAGTAACGGGCGAAGTCAGCAAAACTTATCTCCGTGGCCAACTGGTTTATAGCGAGCAAGACATTATCGGTCAACCTCAAGGTAATACTTTGTTGAAACATAACTACTAATACGCGCGTTAAATAAAAGCTAAATTTAATAATAAAAGCATTAATGAAAGAGAATTTAAATGAATGATTTAACCGTAAACACTTCAGATACAAAAAGTATTGATACTTTATTGGACACTATAACCAGTAACTATGTTGATTTAGCGTCAAAACGTATTGGTGGAGAGACTATCGCGTGTAGTGATGATTTCTTTGCAGAAATGGAAAACTTACTTAAGCCTGGTCGTGGCATTTTTATTGACGATAAATATACAGATCGTGGTAAATGGATGGACGGTTGGGAATCACGCAGAAGCTATGGTCGTGACAATGGTCGAGCATTCGATTGGTGTGTGATCCGCCTTGGTACCCCAGGCATCATTAAAGGCGTAGATGTAGATACTAATTTCTTTCGTGGTAATGCACCTGCACAAATAAGTATTGAAGGCTGTATTTCAATAGGTAACCCTGATGATAATACACAATGGACAGAAATATTAACAAAGCATGAGACTCATGCGCATAGCCAAAATATATTTGCCGTGCAAAGCGATCAAGTTTGGACACATGTACGTTTGAATATTTTCCCAGACGGTGGTGTTGCAAGATTCCGCGTTTATGGTGAAGTTGTCGCTGATTGGCAGCAATTTTTAACAGGCGAGTTAATTGATGTTGCGGCCATTACCAATGGTGGTAAAGCCCTGTTATGTAGCGATATGTTTTTCAGTGATAAAAATAATTTAATTATGCCGGGTCGTGGTAAAGATATGGGGGATGGTTGGGAAACTAAACGTCGCCGAGACCCCGGACCTGACTGGATCATTATTGAATTGGCGAAAGTCGCTCAAATCAAAAAAGTACTCATTGATACCTGCCACTTCAAAGGTAACTTCCCTGACACCTTCAAGTTAGAAGGTGCTAATGCTGAAAAAAGCATAACGGCTTTAGATGAAATGAAATGGCAAACTATTATCGACCAAACAAAGCTTTACGCTGATAGAGAGCAGTGGTTTGTTGTCGACGATAATAAACAGTCTTTTAGTCATGTCAGATTAAATATCTACCCTGATGGTGGTGTTAGTCGAATGCGCATTATGGGCTACGTAGGGTAACTAATGAATATGAAAATTTCTGCGTTAAATAAATTACAACCTGAAGAAGCAAAACTTGCCTTTTTGCAGTGCTGTACGGCTAATGCCTGGGTTGAACGAATGATTGCAGCCATGCCATTTAGCAGTTTCGATACTCTGTCTGCGCAAGCAGATATCAATTGGCAAGGCTTAACGGAAGCTGATTATTTGCAAGCTTTTGAAGGGCATCCCAAAATTGGTGATGTATCAAGTTTAAGAGAAAAATATCGCTCAACAGAAAAAATAGCAGCGGGTGAGCAATCGGGAGTGAACACAGCAACAGAAAAAACGTTAACTCAGTTAAAGCAATTAAATGATAACTATCAAGAAAAATTTGGTTTCATTTTTATTGTTTGCGCCACCGGTAAAACAGCGTCACAGATGTTAGAAACATTGAGTCAACGTATTGTTAATGAAAGATCAGAAGAAATCATCAACGCAGCAGAAGAGCAAAGAAAAATTTTGCAGATCAGAATTGAAAAAATGATCGAAACGCCTGTGACTATAAACACTGCTTCAAACGTAAAAGAGATATAAAACGATGAGTCAAATAACTTCGCATGTATTAGACACAAGTCGCGGTAAACCCGCCGCAGGTATTACCATTTCACTGTTTGAACGTAATAATGAAGGAGAATGGTTGCTATTAGCACAAGGTAAAACAAATGCTGATGGGCGAGTACCTGCTTTACTTGAACAAAATCGGGTATTGCCTGCTGGGAGTTACCGCGTTCATTTTGCTATTAGTGATTACTTTAGCGCGCTGAACGAGCAAGCCTTTTACCCTTACGTTGATATTGTTTTTAATATTAGTGGAGATGGTGACCATTACCATATTCCCTTATTGCTGACGGCTTTTGGTTACTCAACCTATCGTGGTAGCTAGTATGGAGTTACATGCTAAGCCACTTACCCGAGAGGCATTTGAACCTTTTGGCGATGTTATTGAAGTCAGTGATGATGCTGAGAAAATATCGATTAATTATGGTCTAACCGAAAGGTTTCATGCATTAACTTCCCTTGATGTTACCGATGAAGCAGGACAAGGCATTATCAGTGTTTTTCGTTCATCGCCAAAAGCATGTTGTGAAATTAATGATAAGAAAGGGCAGTTAACGATTGATTGTATGGAGCGTCATCCCTTATCTAGTCAAGCATTCTATCCTTTGTCTGCTAACGCTTACCTTGTTGTGGTTGCACCAAAGGGCGAATTTGACGTGACCAAGCTTCAGATCTTTATTGCCCAAGGAAACCAAGGTGTTAATTACCATAAAGGTACTTGGCATCACTATAGTTTAGCCTTAGGTAAAACGTCTGACTTCTTAGTTGTTGACCGACAAGGTGTCGGTAAAAACTGCGATGAAGTTACGTTAGAAAATACAATTACCATTCATTTTAATTTAGACAACAGGAACTATTAAGTCGATGTCAGTAAAAGCTTTTCGTGGTGAAATTTTACACTTCACAGAAGACCCTGCCTTAACGTCTTGCCAAAATACTGAGCAAAACGAACCGTACGGCTATCAGTATTTTGAAGATGGTCTTTTGCTTATAGAAAATGGCAAAGTTAAACAACTCGGTACTGCAAAAGCTATCTTAGTTAATTTAGATAGTGCTATCGTCGTTACACACATTAAAAATGGCCTAATCGTTCCTGGGTTTATTGATACCCATATCCATTACCCTCAAACTGAAATGATAGGAAGTTATGGTGAGCAATTACTACAGTGGCTAGAAGATTATACCTTTCCTACCGAAAAAAAGTTTGCTGATAAAGCGTACGCGAGCAAAATCAGCGAGTTTTTCTTAAATGAATTACTTAGCAGTGGTACAACAACAGCACTTGTATTTGGCTCAGTACATGCTGAATCAGTCGATGCTTTTTTTGAAGTAGCTTTACGTAAAAATCTACGAATGATTGCTGGCAAAGTGATGATGGACAGAAACGCACCGGATGATTTAATCGATACCGCGCAAAGTAGTTATGATGATTCTAAACAGCTTATCGAAAATTGGCATGGTAGAGGCCGCTTGCAATACGCAGTAACGCCTAGATTTGCGCCAACCAGCAGTGATCAACAGTTAAGTTTGGCAGGACAATTGTTAAAAGAACATCCAGGTGTTTATATGCAAACTCATTTGTCTGAAAACTTGAAAGAAATAGAATGGGTTAAATCGCTCAACCCAGATTGTGAAAACTATCTGGATGTCTATAAAAAACATGAGTTACTCGGTGAACGCAGTGTTTTTGCTCACGGCATACACTTATGTGACGCTGAATATAAAGACTTAGCCCAGACTAATTCTGCTTTATCCTTTTGTCCAAGTTCAAACTTATTTTTAGGCAGCGGACTCTTTAAACTTGATGTTGCACAGCAACACAATATTAAAGTGGGTTTAGGGACTGATATTGGCGCAGGAACAAGCTTCTCAATATTAGAAACATTAAAAGATGCCTACAAAACACAACAGCTTAGAGGTAAAAAACTTGATTCGCTGCAGTCGTTCTACTTGGCAACATTAGGCGGCGCGAGGGCATTAGATTTAGAAGGTACGATAGGTAATTTTTTACCGGGCTGTGAAGCTGATTTTATCGTACTTGATTATCATGCAACGCCATTAATTAAGTTGAGATTAGAGCAGTGCCAAACACTGGCAGAAAAACTATTCTCTTTTACTATATTAGGCGATGACCGTGCGGTTAAGGCTACTTATATACAGGGCGAGTTAGCCAATATTCATCACGATTAGCGCACACAATAATTATAAGAATTAATAAGTAGGAAAAAATATGGATCCATATATTGCTGAATGGCTTAACTTAATTTTACGCTTTCTACATTTAGTAACGGGCGTTGCTTGGATTGGCGCGTCATTTTATTTTGTGTGGTTAGACAATCACCTTGAAACACCACCACAGTGGAAAGCAGACAAAGGCATTAAAGGCGACCTTTGGGCTATTCATGGTGGTGGTTTTTATGAAGTTGCTAAATATCAACTTGCACCAGAAAAAATGCCAACGACGTTACATTGGTTTAAATGGGAAGCTTACAGTACGTGGTTAACCGGTTTTGCACTGCTAATTGTAATGTATTATGTTGGCGCAGAATCCTATCTTATTGACCCTCGTGTTGCCGATATTAGTCAAATGCAGGCGATAATTATCGGCTTGTCAGTAATATTTGGTAGCTGGTTAGCTTATGAATTGATGTGTATGACTAGACTGGCTAACCATTCAGTGCTTTTTGCGCTGGTATTATTGCTTATGGGCGCAGGTTTAGCGTATGGATTAACCCAAGTTTTTAGTGCTCGAGGTGCCTTTATTCATGTTGGTGCTGTAATAGGTACCATTATGGCGGGTAATGTATTTCGCGGTATTATGCCTGCACAACGTGCTTTAGTTGCGGCTGTTGAAAGCGGCGAAGCCCCTGATCCAAAATATGCACAAAAAGCGAAATTACGGTCAACTTTTAATACCTATACCACCTTGCCAGTCTTGTTCATTATGATCTCTAATCATTATCCCATTACTTATAACCAACCTTATAACTGGGCGGTATTAGTGGCGATAATTATTATTACGGGTGCAGCGAGACAATATTTTATTCTTCGCCACTTTGGTAAGCAAAAACCGATGATACTTATTGCTGCAGGCTTGGCTACGATAGCCCTCGCTATTGTCATAGCGCCAAAATCAGCTGATAGTAGCGCTGACAAATTAGCAGCGGTTAATGCAAGTACCGCAATGAGTATTGTGCAGCAACGTTGCACGACATGTCATTCAGCAACCCCCACTGATGATATGTTCAGCTCAGCTCCTGCAGGTGTAATGCTTGATACTCAAGCACAACTTAAGCAGTGGGCACCTCGGATAAAAGCACGGGTAATTGATAGTCAAGATATGCCTTTACTCAATAAAACTAATATAACTGACAAAGAAAGAGCGCAACTAGCACATTGGATTAAAGCTGGAGCGATTATTGATGATTCAAATAAAGGCTAAAGTGATAAGCAAAAGTATTGAATATATGAAGATATTTTGCTTTAACCTTACCTTTATTTATCGAACATCATTTTGTGACCTAGGCTTAAGCGCTGATCATTCTTGGTCAGCACTGAGCAACTCTAACCAAAAAATATGACCAGCGCTTAAAATACCTACTTCATTATGCTACAGGACTCATATAATCCCTTCTGAACAATTTACTGTCTTTAGTGTCTATTGGCGGCATATATCTCTTCGCTCTTTTGGGTTATCTACAACGGTGTCAAATTCATTGAGAACAACTGTTCTGCCAAAAATAATCACCTCCTATAACATCAAATGTTAAATGCAATATAAATTAACCAAGCGGTCAGGTTTTTGTGTGGTCGCATTAATATTATTTCGTTTCAGCTCGGCAATAAAACTATAAAGACTTATTTTAAAAGACTGTATAGCCTTTTCAATACAAATATCTTATTGACCTTAATAGCTTCTTAGTTTAGATTTAAACTTGACTATACAGTCAGGTTTATTCAAATAATAATAATAAGTTTTTAATGTCGCTGTAATTTATATCGGTATCTAGTGTCATCAGAAATAATAAAGGAATAACATGGATACAAATATATTACGCAGTATCTTAGGGGTATTCATCCTCTTAGCTGTTGCCTATTTAGCTTCGTCAGATCGAAAAAATATTAACTGGCGTACCATCATCGGTGCCTTAGTGTTGCAAATATCTTTGGGGGCATTTGTCTTGTATATGCCCGCAGGAAAAGACATTTTACTGGGTGTTGCCAGCGGTGTGTCTAGTGTTATTGGCTATGCTAATGACGGTATTAGTTTTATCTTTGGTGAGCAAATTGGGCAAAAAAGTTTAGGCTTTATGTTTGCGTTCCATGTTTTACCGGTTATTGTTTTTTTCTCAGCCTTGATTGCCGTGCTTTACTACATTGGCGTGATGGAGTTAGTGATTAAATTTATAGGTGGTGGCCTACAAAAACTTCTTAAAACCAGCCAAGCAGAATCGATGTCAGCAACCGCAAACATTTTTGTTGGCCAAACAGAAGCGCCGTTAGTGATTAAGCCCTTTCTTCCTAAAATGACACGCTCGGAGCTTTTTGCTGTAATGGTTGGTGGGCTCGCTTCAGTAGCTGGATCTGTTGTTGCCGGTTATGCAGGCATTGGTATTGACTTAAAATATTTAATTGCTGCAAGCTTTATGGCCGCACCAGGCGGTTTGCTTATGGCAAAGATGTTAGTGCCTGAAACAGAACAACCCAATGATAATTTAGACGATATGAAAACCGATGCCAAAGAAGCGGTTAATGTGATTGACGCAGCAGCAACTGGGGCATCTAACGGCATGATGCTCGCGTTAAATGTTGGTGCAATGCTGTTAGCTTTTGTTGCTTTATTAGCCATGGTAAATGGTTTATTAGGCGGATTTGGAGAATGGTTCGGCCTACAAAACCTTAGTTTGCAACTGATTTTAGGTTATGTTTTTCAACCTGTCGCTTACCTTATTGGTATTCCTTGGCATGAAGCAAACATGGCAGGGAGCTTTTTAGGACAAAAAATTATCATCAATGAATTTGTTGCTTATCTAGATTTTATTACGGTTGCTGATCAATTAACGACAAGAACCCAAGCCATTATTACTTTTGCGCTGTGCGGTTTTGCCAACCTTTCATCGGTGGCTATTTTATTAGGCGGTATGGGGAATATGGCACCGACACGTCGACCTGATATTGCTAAGCTTGGCATGAAAGCGGTTCTCGCTGGGGCTATGGCTAACCTGATGAGCGCAACTATTGCAGGCATTTTTATCTAATTTACCTCATTAATTTAAACAAATAAATAAACAGAAACTTTTTTACAGGAATTATTATGCAAGCACAACTATCTCAACTCGAACAATTAAAAACCATGACAACAGTCGTTGCTGATACCGGCGATATTGAAGCCATAGCAAAATTTTCACCAATGGATGCGACGACTAATCCTTCATTATTATTAAAAGCTGCTGCTATACCTGCTTATCAAAACTTACTGACAGAAGCTGTCAATTGGGCAAAAAGTCAGACTAAAGACAAAGCCATTGAAGTCAGTCTTGCGGCTGATAAATTATCAGTATTAATTGGCTTAGAAATTTTAGCGATTGTCCCTGGGCGTATTTCTACAGAAGTTGACGCACGTTTATCTTTTGATAAAGAGGCCAGTATGGTTAAGGCCCGTCAACTTATCGCTATGTATCAAGAAGCCGGTATTGGGAAAGAGCGTATATTAATCAAAATGGCATCTACTTGGGAAGGTATTCAAGCCGCTAAACAACTCGAGCAAGAGGGCATTCAATGTAATTTAACGTTGTTATTTAGCTTTGCTCAAGCAAAAGCTTGTGCTGAAGCACAAGTGTATTTAATTTCACCCTTTGTTGGTCGAATTCTTGATTGGCACAAAAAAGATACCGGTCGTGATAGCTATTTAGCCGCTGAAGATCCTGGGGTGATTTCAGTGACAGAAATTTATAATTATTACAAACAGCATAATTATAACACTGTAGTGATGGGCGCAAGTTTTCGTAATATTGATGAGGTTATCGCATTAGCGGGCTGTGACAGACTAACAATCAGTCCACCATTAATGAGCGAATTATCAGAAAATTATCAGCAGATCACACAACAATTAATGCCAGCAACAAATATTCAAGAAAAGCCAGCATCATTAACCGAAGCGCAATTTCGCTGGGAGATGAATCAAGATGCTATGGCAACAGAAAAATTAGCAGAAGGTATTCGTAACTTTGCCACTGACCAGTGCAAGCTCGAAAGTCAACTAAGTCAATTATTTTAAGATAACGTCAGGAAACTGTTCATGCTAATGGATACTTTTAAGATAACGTTAGGACACCGCTCATGTTAATGGATACTTTTAACGATAAGTGGCAAGCACTGCAACAACACTTAGTTGAGGTAGAAAGTAGCCATTTGCGTGACTTGTTTGCTAGTGATCCCAAACGAGCAGAAAATTTATCAGTGAGCGCTTGTGGCTTAAATCTCGATTACTCAAAAAACCGTATTACCTTAAAAACGCGTGCTTTATTAATGGCATTAGCAGATTCAGCACAATTAGCCGCAAAACGTGATGCGATGTTTGCAGGTGCGCCGATTAATAATACTGAAAATAGGTCAGTATTACATACCGCTTTACGACAACAAGATGATAAGCCAATTCTCGTTGACGGAGTTGATATTATACCTCAAATCAAAGCGGTACGAACTAAGGTAGAAGCAGTCGTGAACCAAGTGCGCGACAAGCAATGGTTGGGGTATAGTGGCAAATGTATTACTGATGTTTTAAATCTTGGCATTGGTGGTTCTTTTTTGGGGCCAAAAATAGTAACGACTTCATTAAAACCTTATGTTCAAGGAGGGCCTAAACAGCATTTTGTTGCTAATATTGATGGTAATCATCTCCATGACGTCTTATGTGATTTAAACCCTGAAACGACTTTGGTGCTGATTGCTTCAAAGTCGTTTAATACCCAAGAAACCTTAACGAATGCTGAGTCTACTCGCCAATGGTTTTATGATAACAACGTGGCTTTTGAGCAATTGAGTCGTCACTTTATTGCTATTTCATCCAATGTTACTAAAGCCGTCGCATTTGGCATTAGTGGCGAGAATGTTTTTCCTATGTGGGATTGGGTTGGAGGTAGATATTCATTATGGTCAGCGATTGGTATGCCCATTGCAATGGCTATTGGTAATCAGGGTTTTACTGAATTACTTAAAGGTGCGGCGGATCTTGACCAGCATTTTAAAGAGGCACCGCTTGAGCAAAACTTACCCGTATTAATGGGGATGTTAGGGGTTTGGAACCATAACTTCTTTGGCTGCCAAACCCATGCTTTATTACCATATAGTCATTATTTACGTGGTTTCCCCGCGTATGTACAACAGATGGATATGGAATCTAATGGCAAAAGCTGTCAGCTTAACAATGAAATTGTCAGTAGTACCACAGGCCCTGTAATTTGGGGTGCAGAAGGCACAAATGGCCAGCATGCATTTCATCAGTTGTTACACCAAGGGACTTCGGTTGTCCCCGTTGATTTTATTCAACCTCTTGTCGCAGAACATAAGATGAATGGCCATCAAGATATGCTTGTGGCCAATTGTTTTGCGCAAAGTAAAACACTAATGCAAGGAAAAACCCATCAACAAGCCTATGATGAACTTGTTGGTTCAGGCATGGAAGAAGCGTTAGCTAAAGTGATTGCTAAACATAAAGAAATGCCGGGTAATCGACCATCAAATACCTTGACCTTTAACAGACTCACGCCTTATCAACTGGGAACGTTAATTTCCTTATATGAGCATAAAGTCTTTGTACAGGGGGTTATTTGGAATTTGAATTCTTTTGACCAATGGGGTGTAGAGCTTGGGAAAATATTAGGGGATGATATATTATCCCGTATAGGACAACCCAATAATACTGAGCTTTCAGATAGCTCTACCGAATTATTGCTTGCTCAATATCGTTATGCTAATCAATCTTAAGTGAGCGATAACGTTATTGATTGAGTGAGCTTCAATAAGCTGCTTTATCTCTGGGAATGCAGCAGTCTTCGCGCGTTATTTTAAGGGATGATATAATAACAGCCATAAAAAAACCGAGCTTATTATCGCTCGGTTTTTTATTATTAAAGATAAAGCATCATTGCGCTTTATTATCTCAAATAGATATTATGTAATGAGTTCGTGGATAACCGGTTCAACAATAACTTGAATCGCTGAAATTTCAACTGCACTTAAGTATTGTTCAATCGCTTGGCTTGCTTGAGCCTCATCTTTCGCGTGTATAATAGCAATGACATCACCTTCAGCCACTTTCGTGCCTTTGGGTTTTATATCACTAAAGCCAACACTGTAATCTAAGCTTTGATTATGATCGACACGACCACCACCCATTTCTACTAGCGCCATACCAATAGCGCGAGTGTTCATTGTGCCAATATAACCAGCTGTTGGCGCAGTGATGTTTTTAATGATCTTAGCTTTAGGCAGTCTATTTTCACTGTTTGTTAATAAATCAGCTGGGCCGCCCATTGCCGTGATCATTTTTCCAAATATTTCAGCCGCTTTGCCAGACGTTAGTGCCTCTTCGGCTAAAATAGTTGCTTGTTCAATACTCGTCGCTATCTTACTGGTTAATAACATGCGAGCAGCAAGGGCGATTGTTACTTCATGTAACCTTGGCTCACGGTATTTTCCAGTTAAATAATCAATAGTTTCTTGTATTTCAAGTGCGTTACCTACCGTTGTACCTAAAGGTTGATTCATATCAGTAATTAATGCTTGAGTAGGTGTTCCAGCGCCATTGGCAACAGAAACGATTGAGTGAGCTAAGGCTCGAGCTGATTCTATATCAGCCATCATAGCGCCATTGCCAACCTTGACATCCATCACTAATGATTCAAGGCCCGCTGCTAATTTTTTTGACAAAATAGAGGCGGTTATTAAAGGAATAGATTCAACCGTACTAGTAACATCTCTGATTGAGTAAAGACGTTTGTCAGCAGGGGCTAAGTCTTTTGTTTGTGAGATAATAGCGGTACCTTGAACTTGCACTGTCGCTTGGAACTCTGACAGACTAGGGCGTACATTAAAACCTGGAATAGACTCTAATTTATCAACTGTGCCACCAGTATGACCTAAACCTTGACCAGCAATCATCGGGACATTTGCACCACAGGCTGCCACTATTGGTGCTAACATTAAGCTAACTTTGTCACCAACACCACCGGTTGAATGCTTATCAACAATGGGTTTATCTAACATATTATGCCAATTTACAACAGTTCCCGAGTCACGCATAGCCATGGTTAGGTTTACAACTTCATCGGTTGTCATGCCGTTAAGCCAAATTGCCATCGCCATAGAACCTACTTGTGCATCGGTAAAATCACCCGTTTTAAGGCCATCAACAAAGCATTGAATTTCATCTACGGTTAAAGCTTGTTTGTTACGTTTTTGACGAATAATATTTTGAGGTAAGTGCATAAAGATCCTTTAGATAATAATTGTGTTATAAAAGCTTTAGGTACTCGCAGAACAAACATCCGTAGGGTAATTGTTCAGCGGGTTAGTTATAGCGATTATGGCATCTTGCCTTGAGCTGACAGCGTGACTAATCGCTCAATTTTATATTGCTTTACTTAGTTTATATTTGTGTCATAACTGACTGTTATCTGCAGTTAATGACGATATATTGTGTTTTCCTGACTGCTGTGTCAAGATAAAATCCATATTTTCTGACCAAATGGTCAGAAAATTATTTTTTCATTTAATTTCTTATTAAAAGAGTGATGTGATGTCCTTGTTAGAAGTCTTTGGTTATGTTGCTAGTGTGCTAATCGCGTTGTCGTTAATGATGTCTAATATCAAACGATTGCGTTGGATAAACTTATTTGGAGCTGCTGCCTTTAGTGCTTACGGTTACTTTATTGATGCTTATCCTGTTTTTATTTTAAATGGTTGGATAACTTTAGTAGATATTTACTACTTAGTGCGTATTTATAAAGAAAAAGATCAATTTGATTTAGTTAAATTAAAATCAGTGCAAACGCCACTGTTCAGCTTGTTAAAAGAGCGCTACGGTAAAGATATTAAACAGTTATGTACAAAATTTCAGTGGCAACAACTTGATGATGCACTTGTTCTGTTAGTGTTTCGTAACATGAAGCCCGTGGGTTTCTTTGCTTATCGACAATTGAATGATATGGGGAAGGTTGAAGTACTACTTGATTATATTATTCCAGAAGACCGAGATTTTAAAGCGGCTAAATTTATGTTTGCCCATCAAGAAAACAAACTAAAATTAGAAGGTATTAAGCATTTAGTGGTAGAAGCATCAGATAAAAACCATGAGGTATATTTAAAGCGAGTTGGATTTACCAAACAAGAACATTATTTCGAGTTAGTATTACACTGAGATTAAGAAGCGGAATATATAATTTTTAACGATATTACTTTCCGCTTCAATCTACTTACGATCGATTATTTTTTTGAACGTTCTAGTTCTTGTATTTGAACCGCTATTTTTTCAGCTTCAGCGGTGATCATTGAATAAGACTTTATATCACCATTTCTTTGCGAGAACATCGCTTGTTCGAGCTTAGCTTCATAGAGCTTATTTAATTTTTTTATCGGGTCTTTTTTAAATATTCCAAACATTTTATTTACCGTTAAGTTGGTTATAGGTTGTTATACGTATATAAACCGATTTTAGTTTTCATTATTGTCACTTTTAGATAAAAACTTATTAAGTCCTTTAACAAGACGGTTAATTTCATTTCAAATCCAAGCGTAAACGATACCACTATACAGATAAATATGATGGTTGCGTTATATTATCAAGCTTAATTTATTATCTGATGATGATATGCCAGTAAATATTGTTGTAAAGGTGAGAGAACATCAGCTAGTACTTTGTTTTCACTTCGTTTAACATTACAATTAATGACAATGAGTTGCTTAATGCAGCGCTATATATCTTTTGGGGCCCTACTATGAATTTAGATAAATCGACAAAACGTATAGAAAAAAGAGTTAAAAAAGGATTTCAAGGTTACCCTCAAATATCACTGGCATATTTTGGTGAATCAGCTGATTACGCAAGTGAAGTTGTGGTTGGCTTTATCGCTGGTGAAGGTGAGGCAGTTCAAGAACAAAAATTTACCAGTAAAGGTGATGCTAGAAAAGACGAAACCATTCAAACCACGTTATTAAAAGTTATTGAACGAGCGGATGCAAAAACAGTTGTAGAAGTTGCTGGTGTTTCAATTATTAAATAACGCCAATTAAATTTGGCGAATATCACTATACCTGGACTGTAAAATAATATGGAAATACGTGCTATCTCATGGGAACAAACTATTCCTCTTCGTCAACGCGTTTTGTGGCCAAGTAAATCTCTAAAGTATTGCTATGTAGATGGTGACATTGAAGGTCTACATTATGGCGCCTTTGTTCGTGGGGTGCTTGTTTGTGTTGCTTCTGTTTATTTCACGGTTAACAAAGCTCAGTTACGTAAGTTTGCTACCGATAATCACTATCAACATCAAGGTATTGGTTCTAAGATGTTAGCGTATATCATTCAATCGTTAAAAGATCGCCAAGTAGAATTTTTATGGTGCGATGCAAGAGAGGCCGCTGTAGATTTTTATAAGCGTTTTGGTCTGCAGATAAGTAGTGATCGCTTTTATAAAGCAGACGTGCCATTTTTCAAAATGGAAGTTGCGCTTTAAACGATATAAAACAACACCGTTTCAAATGTTTACTTTCTGATTTATAACGTATTATATTCATTTACCATTCAAATTATCAATAATATAACCATTTAATTTCGACCAAATTTATAGGCAGTTAATTAAGGGCATTAACACTATTCTATTAAGTGGCGCATTATTAAAACAAGAGTAAATCGATTAATAACCGTTATCTAATTTTTCTCTTGGCTCAGTAACGAATAAGCTGAAGTCTATGAGAAAGATTAATTATAGAAATATTGACCTTGACGGTTGATTTTTTATTATATATAGGTTTTAATTCGCTTGTGAAATATTAGACTAAATACTCAAATTGACTTGTTTAGTATTTACACCAGAAGAGGAGCTGTAGCTAGGTAAATAACACGAGGAACCACCATTCTTTTGACTGTTATTGAGGGAGACTACAGCCGAGAATAGTTAGCGAGTGGCGTTATTTATTCGGTTACTAGGGCTGAATCCCTAGAATTGTCACCTCTAATTAGCGCGGTTAAAAGCCTAATTATTTTATGGTGGAGAGCTTCTGGCTGAAAAGTTAAGTGGCTCTATTCATGAACACTTTCCCTTCAGTCATGCTCTTCCTTGCAGTTTACAAGTTATTTGATATTTATATATCAGGTACTTAATTAGGGAGACCTTAAATGTCATTATCACCTCTTACCGTTGCAAAATTTGGTGGCACCAGTGTTGCTGATCACCAAGCGATGTTGCGTTGCGCCCACATCATAAAAAACGATCCAAGTAATAAACTGGTTGTCGTTTCCGCAAGCTCGGGCGTAACAAACTTATTGGTTCGTTTAAGTCAAAAAAATGTTCCAGAACATGAACAAACAGACATTATTACCAATATTCGCGCTATTCAATTAAATATCACCCAACATTTAGCGCAAGAGCAAATGCTTAATGAACAAATTGCTGAATTACTTCAGCAGTTAAGTGAGTTTTCTAATGCCCAATCATTAAATTATTGCCCACGTATCTCAGATGCTATTTTGTCCTTTGGTGAGCAAATGAGTTCACGTATATTTGCACAAGTCCTGCAATCAGTGGGCGTTAATGGTGAAATGTTTGATGTTCGCCAAGTCATGAAAACCAATGCACAATATGGAAAAGCGGTGGTCGATCTTGAGCAACTATCTGCACATGCAAAACAGTCTCTTATTCCACTCCTTGTTGATAAAGTAATTGTTACACAGGGTTTTATCGGTCAAGACGAAGAGGCCTATACCACGACATTAGGTCGTGGTGGCTCTGATTACAGTGCAGCACTATTAGCTGAAGCATTACATGCTGATAATCTTTCTATTTGGACTGATGTTGTAGGTATTTTTACCACGGATCCACGCATAACCGATCAGGCCCGTGCGATTAAAGAAATTAGTTTTGGTGAAGCGGCTGAAATGGCAACGTTTGGCGCGAAAATTCTTCATCCTGCGACCTTAATTCCTGCGATGAGACAGAATATTCCAGTGTTTGTCGGTTCAAGCAAAGAGCCAGAAAAGGGCGGGACTCGTATTCAGCAATTTGTTGAATCAAGTCCGATTTATCGCTCAATAGCACTGCGACGAGAACAAACCTTAGTGACCGTAAAAAGCCCTGCAATGCTCCACGCAAGCGGCTTTCTTGCGCAAGTCTTTGGTATTTTAGCCAAACATGAGCTGAGTGTTGATTTAATTACCACGAGTGAAATAAGTGTCGCGCTTACTTTCGATAATCCAACGGGGTCAACGCAAGCCCTGTTAAATTCAACCGTTGTTGAAGAACTTGAGCAACTTTGTGAAGTCACCGTAGAGCATGGTTTATCGTTAGTTGCTGTTATTGGTAATAAAATGCATCGCAGTAATGGCGTAGGAACCAGTATTTTTGAGACAATTTCAGGCATAAATGTTCGGATGATTTGTCATGGCGCTAGTGAACATAATTTATGTTTTTTGGTGGATGAGAAGCAAGCGAACGAAACCGTTGAAAAGCTACACACGGCTTTGTTTGCTTAAATATCAGCTGTGATTAGCCAAGTTAATACCATAAAAAAAGATAAAACACATTTATGTGTTTTATCTTTATATATAATGGGCTGTCATAAATTAGTGCTAGAAAAATAACAAGGCCTACATCCATGCACGTCGATGTTAGTAAACGATGAATGTAAGTATGTTCAACCCGTCGTGGTTATTCGTAATTTAGTGGATCGGTCACATTATTATCACTGAAAGCTTCTAATCGCTCTTGGCAAGCGCCACATTGACCACAGGCTTTTTCACGACCGTTATAACATGTCCAAGTATTGTCATACTTCAAGCCCATTTTTAATCCATCCGTTAAAATATCACTTTTAGTGACAGTAAGATAAGGGCTGAATATTTCTACGGACTCATAGTTGGCTATTTTACATACTTCATTCATTTTCATCACAAATTCAGGACGACAATCAGGGTATATTGCATGGTCGCCAGAATGTGCACCGTAATAAACTTGGCTAGCACCTACTGAAACCGCATAACCAACCGCAAGTGACAATAAAATCATGTTACGGTTAGGAACAACCGTTGATTTCATACTTTCAGCTTCGTAATGCCCTTGTGGAATATCAATATCGTCAGTTAATGAAGAACCGGCAAGTAGCTGATTAATTGATGAAATATCAATAACTTTATGGTTTACGTTGAGTGACTGACAAACCGTGCTTGCATACTCAATTTCTTTGACATGACGCTGGCCATAGTCAAATGTTAAGGCAAATACTTCTTTGCCATCGTGCAAGGCGCGATTAAGTACAGTGAATGAGTCCATGCCACCAGAATAAATAACAACAACTTTGTTTGTCATTTCTAAAGTCTCTTAGGGTATAATTAATGTCGCACATTTTACTTCAATTCACACCAGCAATAAACAGGCAAAAACCCCGATGACCGTAAAATATAAAATTAATGAATTATTTGAAACTATTCAAGGAGAAGGAGCTTTTACTGGCCAACCTTCTATTTTTATTCGTTTACAAGGTTGCCCCGTTGCCTGTTCGTGGTGTGATACCAAACATACTTGGGACATCAATCTTGAAGACGAAGTAAACGCATCCGCAATGTTAACAAAAAAAGCAGAGTCTCAAACGTGGTCTGCACTCTCTGTAGAAGCTATTTTAGCGGTGATAACCGACAAAGGCTATCAAGCAAAACATATAGTGATCACGGGTGGAGAACCGGCAATGGTTGATTTACTCCCCCTTTGTCAAGCACTCGAAAATCAGGGGTTTAGCTGTCAGTTAGAGACTTCAGGGACTTTCGAACTTAAAGTATCTGAGCAGTGTTGGGTAACGGTTTCACCGAAAGTAAATATGAAAGGGGGCTACAAAATATTAAACTCAGCCATGCTTCGCGCTAATGAAATAAAGCACCCAGTTGCAACCGAACAACACATTGATGATTTAAAAGCGTTATTAACAGAGCATAATATTGTTGATACCCAAGTTTATTTGCAACCTATTAGTCAAAAAGAACGAGCAACAGCGCTAGCGATCAAAAGTTGTATTGAAAACAATTGGCGTTTATCAGTCCAAGTTCACAAATATCTAGGCATTGAATAAATACTTCGCTATACAATACCCCCTCATTTATTATTTTGTTTGTAGTGGTAAAGTGATCGAAACCGTGACACCTTGCGGATTATGATGGTTACTTGCCACTATTTGTCCATGATGAAATTCACAAATCAAGCGTGCGATATATAACCCCAAGCCTAAATGAGGTGTTTTATCTTCTTTGGTTTGAGGTGTTTCACGCATAGACACCATTGAATCAAACAATCGCTGTTCCATCGTTTCAGGTAATAGTATGCCGTTATTACTAATGTGAATAGTGATCGCTTTACTTTTTGTTTCTGTGGTTATAAATAACGTATTGTCTTGGCTAAACTCCACGGCATTCGTCACTACTTTGTCGAGTAATTGCGCGATATGCTCAGGAGAGCCGGCCAAAATAACTTTTTTATCTGATGCGATATATTCAATCTCAAAATGAGGATAAATTTGCTGGTAACCTTGAACACAGCCATTTAATACATCGAATACATTAAAACTAACATTGTCTGTTTGATTCAACATTTGCTCAAGACGCGTCGCTTCACTCATGTTGGTTAAAATATTGTTTAAGCGATTAATGCCACTCTGGGCACGGTCAATATAAGCTGAACTGCTGTCAGGTAATGCCTGTAAAGATAAATTCTCCAAGGATGTTCTAACAATGGCTATCGGTGTGCGTAATTCGTGAGAGAGTCGTGACGACATGTTTTCTAAGTAATGATTGTATTGGCTTAACCGATTTACTGCTGTTGAAAAGCTACGCGATAAATCACCAATTTCGTCATTTGCCTTTGATATTTGCATGTTTTGTGCAATATCATTATTAATTCTACCGTGTTCATCAATAGCGACTTCAGCTTGATTACGCAGTTGGCGAATACGGTTTGAAATACGTGACGCGAAAAAGAAAAAAGCTAACGCTCCCAATAACATAATCGCAAGTATCGACGTGAATAATTTCTCTAAGGCTTTATTTCTCACACTGAGAATACCATTGGTCGTTTCCTCAACGATCACCGCTCCGTTGACTTTGTCGCTGATGTAAATAGGGTAGGCGGCAGATATTATGACTGCTTTTTTATCGGTGGTTAACCGCCATTGCGATTTAGGTGTACCGGCGAGTGCGGCTTCAATATGTTCACCAGTCAGATTTTGTGTGTCATATAACTGGTCAATAAAATCATTTTGCGGTTTATTTAGTAAATGTTGAAAGACAGGGGCTAAATATTTCTGTGTCCAAGCATACCAAGAGTCATCTTTATCAGAGGTATTGATATTTTTCTGCCATAACCCACTGGCTTTTGTTATGTCACCGCTTTTTGCCAACACACGATGATGTTGGTCAACAACCCAAATACGCGATTGTGTGTAACTCATGCCTTTTACTATACGTTCAATTTCAGGCGACGGTACTAAAATAGTACCTAAGGTGTCAGCAGTACTAGGGTCAGCACTTCCTATGATGGTGGTTGCAGCACTTAATGGTGCATCAACATCATGAAGCGCAAAAGCTAAACGGTCACTGATTTTGGTTAATGGAATACGAAATTCAATATTATAGCCTTGGTCTGTATCGCGCCATTGTCCTTGAATAAAACTTACTGATGCTGGAAATTCAAGTATTTCATTGCTTTGTATATCATTAATACGATAAGCGGAAAGCCAACCTTGACGCTTATTGCTAATAATAAAGCGTTGAAAATCACCATTAACATCATTGAATGCTAATTCAAGATGGTCATTTCTGTTTATTGCCCGAGCATTTTCGTCGCGATAAATAACCTTGTCATCTACCACTTGTATAAAAAAATATAAGTATTTATCGTATTTTCCAACGGCGGCGCTGAAGTGATGGGTTAATTGATCAACCGACAATGGTGTCCCTAGTTGATTGTTAACACCATAATAATGCGATTTTTCTTGAAAGTTTGGCCAGTCGTTGGGTAAGCCGTCAAGATTTACCGCTTGAGATAGCTGGTAACCATATAAGTCTTTACCTTTTTCAACATCCGGTAAAAAACTCGCTTGGTTATTAAACAGGTTGGGGCGCTCATGTAAAGAAGTCGCCAGTGCTCTTGCGGTGCCTATTATTGTTTGCTCTTGCCCAAAACGTAAGTACTTTTCCATCTCCCATACGTATTGATAACCAAACCACGGAATAGCAAATAAGAAGCTTGATAAGAGTAATAATTTTGCCCGTAAACCAAAGCGAATATGGAGCTTATTTTTCATCTTTATTCCAACGGTAGCCCATGCCATAGACTGTTTCGATACAGTTAAAGTCTTTATCAATTTGGTTGAATTTTTTACGGATACGTTTGACATGAGAAGTAATAGTGCTGTCATCAACGTAAATGTTGGAATCTTTCATCAGTTGCTGACGGTTTTTAACGTGTCCGGGGTGTTTAGCTAAAGCAAAGACCATCCAAAACTCAGTAATAGTTAAATCAACACTGTGCTGTTGCCAGACAATAGTCATACGCTGATTATCGATAGTTAAGGGCCCTAATGTTAGCAAGCTACTTTCTGGAGTCGGTTGTTTAAGCGCTTCTTGGCGACGAAAAAGTGCGGCTATGCGCGCTGACAAATGTGGCAGGCTAATATCTTTAGTTAAATAGTCGTCTGCGCCGATGCGCAAACCTGAGACGGTATCAACATCATTATCACGAGCAGTTAAAAATATAATAGGCAATGTGGTTGATATATTTCTAAGCCATTGGCAAAGGGTAAAACCACCGTCATATTCTTGTTCTAAACCAATATCAAGGATAACCAAATGAGGCAAGCTTATCGCAAATGCTTGGCAGGCGCTTTCTCGGTTGGCAAAGGTTTGAACTTGATAACCGTGTGTGCGAAGCACGTCAGCATAGTTTTCTCTAATAGCGGCTTCATCTTCAACTATGGCAATTCGTTTTAACAATGTCTATCAACTCTATTTATTGACTTATTTTAGGCACTATATAAGAGTTTTTTTATAAAAGCGCGCAATTATTGTAATTGCCATATTGTTGCCACATTTGCTCATTACTTTGCCTTTTTTATGTCGTTTCAACGCCTATTTTTCTTGTTTTAATTACCTCGTCAACAACAAACAACAAACAACTTATTACTTTAGGAACTCACATGAAAACTATCAATATCAAAACAACGAATAACAGTAAATTAAGCCCAGCAAAATTATTTTTAATCGCTTCCCTTATTGCCGCGCCGACGTTAAGCCAGTCTGCTTATGCTTTTGACAATAACACCGCTACTGATAATGAATCACTACAACTTACTGATAGTGATAAAGAAGGCATTGGTTTTGGTGCTGGTATGGTCATTGGCGCTATTTTCGGTGGGCCGGTTGGCGCTATTCTTGTTGGTGTTACCGGCTCACTAGTAGCAAAAACTGCAAACGACAAAGAAAATTTAAATGAGTTGCAGGCGTCAATAAATAAGCAAGAAAGCGATTATTCGATTGCCGTACAACAATTTCGTCAAAAATTAGCACGCTCTGAGCAAAATCACCAATTAGAACTTTCTGTTTTAGAGCAAAATATTGATAAAAAATATCAACGTGCCAGTCAGTTACAAGCAGAAAACTTATTGATGAGTTTACAGTTTCCAACCGGCTCTAGTGACTTACAACCGCATTATCACAGTCAAATTGTTGCTCTGTCTGAAATGTTGCAGCAATCGCCTACACTATTTATCGATTTATCAGGTTATACCGATATGCAAGGCAATAAAAAGTTAAATCAGGCGCTTTCTATTGCCCGTGTTAATACGGTTAAGAATGCGTTAATCGACCAAGGAGTTAAAGCTGAGCGTATCCAGTTATTTGCTTTTGGTGAGCAAGCGCCTGTAGTAGCGAATAGTGAAAAGGAAGTGAGTTTTTACGATCGACGTGTCGTTATTAAGCTACACAGTAATAGTAAACAAATGGCAAATAATTATTAAGTGTTGTTTAGGTTTGTTGATTCATTAATTTATCTAAGGAGGTGAAACACCAGTGATAGAAATAGAGTTAAATGAATAAAGACTAAAAGACTAAAAGATTAAAAACCAAGGACACTCCCATGCCTCCTTGGTTTTTCTTTATCTGTGATTTTTATCTATAAAACTGGCTATTTAATTTTATAAATCGCAAAGCTCAACGCAGGAACACTTAATGTATTAGGGTTCACTTCATCAGATTTAGACGCGGGATAAACTTTTTGCGCGCCAGATAGTGCTAGGTCTAGCTCGATTGGCTGTGCTGTTTTTGCTGTATTAAATACAACGACCATTGTGTCGCTGTCTTTCAGCGTACGTGATATTGCAAACACACCGGGTGTATCTTGAGCGTATAAGGTTTTTTGTTCACCAAATCTTAATGCCGGATACTGATAATAAACATCGGCATATTTAGCAAATGTTTTATAAAATAGGTGATTTTCATCAAAATTGTCATCAGCAGTGGTTTTCGTATTTGCAAGTAAGTCATCATCGTTGTAGCTATCAACCAATGAAGGCATCATGTCTTGACGAGCTCCTTTGTCACCACCATCGCCAACAAAACCTTGTTCGTCGCCATAATAGACAATTGGCACACCACGTAGAAAGTAAACCATCGCGTGGGCTAATAAGGTGCGTTGAATTATTGCTGCTTCGCTGTAATTAAGATCACTGTCTTTTAACATGCCAGCAAAGCGCCCCATATCGTGATTACCAGTAAAATTAAGTAACTGATTGGCATTGCTGTCGCTGTCATTATAATAATGGTCGCGCTCAAATAACTCGACGAGTTTATCTGTCCCTTGTTGTTTAATTAGGGTGTCTTGCAAAGCAAACTGCATTGAAAAGTCGAGTACAGATTGCATTTTTCCTTCAGTGGTAAATGAGCTTAATTCTTCACTGTCACCACTATAAACTTCACCAAACATGAAGAATTCTGGAATACCAACCTCTTGAGCATGATTAACCAGTGCAGGTGCAAATTCTGCCCAGAACGCCATATTCACGTGTTTTACGGTATCAATTCTAAAACCGTCAGGTTTAAATTCACTTATCACGTTTTTGAATATATCGATCATACCACGAACAACTTCTGGTGAATCCGTATCAATATCGTCTAAACCACTGAAGTCACCGTATATTGAATTTTCCCCTTCGTAAGTGGTATCACCTTGATTGTGGTAGTACTTTTTGTCATTTAACCAAGCAGGAGATTTAAGACTTTCTTGTCCTTTAGGGATAATAGGCTGATAGGCATCTCCGGCAGCAACTTGAGCAAGCGACTTATAAAGGCAACCGTCATTTTCTTTCATCAGATATTGCAAGCCATCTTCGCCATGACATTCAACGTACTTAATGACGTCAGCGGTATGGTTAGTAATGATGTCAAAAAATACTTTTATATTTTCTTTATGTGCTGCGTCAATGAAGCGCTTTAAATCTTCATTGCTGCCTAAATGCGGGTCAATCTCATTGAAATCTAAGATCCAATAGCCGTGATAACCAGAAGAATCGCCTTGAATAGCTTGATTACGCATTATTGGAGTTAGCCAAATAGCACTTACGCCCATCTTTTTTATGTAAGGGAGCTTTGCTTGCAAGCCTTGTATATCACCGCCGTGATACATGCCTTTGTCGGTTTTATCAAAACCACCCGCAGAGATAGGGTCAGTTTTTGAACCTTGATCATTGGTCATGTCACTATTGTTGAAGCGGTCTGGCATAACAAAGTAAAACACTTCATCTTGTATATTGCGCTGTAAATAATGAGGCAAACTATCCACATTCTTTAATGTCGAAGTTGCTACATTGTCCAAGGGAGTATCATTGCTTGTACTCACAGTTTTAGGCTCGCTACAAGCGCTGAGCCATAAACCGCCCAGTAAAACGACCGCAATTTTTGATAGCTTAAATTTGAAGGTGTTTTTTATTATTATCATTTATTTCTCATTTATTATCGTGATCATTAAAACGTATAATCCTAAACAAACTAGCCTTTTGGCCTAGCTTGTTGCATGGCATTTGCAATGGATTTTACGGAGTTTTCCTGCCAAAATTCATTCATTGTTACGGGCAGTTTTTGGCGCCAATTAGGGTGTTCATCAATAGTGCCAGGAATATTGACCTGTTCAACAATCTCTAAAGTGTCTTCCAAAGGGATCAGTTGAATATGACTGGGCGCTTTGGCCATATATTTTTGTACTGCGACTGATAACTCGGTATTCATTAGCGCAGGTGTTTGTTGTGGCAGGTTTTGCTTGTCGATAACGTCTAAGTCCGCCAATGCTGCAATAAGTAAATTCCGGTCTTCAATACGTGAGTTTCGCTCTTGTTGACCCATCTCTTGGCTAGGATATAAGTTTAAAGCTTGGCGCCAATGTAAATCTCGACCTGTCCACCAACCGGTAAGTGTAGGTAAATCGTGTGTTGAAACGGTAACCATAGATTGTGCAGGGTACAATTCAGGGCGTTTAAATAGACCAGACTCCCAACGTTCAAAAAATAAAACTTTGTATGAGAGTAAACCCGCTGCTGCCATTATTTCACTAAAACCATCAGGTACAGTACCTAGGTCTTCACCAATAACAACACAATCATTTCGACGCGACTCTAGCGCAATAATGCGCAAAATATCTTTAAATGGAAAGGTAATATAAACCCCTTCATTCGCTTTCATACCTGGTGCTACCCAGTATTGACGCATTAAACCTAAAATATGATCAATACGTAAAGCGCCAGCATATTGCATGTTACTGCGTAGGGCTTTAGTAAGTGGTAAATAGCCTTGTTGTTGAAGCGCCACTGGGTTTATCGGTGTTAAGCCCCAATCTTGACCTAAAGTATTCATGGCATCGGGCGGTGCACCAACAGCAGCACCAGAAACATAAACATCTTTGTCTGACCAAACATCTACACCTGAGCCATCACAACCGACCGCAAGGTCAAGATACAAACCAATAGGCATACCCTCATGTTTAGTGGTCGTTGAAACATCACTTAACTGTCGATGAGCAAGCCATTGTAAAAAGGCGAAGTAATCAAGGCGTTTAGCATGCTGTTGTTGAAAAGCAGCTACTTGTGCTGAATGAGGTGATTGAAACTCACTCGGCCACATTTTCCAACCATAAGCATTAAAATCAATCTTTCTAAAATGCTCATATAAAGCATCAAAGGTGGTTAATAGTAATAAATCATCGCCTTGTTCGGCTTTAAATTCGCTGAACTCTTGGTTGGACGCGCTTACATTCTGGTCATTATTCGCTTGAATGAAATCTTCAAAGAGTAGTTCAATAATTTCAAATTTAACATCAGCAACTGCTGGGTAATCAATAAGTTTGGTGTTACGTGCAAAGTTAATTTTTGCTTGAAATTCTTCACTGTTAAAACGTTGTTGGGCTGCTTTACATGTTTCAAAATTAGGTACTTGGGTTACATCAATATACAAGCTGTTAAGAAAACAACGGCTGGTGGGTGAATAAGGGCTACGGTGTGCGGGATTGTTTTGATATAACGGATGCAACGGATTCAAACCAATGGCTGAAGCGCCTTGCTCAGCAGATTTTTTAACCAGTGCCTTTAAGTCGCCAAAGTCGCCCATACCCCAGTTATTTTCACTTTTGAGTGAATATAACTGTGCAGCATATCCCCACATTTTCTGTGTTGATGCTTCTTGTGGGCTATAACAGGTTTTTGGCGCAAAGATTAAATGGCAAGTTGCTGTTTGTTGACCATAACAAAGAGAAAGTTGATGATACCCCTGCGCTAACAATGGTAGAGATAACGAAAATTTTCGATATTCTTGGCCTGAAAGTTGATTGTTTTTTTGAAAAACCAGATCACTGACCAATATTTCTCCTGTTAATTTCTCCCCTTGCTCAGTCGTTATCTGCCAAGTGACATGCGCACTCTCATTTACCGCGAGGCTAATCGTAATAAGATGACTACTTTCTTCAAGCTTAGCGATATGAACACTAGGTAACATTTTACGCCAAGTATCTTCTTGTAGTGAGGTAATACTGGTGTTGACTGCTTGGTCACTGCTTAAATCATAACCCATCGCAGAAAGTAAGCTGTGCCTAGCACTTTCATTGGCGTGTACTTGGTGTCCATAACTGTCAGTATAACTGCGGTGAAAGCCAACTAAATCGGCAAGTTGTTCTATCAAATTCATAAGTTTACTACTCTATTCTTTTGAATGACTAAAGGAAACCTTTCGTCCATTCTTATGGTGATTTTGTTATCTACTTTGTAACGGTTATTGTTCATAAGTAGGTTGTTGATCGCGTGGGCTATGTAAATAGCGCAATACCACACAGCTATGCTGAGCAATGTTAATAGCGGAATGTCTATTGCTTTTCGTTAAGTTAGTGTCGTTTTGGGCGCTATCATTAGCGTTTTCTGTAGCGGTATTAATAAGGACTTGCCAATAGCCATTAAGCTCAGGCAATAAATAATTAATACTGCGCTGATGGGCATTAAAAATAACAAGTAGGGCATCGTCTTGCTGTTCAGCATCGGTCTCGGGTTGCTCGGTATTTGCTAACATCATTGCGAAACACTTAACCGATGCATCATGCCAATTGTCTTTGGTCATCGCTGTACCATGACAATTCAACCAACTGATATCGGCTAAGCCAGTATGTTTACTTACTTTAAAACCATGTTGGTAATGTGTTCTATTTAATAATGGGTGCGCTTTTCGTAAGGCGATTAATGCTTTAACAAAATTTGATTCTTGCTGTGCCTGTGGGTCTTGCCAGTCGATCCATGAAATTTCATTGTCTTGGCAGTAAGCATTGTTGTTACCGTGTTGGCTATTATTGAGTTCGTCACCACTGAGTAACATTGGCGTGCCTTGCGCAATAAAAAGCGTAGTCAGTAAATTACGTTTTTGTTGTCGGCGAAGTACGTTAATACGCTCATTGTCGGTAGTTCCTTCTGCGCCTAAATTATTGCTAAAGTTACTGTCGTGGCCATCATTGTTTTCTTCGCCATTGGCTTTATTTTGCTTGTTATTAAAACTGACTAAATCAGTTAGCGTGAAGCCGTCATGTGAAGTAATGAAGTTAACGCTGGCGCTAGGTCGACGGCTCGGCTGCTCGAATATGTCACTTGAACCATGCAAGCGTTTGGCAAATTCGGCAACTAAGCCTTGTTCACCACGCCAAAAGCGTCGACAAGAATCTCGAAAACGATCGTTCAATTCTAGCCAGCTATTAGGGAAGCGACCCAGCTGGTATCCGCCATGTCCTACATCCCAGGGCTCTGCAATAAGTTTAACTTTTGATAACACAGGGTCTTGCCGAATGCTGGTAAAAAAATGATTGTTTGCTTTAAAATCAGGGGCGTCACGGCCAAGAACCGGCGCTAAATCGAAACGAAAACCATCAACCCCCATTATTTCAACCCAGTAACGTAAGCTGTCTGTGATCAGTTGAATAACTCGTGGATGCTGTACATTAATGGTATTGCCACACCCTGAAAAATTTTCATAATAGCGTTTGTCTGATGTGTGCAAACGATAGTAACTGGCATTATCTATCCCTTTAAAGCTTAACGTTTGGCCCAGCTCGTCGCCTTCTGCGGTATGGTTATAAACCACATCGAGAATAACTTCGATACCCGCTTCGTGGTAGGTTTCAACCATAGAACGAAACTCGCCAACTTCACCCGAATGGCAATAGGCGGCGTGCGGCACAAAAAAAGAGATGGTGTTGTAACCCCAGTAATTACTTAACCCTTTGTCTTGAACAAAATCTTCATTAATAAATTGCTGAACCGGTAACAGTTCAATACTGGTTACCCCCAACGATTTCAGATACTGGCAGACCTTTTTATTAGCAAGACCAGCAAAAGTACCGCGAAGCTCAATAGGCACATCAGGGTTTTGTTGCGTAAAACCTTTCACATGTAACTCATAAAGAATGGTGTCACGACGGCGTACTTGAGGATGTGTTTCGCTAATCAAAAGCGGCAATACCACCACACACTTAGGCATAGTTGTCGCGTTGTCACGATTATCGAGGGTTAAATCTTTTTGGGTACTTTTTAGGTCGTAGCTAAAATTAAGTTCGCTTTGTATAAACTGACCAAATATTTTTTTTGCATAAGGGTCTAGCAATAATTTGTTCGGGTTAAAACGATGGCCGTTGTGAGGTTCAAAAGGGCCATATACTCTATATCCGTATAAACAGCCTTCGGTAATACCTTCAACAAAACCATGCCACACATCGTCAGTAAACTCTGGTAATTCAATGCGCTGTAGTTCAGTTTTACCGTCAGTTGAGAAAACGCAGAGCTCTACTTTTGTGGCATGAGCGGAAAAGAGGGCAAAATTACAGCCCTTGCCATGTTTAGCCAGTGATGCACCCATTGGATATGAACGCCCAGAGGTCACATTTTTACCTACGCTAATGCCAAGACCTGTCATTGAATGGTCTCGAGTTCGACGTGTTCACTTTTAAGGGTAAACATCACTGTGGCTAAAGGTGGCACTGTAATTTCTATGTAGTGTTGTTGACCTTGCCAAGGTAATTCAACACTCGTTAACGTACCAGAGTTTACTGTGTTACTGCCGCCATAAATTTCAGCATCAGAGTTAAGTAATTCGGTATATTCTCCACGTGTTGGCACGCCTAATTTGAATGTTTTGTGCGTTAGAGCGGTAAAGTTACAGACCACAATTACTGCACTTTCTTTAGCGGTATTTTCTGTTAACTGGCCAAACCTGATAAAACTATAAATAGACTGTTCACGGTTTTGATGATCTAACCAACTAAAACCTTCCGCTTGACAGTCTTTTTCATATAAAGCGGGCGTATTGCAGTAAACATTATTTAAATCTTTAATGAGTTGTTGTACACCACTGTGCCAATGAATATCGAGCTGATGCCAGTCAAGTTCACTGTCGTGATCCCATTCTTTTCCTTGGGCAAACTCACAGCCCATAAAAAGAAGTTTTTTACCGGGGTGAGCCCACATAAAGCTGTAATAGGCACGTACGTTGGCAAACTGTTGCCAAGCATCACCGGGCATTTTTTGTAAAATAGAGCCTTTGCCATGAACAACTTCGTCATGACTTAGTGGCAGAATAAAGTTTTCATCAAAGGCGTAAACAAGGCTAAAGCTTAGTTCGTCATGGTGATGTGAGCGATGAACAGGTTCACGTTGCATGTACTGCAAACTGTCATTCATCCAGCCCATATTCCATTTAAAGCCAAAACCTAAACCACCATCGTGCGTTGAGCGAGAAACCCCCGGCCATGATGTTGATTCTTCCGCAACAGAAAATGTACCCGGATATTGTTGATAAAGTTCTTCATTAAAACGCTTTAAAAAATCAACGGCTTCTAAGTTTTCTCGGCCACCGTGAATGTTAGGGATCCATTCATTTTCTTTACGACTGTAATCGAGATAGAGCATCGATGCCACGGCGTCTACGCGAATACCGTCAACATGATATTTGTCTAACCAGTGCAGGGCGCTTGACCGTAAAAAATTAGCCACTTCAACACGGCCATAATTATAAATTAGTGTATTCCAGTCAGGGTGAAAGCCTTGTTTAGGGTCTTCATGTTCGAAAAGGTGGGTGCCATCAAATGTTGCTAAGCCGTGATCATCGCTAGGGAAATGACCGGGTACCCAATCAATGAGTAAACCTAAATTGGCTTGATGACACGCATCAACAAAGTATTGAAAATCAGCTTCGTTACCAAAACGTGCTGTTGGTGCAAATAACCCAACTGGCTGATATCCCCAGGAGCCATCGAATGGGAATTCACTGACCGGCATTAACTGAATATGGGTAAACCCCATCGATAATGTGTAAGGAATAAGCTGGTTGGCGATGTCTCTATAATTTAAAAATTCGTTGTTCTTACCTCGACGCCAAGAGCCTAAATGCACTTCATAAATTGAAATTGGCGCGTTGTTACTATTACGTTCTTGACGTTCTTTTAACCACTTTTGATCTTGCCACTTGTAATTGTCTGTTTTGCTAATAATTGACGCTGTATCAGGTCGGTATTGGGCTTGGTTGCCATAAGGGTCGGCTTTAAAAGGTAACGCGATACCATTTTTATCTTTAATGGCGAACTTATAGTGTTGTCCTACAGACGCTTGTGGAATAAATATATTCCAATAGCCACTTGTCACGTTATCTATGGTTATATTTTGCATAGGATGGCTACGTTGGTCCCAATGATTAAAGTCGCCAATTAAAGAAACATGGCTTGCATTGGGTGCCCAAACAGCAAATGAAACACCGGAAATTTTGTGGCCATTAAGTGTTTTTATTTGCTGATGAGCGCCAAGTTTTTCATAAGGTTTTTGATGATTACCTTGTTGTAATAGATAAATATCAAGCTCGCCTAACGTCGCTGAAAACTGATAGGGATCGTCAATTAACCGTGTTTCATCTGAGGTAGTAACTTTGAGTCGATAATTAAAAATATTTTTACGGCGTAATTTAAGCGTGTAAAGTCCGCTGTCATCAATCTTGACTAACTTCCCTAAAGATTTTGCACTTTCTTTATTGCCAAATTCAGATGATTTCTTGCAGGGCAACAAGGCGAGTATTTCAACAGATTCAATATTCTTAATATGAGGAAAGTAACAAGTGATCCGTAAATAACCCTTACTTTGGTCAGCCGTTAGCCCTAAAACCTGGTTAGGTGCAATATGGCGAGCGTTGACTAAAGTGTTGATGTCATTTATAGATAAACTCATATAATTTCCTCGTGTTCCTAATAATTAACCGTTAATAGGCGATAACTAAATACTTGGCGTTAAGAACCAAATGTTTTTAACGTAGTCTTCAATCGAACGGTCTGAATTAAACTTGCCCATTAGCGCAGTATTGAGAATGGCCATTTTTGCCCAACGCTTTTGGTCTTGGTAAGCAATGCCTAATGCTTGTTGAGCGTCACTGTAGCTTTCAAAATCAGCCAGTACTTTGTATGGATCGCCACCTTCAAGGAAACTTTGTTTAATTGAAGATAATTCACCTGCGTGGCCTGGCGTAAAGTAGTCTGTGTCTAACCAGTCTAAACACGCTTTAATTTCGTTGTTATTTTCGTAATAGTGATAAGGGTTATAGCCTTCGTTATCTAGCGTTTTAACTTCATCAACGGTTAAGCCAAAGATGAAAATATTGTTGTCGCCAACTTCTTCAGCTATCTCAATATTTGCCCCATCTAAGGTGCCAATTGTTACGGCGCCATTGAGAGCCAGTTTCATATTACCGGTACCCGATGCTTCTTTACCTGCGGTTGATATTTGCTCTGAAACGTCAGCGGCTGGAATTATTTTTTCAGCTAAGCTGACGCGATAATTTGGTAAAAACACCACTTTTAATTTGTCTTTTATGCGGGTGTCATTATTGATTTTTTCAGCGATTTTATTCGTTGCGTAAATAATTTCTTTTGCTAACTTATAACCGGGTGCGGCTTTCGCGCCAAAAATAAATACACGCGGTTGCATGTCTAACTCAGGGTTTGCGAGTAAGCGACGGTAAAGTGCAAGAATATGTAATAAATTCAAGTGCTGGCGCTTGTATTCATGAAGACGCTTTATTTGCACATCAAAAATAGCGTCAGGGCTGACAATAACACCGGTTAGTGTTTCTATTTCTGCGGTAAGCGCGACTTTATTTTCATGCTTTATCGCCATGAACTTCTCTTGAAAATTGGCATTGTCAGCAAATGTTGCTAATGACGATAAGCTGTTTAAGTTTTTCGCCCAATCTTCGTCAACGTGTTTTGTTAGTAACTCAGACAATAATGGGTTACAAGATTTCAACCAACGTCGTGGCGTAATGCCATTGGTAACATTGGTCAACTTCTCAGGCCAAAGCTGGTTGAATTCTGGAAATAAATCTTGTTTGACTAAGTCAGAATGAATTTGAGCAACCCCATTAACTTTATGTGAGGTAATAACACATAAATGTGCCATACGTACTTTACGCTGTTCACCTTCTTCGATAATTGAAAGACGCGCACGCATTTGTTCGTTGTTTGGCCACATAGCATTTACTTCGTCATTGAGAAATGCTTCGTTTATGCGGTATAAAATCGTTAAATGACGAGGTAATACGCGTTCAAATAATGAAACTGACCACTTCTCTAATGCTTCAGGTAAAAGCGTGTGGTTAGTATAAGAAAATACTTTGCGCGCTAATTGCCAAGCGTCTAGCCAAGAAAAACGATACTCATCAAGCAAAACTCGCATTAGTTCTAAAATAGCGAGAGTGGGGTGGGTGTCGTTAAGTTGAATAGCTACTTTTTCGGCAAAATTTTGGCTACTTGCTGTGGTAAGTGGTCCAAATTGCAATTGATAACGACTAATAATGTCTTTAACAGAACAAGCGCAGAAGAAATATTGCTGAATAAAACGCAATTCTTTACCGGCATCGTGGTCGTCATTGGGATAAAGTACTTTCGAAACAGTTTCCGCATTTACTTGATCTTTGTGCGCGTATAAGTAGTCACCTTGGTTAAGTGTATCCCAGTCAAAAGCTGAATCTGCACGACATTCCCACAAACGTAAAGTATTAACGGTTGCTGAGTTATAGCCAACAATTGGAATATCCCAAGGAACGCCCTTAAGCATTTTTCCTGCACGCCAAATTGACGTTAAGCTACCATCAACTTGGGCCTGCTGTTCAACATAACCATACACCGGAATATGCTGAGTAGATTCAGGACGACAAATTTCCCATGGGCTGCCAAATTCACGCCACATATCAGGCTGCTCTATTTGGTGTCCGTCTTTAAAACTTTGTTTAAATAAACCATGTTGGTAATGAATACCATAACCCATCGCGTTGTAATCTAGTGTTGCTAATGAATCAAGAAAACAGGCTGCTAGGCGACCTAATCCGCCATTACCTAACGCTAAGTCAGCGCCTTCCTCACATAAATCTGCAAGGTCAAAACCTAGCGATTTTAGTGCTTGTTCAGTGTTTTTATATAAATCTAAATTATGTAAGTTATTTGACAACAAACGGCCCATCAAATACTCAAGCGACAAATAGTTAATACTTTTATTTGCTGACTTTGCTTGTTGACGTTTACTTGCTTGAAGTTTTTCAACAATAATTTCATTTAGGGCAAGTGATGTTGCTTGCCAATAAGCCTGCTTGTTTTGTGGCGTGTTCTCGTGTGTACTTTCAGAAATAACACGATCACCTAAAGTGCTGTTTACGTGATGTTGAATGCGTTTCTTTAATTCTGTGGCAGTAAAACTGGCAGAAATGTCTTTTTTAGCTTTAGTTGTCATAATTAATTTTTATCCTCAAAACTGTCTTTTACCTGCTGACGTTTTGATTTAATTCCTATTTATTTAAAATTTGTGGTGTATATAAGGACTTTGTCCATCCTTTTTACTTATTTGCATCAGTTGAACGAATTCTTTCCACAATAAATAACGTGATGATTAAATTATGCCGATGTTAAGAATTAGAGCAATAAACTACATACGTATGCATGAGCGTTTTATTCACTATTTCACATGCATACGTATGCATTTCACGGTTTATTTCAGACTAAAGTTATGTGGTGCTCGGTGACTACAGCCACTGCACTAAAATATCGGGTAAATCGATAGCTAAAAAATGAGTGAATTATCTGTTTACCTTTAATAAGCTATACAAGGCTAGAGGGCTAAGTTAGTATCTAAGCAGTATATTTATTAATAAGTTGTCGGTTAATTTAATGGTTAAAGCTAAAAATACTTCGTTTGATATTGCATATCGTGCGGGTGTTTCTCAATCAACAGTATCAAGAGCATTGCGTAATAGCCCTTTAGTGAATGAAGAAACTCGATTACGTGTGCAAGCTATTGCCAAAGAACTTAATTACAAAGTAGACAAAAATGCCAGCAGTTTACGTACCCAACGAAGCGGCACTATTGCGTTATTATTGTTTGAAGACCCAACGAATGATGATTCATTGATCAACCCATTCTTTATGTCAATGTTAGGCAGTATTACTCGAGCTTGTGGTAACAAAGGCTATGACTTATTAGTGTCTTTTCAACAAATGAGTCACGACTGGCATGCTGACTTTGAAGATACACGTAAAGCCGACGGAATAATATTACTGGGCTATGGCGACTACACTGATTATGAGGAAAAGCTTATTCAGCTTATTGAACAAGAAACACATTTTGTTCGTTGGGGGGCTGAAGTTAAAGATCTTGATGTGGTCTCGGTGGGTTGCGACAACTTTCAAGGGGGTTACCAGTTAACCGAACATGTGATCAAAAACAACCGCAAAAACTTTGCTTTTTTAGGCGGAGTATCTACCGGTTCACCTGAATTTTTAGATCGTTATGCAGGACATTCTAAAGCGTTACTCGAGCACGATTTAGTGGTTAATGAAAAACTTCAATTTGACGCGATTTCTACGGAAGAAGCAGGGCATTATGCTGCACTACAATTGCTTAAAACAGGTGAGAAATTTGACGCGATAATGGCAGCAAGTGATTTAATTGCCGTAGGGGCAATGCGAGCTTTGCAAGAAAACAATATTCGCGTACCTGAAGATGTTGCCGTTTTTGGTTTTGATGATATTCCTGTTGCGAGTTTTACCTTTCCAACGTTAACAACTGCCCGACAAGATACGATGTTAGCAGGGGAGTTATTAGTTGAAAAACTATTAGCACTAGTGAATGGCGAAGCAGCTAAAACAGAGTTAATGGCAACCACATTGGTTGTTCGTCAGTCTTGTGGCAGTTAACGTTTTATTGTGTTGTGTAGGCTAGCTTCACTAAAAATTTAGTATGTTTCCTAATCTAACCTACAATACAAAAATGGCCAACCCTCAGTAATTATAAACAACTAAAGCGAGTCGCATTACTCGCTTTTTTCTTTGACAAAATAAACTGAAACAGCACCTAGAACCATAGATATACCCGCCAGCATAATAATATTTATCGCATGGTTTTCAAAAACCGAATTTAATATCCAACCAGCAAATATACCCGAAACAATTTGTGGCGCGGCAATGGTGAAATTAAATATTCCCATATAAACCCCCGTTTTATTAGCAGGTAATGCCCCAGCAAGTATTGTGTAAGGCATTGCTAAAATTGCTGCCCAAGCAATACCCACACCCATCATTGGAATAAACAAGGTAACCGCACCTTGTGGCACTGTTATTTCTGTAATCAATAAATTAACGAGAGTCGGCTCAGGGTTTTGAATAAACATAAAGCTTAAATAACCGAGTCCACCTGCGAGTAAAGAAAACGAGTACACCGCTTTTCGGCCAAAGGTATTCGCAAGCTTTGCTAGCACAATAGAGAAGAATGCGGCAAATAATGAGTAAGCCGCAAATAAAATACCTACCCAGTCTCCCGCTGCACCTTTAGCCGCAGCTATGTCTTGGGGTACGCCACCCGCAGCGGTAATATAGCTAGGGTCAAACCATTTTACATCAATGCCCCAAACTTGCTGAGCAATAGCGGGCATAGTGTAAACCCACATAATAAATAATGAGAACCATGAGAAAAATTGCACAAGTGCTAAACGTTTCATTACTACGGGCATCGTTTTCATTAATCCGACAAAGTCAGTTAACTTTTCAAGTAACGACTTTTCAATGGCTTGTTCTTTAGCAACTTCTTCGGCGTCCATTCCTTTGAATTCATAATAATCTTTAGGGGAATATTCTTTGGTTCTAAAAATGGTCCATAATACCGAACCCAATAAAACCGTTGCGCCAATATAAAATGCCCAAACAACCGACGGAGCAATGCTGCCTTGTTGCGAAGTGTTTTCTAAGCCAACCACATTAGTAAGCACGAACGGGAGTATAGAACCAATAACCGCACCAATATTAATTAAAAAGGCTTGGATAGAGTAACCCTTATTCATCTGGTTATCGGGCACCATATCAGACACGAGTGCTCTGAAAGGTTGGAAGGCGATATTAAAGGAAGCGTCCATAACAGCTAACATCATTGCCCCAAATATCATCGGCGTGATTATAGAGACAAATAGCGGGGCATTTGGCATTAATAGCATCCCCACTGTTGCTGATATCGCGCCAATGAGTATATAAGGATTACGGCGACCGAACTTATTCCATGTTTTATCTGATGCTGCGCCAACTATTGGTTGAATAAGTAAGCCCATAATAGGCGCTACTAACCAAAATAAAGACAAAGAGTGAAGGTCTGCACCCAAATCTGAGAGAATTCGACTGACATTCGCATTTTGTAAAGCAAAGCCAAACTGGACACCTAAAAAGCCGAAGCTAACATTCCATATTTGCCAAAAACTGAGCTGAGGTTTGTTTTTCATTTATTATTTTTCTTATAAGAGTAAAGACGCATTATGTCGACATATAATCACAACCGAAAAATTGACACAACAAATTACATACGTATTCAGCTTGATGTAAGCCACGAGCGCTTAAATAAAAAGAGAAAAAGAAATTTCAAATGAATAATAGACTGACTTTCAGCTAAAAAGCTGTTTTTTTAGTTATCTTGCTGATTTATTGAACATAAAGATAAAATAATAAAATTAGTGCTTTACAAATGTTATTGCAGGTCTTAATATCTGCACCGTCTTCAAGCAAGCAATTGTTTTAAGACATTCAGGTGAGATGGCTGAGTGGTCGAAAGCACTGGTCTTGAAAACCAGCAAGGGTTTATAGCCCTTCTAGAGTTCAAATCTCTATCTCACCGCCA
>NZ_JACGUZ010000074.1:0-123071 GCF_014076955.1 Colwellia sp. Bg11-12
TGAAATAACCTTAACCGATCGCTCTGACATGAGTTACTTAATGTTGTTAGGGCGTGAAGCACTTGGCAAGCGGTTTCTTGTTGACCCTTCTAAAGTGTTTTTAGGGTCAAAATAAAAGTTAGCTACGTTAAATTTCCTCTATAAACTTTATACATTACAAGCGATCCATCTTCTGTGAACATTACCATAGAAGGTGAATCGTTCACTGACACCTAATATCTAAAATAGCGGGTTAACTCGCATCACATAACCTAACAATATGCAGATCATATTGCCGTTGTTTTTAGTCACTACAAGTTCCTTATTATTGCCCGTCAGTTAATTCCTCGCTGTTTAGAATATATGTTGTTCAAAGTAGCTTAATTGCTGTTGAAGCCATTATTAGCTGATATATTCTAATCTTTAGCGAGCTCATGGTAAAAATATCTATTGATTAGCGAGTATGTACTTAATTGAAAACACGTATTATAGTTATTAAAAAAATTACAATAGGTGCGATTAACTTGTAACCATTTGTTATATCCATTTAGAATCAGCTTTATAAACAGTGGCTTTAGCTGCTAAATAATTAAATTAACGTGGTATCAATTTTTGAATATTCCAGACTTACCTAATAACCATGCTTTAGCGGTATTACTCATTACCGTATTTGCTTTATATCTTTTTCGTCGAGACGATATTCCCCTAGAAACCTCTTCTTTGTCTGTTATCGCGGTATTGTGTTTGGCGTTTGCATTCTTTCCCTTTTACGTAGATGGCGTCCATTTCGAACCCAGTTCATTGTTTTTTGGCTTTGGTCATGAAGCTTTAGTGACGGTTTGTTCATTAATGATTATTGGTCACGGTATCGTGCGTACAGGTGCCTTAGAGCCCATTGGACGATATTTGGCCAAGTTATGGAAAATAAGTCCTGCACTGTCGTTGCTGTTAACGCTTATTTTGGCTGGAGGTTTAAGTGCTTTCATTAATAACACCCCCGTTGTTGTGTTATTGCTACCTATCTTGATCAGTGTTTCATTACGCACTAAAACAGACTCTTCGCCGATGTTGTTACCCATGGGGTTAGCAACATTGGTTGGGGGAATGGCAACGACTATAGGTACATCTACAAACTTATTAGTGGTTAGTATTGCAAAAAATATGGGCGCTGTTGAATTTGGACTCTTTGATTTTATTCAACCTGCACTTATTGCTTCTGTTGTTGCGGTACTTTATTTATGGCTAATTGCGCCAAAACTTTTACCCAGTAGAACACCTTCTATGCCTGATACATCGCCACGTTTATTTAGCGCTTATCTTAATATCAACGAAGAAAGTGTAGCTAACGAGAAAACAATTACTGAAATAATTGCTTTGACTGATGGCCAGTTAAAAATAGAAAGTATTCAGCGCGGGGCAAATTATCGTAATATTATGCCTTTGCCCGATACAATACTGACGGTGGGAGACCGTTTAAAAGTTCATGATTACCCCGACCGTTTAAAAGAATATGAAACGGTATTAGGGGCAACCTTATTCTCAGGGCTAAATAAAGTTGATGACGAACATCCGTTAAAAGCTGACAAACAAACCTTGGCCGAGATTGTTATTATTGCGGGCTCGGGCGTTGAAGGACGGACCTTACAACAAGTCAATTTCATTCAAAAACACAGTATATCAGTGGTCGCATTGCATCGAGCGGGTAAAGCTATGGAAATTGGTCGCAGCAGTATCGGCAATACCCGATTGAAAATCGGAGATGTACTTCTCGTACAAGGAGAGCAAGAACAAATTGATTTATTGAAAGCTAAACAAGGGCTACTCATTATCGATGGCGCGGAGTCGTTACCCCAAACAAGTAAAGCCCCCATTGCGTTAGGCACCTTGTTGGCAGTGGTTGTATCATCAGCGCTCGGTATTTTACCGATTGAAATTAGTGCGATATGTGGTGTGCTGATTTTGTTAGTAACAAAGTGTTTAAATTGGCAAGAAGCGTCATCGGCGCTCAGTACTCAGGTTATTTTAATTGTTGCTGCGTCTTTAGCATTGGGCGCTGCGATGATGACAACAGGGGGAGCTGAATATATCGCCCAAGTTTTTGTTGCCTTATCGTTCGGCCTACCGCCAGGGGGTGTTTTGTCGGCTTTAATGCTGTTACTCGCGATACTCACCAATATCGTCTCTAACAACGCAGCGGCTGTTATCGGAACGCCAATTGCTATTTCTGTAGCGAGTCAACTGAACTTGCCAGCAGAGCCTTTTATTTTGGCTGTACTGTTTGGCGCCAACTTGAGTTATGCAACACCTATGGCTTATAAAACTAATTTATTGGTAATGAATGCCGGTGGTTATCGCTTTTCTGACTTTATGCGTGTTGGTATTCCATTGATTATTCTCATGTGGGTAACACTGTCATTACTGTTAAATTGGCTATATTTATAAAGGAAGTGGGCAATCTATTCGCCTAGTTTGCCTTAAGCGCCTAATCACAGATTCACCATAATCTATTATCGGTAAATGAAAGCCTCATCAATGATGAGGCGATACAATTTAACACATAAAAATAATGAGGGGTTTTGAAGTGACCTATTAAAGGCTGACTTTTAAGGCTTTGTGTTCAAACCATAAGTTCATGAAATCAGAAGTTAATTTTTGTTCTATTTCCATGGCACTTTCGGTTGGACAAAAAATAGTAAAAAATATCTGAGTGTCGCCAAGTTCTGATGTAGCAACTTGAATATGAGGCTCAGGACCTGCAATTTTTATATCTAAACGGTTTTCAATAAGATGGTTGTAGCGAATAGCGACATCTTTAAAGTCATGGCAATAGAAGTTCGCTTTTTCATATAACGTTTCGATGAAATCAAAAGGGTTAACACAGTCATTACGCACAATGGTAAAATGATGCACAGCATATCGTTTAAGGAAGTTAAGATTCTTAATAACTGATGTTATCAGTTGGCTATTCGGTAAATACAACGTTTTACCGGTATATTCATAATCATCTTTATTTACTTCTAATAAGGTCAGCTTTGCCCAATCAGTAGAATGCACTTCACCGACATAGTTACCTACTTGTATCCAGTCGCCAATACGAAAGGGTCTACTTGATAATATATAGATAAAACCAATAAAACACTGAATAAATTCTCGGGTTGCTAGTACTATTGCAACAATAAATGCGGCAATTGAAAATGCAAACTTTTGAATTTCTTCAGACCAAAGGTTAAAAAGCACTATAATCATCATTAGGGTAAAAATATTACTTACCATATTGATTTTTAATCTTTTAGTTTGTTTAGCCTTTAGTTTTATTATTTTTATGATTAAATTTTTAACCAAAAAAGAAGCCATAAGCACTAAAAAGGTAACAATAAACTTATACTCAAACAGTAACTCAGTAAATTCAGTGAAGCTGTACATTTTATTGGTCCATTCCATGATAAATATTTATTAACCTACTTACTTATACTGGGTAGCATGCCTTTAAGCAATAAACCAAAGATATCGGCTCCAGTGATAATACGCTTGGTCTCTCCCCAAATTAGCAATACATCGTGCTCTATCACTCCATCAAAGTTTTTATCTATAGAAGTGTTAACTTTCATTTTTAGCATAGCTTCATTTAAGGGGGTTGTTTCATCAGTGATCACTACCGGGCGATGACAGTAATTGTAAGGGTCAAAATCGGTAGGTTGGTATAAAGCTGCACGTGAATAGCCATCAGCATCAAGCACAAGTAATGGATAGCCAGCCTCATTAGTGAGTATTACCCAGCTATGATTGGTTTCATTCACTTGCATTAAAAATGGGTCATCGGGACTTTGTTGTGTCACGGGAATGATAGGTAAATCTAACTTTGTTGGTAAGGAAATGATTGATTTAGGATCAATTATTTCACCTTCTTCAGTCACTTGTATTTCATCCAAGGCAAAAAAGTTTAACGCACCGATACCTTCTACATGATTAAGGTCTGCTTCTTCAGCTGTTATATGTTGGCGGATAATACTTCTAAGTTCGCTTTCTTCAAGGTAGGTAATACCTTCTTTCCCAAGCCATGCATCCAAGATAAGTGCTGTTGGTTTAGCAACAGGGTAAAACAGGATCTGATAAAAACGAATAATAGGTGCTAGCATGCTGCCCATTTTTAAAGCATTTCTCGAAAAGTAAGCTTGAGGTGTAATTTCACCAATAATGGTTATCGCAATTGTCGAGAATAAAAAAGCGCTGACACCGGTAAGCACTGAATCAGACAGCATGGTTAGCAGCACATTAATGCCGACATTACCCCATAATATGGTCGTTAATAAGAAATTCGAATCGTCTCTAAGACGTAAAATGGTTTGTGCGGCTTTGTTGCCTTTTTTCGCTTCCACTTCTAAATGAAGTCTACTGATGGAAAAAAACGCGAGGTTTAATCCTGAAAAAATCGCTGATTGTGTAATACAAAAGGCGATAGCGCACCAAGTAATAATGTCAGTTGACATGTAATAATCCTAATAGGGCTGTTAATAGCGTTAATTGGGTGAATTATTAACTTTACTCACTGAGATCACAACTAATTATTTGACCTTTATTCTAAAATATTGCTTATAATGGCATCGTTTATAAATTAATGTGTCATTTATAAAATTTTAGAACACTTATGATGTGTAATGCTTACTTCAGCGCTATTTTTTAATTCCAGCAAAGGATTTTTCATGATTAAATGTATGTTGATTTCACCTTCTTCACCGATAATAATCGGTGGTCAAGAGTTAGTCTCTCAATGGCAACAAGATGAAAGTACTACGCTATGGATTGATCTTGATAAGGTTGAAAAATCTCAAGAAAAAGAAATATTAACTCAATTTGGTTGTCATCCATTAGCTATTTTAGATGCGCAAAGAGAAAGACATCCTCCTAAAGTTGAACTGTTTAGTGATTTTATTTTTCTGCTTTACCGCGGTTTTGTTGCTAAAGAAGACAATTTAACGTTTGAGCACGTACAAATTAGTATGTTCATCGGTCAACGCGTATTAATTACCGGTCACCCTGAAAGCTCTGTTGCGATAAATACGTTATTTAACGCGAGCAGCGAAAAGTATTTAGCCCGAAGCCCAATACATTTAGCGTTGAAAATATTTCACAGTAGCTGTGGTAATTATTTACAGCAGTTATTTAGTTTTGAAGCACACTTAGAAAAAATCGAAGATCAGTTTCAAGTTAGTGGTAACGATGCAACCATGCGAGAAATTACGGCACATCGTTCTCGGTTAGTTAAAATCAGAAGAACGTTTAATTACCATGTAACTGTGGGCAATACCCTAAACAGTTACCTTGAAGATGATGAAACATCACTTATTACCGACAAAGAAATACATGCAGTTAATGATTTAAGAGAGCGCCTTGACCGACTACTGAGTCTTTCTCAAATGTATTATGATATTTGTGGAGACTTAATTAATGGTTACATGTCTGTTACCTCACATCAGCTAAATGCAACCATGCGTGTGTTAACGGTTATTACTGCCTTGTTTGTACCTTTGACCTTCCTCGCAGGAATTTATGGGATGAACTTCGAATACATACCTGAGCTTAAATTTGAACACGGTTATTTTACTCTACTTGGAGTGATGTCAGTTATTTCTGTTGGGCTTATTGCCTGGTTTAAGAAAAAACGTTGGTTGTAATTTAAAAAGAAGAAAAATATTGAGCGATTCAAAAACACTTTATGAAAATAAAGTCATTAATATAAAAAAGCGGCAACCAATAATGGCTTGGTTACTCTCTTTAACTCTGATCTCTATGGGGTATTATTTGTCAAAAACTCAGTTCTTAGGAATAGAGTGGCTCTCGCGAAGCGGGTGCTTAATTGTGTTGCTTGGTGTGTGGTCAAGCATTGGCGCTATCATCGCTGAAAGAGTGTTAATAAGTAAATTGAATATCCAACATCGGGTTGTTTTATCACGAGCAAAAATGAAGCTCAGAAAAATTAATGCGCCTGCAGAGTACATTGAAAAAGAAATTAAAACGATTGAAGATAACTTTGACGATAAAATTGACGTTGTTAAAGACAATGTTAGGTATCAGTTGGGTATTTTAGAGGTTTCTTTATTGATGACAGGTACCTTTATTTGGGGTTTTGGCGACTTAGTATTTAAAATAAGTCTTTAAAAAATAATTCTTAAAGAGTGAACGATGAGTAACAATATTTGGTGGGGCGAGTTTACATTTGATGAACAACAAGAGAAAAAGTGTTGGAGCGTAGGCGAGCGAGCCATATTAATAAAGCGTAAAGCCACAGAGTGGAATATTTGGAACATTGAAAATCAAGAAGAAGACCACGAAATTTTGCTTTCTGACGGCGAAAACTTTAACGTAGAAAACAATGCTGTTATTGGTCGATTTTTAGAGAAAGCCAGTTCAGATAAAATAAAAGTCTTCCCAAAATTGGCCGACCGTCCTGTTATTGCGCGTCCATCATCACCTTTAACCATTCTTGCCGGTGAAAAAGTACAGTTATTTATCAGTACACCTATTTGGTTTTACGCTGAAACATTTCCAAGTGGCAAATGTTTGGTTGATTTACCTTTTTGGCGCCCCTCTGATTCATGGTTTGGCAGTTCAACCATTGATGGTCAGCTCTGCTATGCGAAATATACGTCTGCAAAAACTAAACTTGAAGAATTAGACTTACACCCTCATCGGGCAACAACAGCTATAATGGTCATTAATAGTCATGATAAAGCATTAATTATCAATAGAATTAATGTTCCGGTAAATTACTTACACTTATACGGCGATGACAAAAATCAATTGTGGACATCTGGCATCACTATCGAAATAGAAAATGAATCAGCTGATGTTGAGTTAATTGTTGAGAAAAGTATTTCGGCTGAGTTGTCTCCGCTCAAATCTATCAGTGCTCCGCGTGAGTCTTCAGAGCATGGGAAATTAATACGCAGAATTAGTAATTTATTTGGGTAAATATTAGTTCAGCAAACAAGGGTTAGGTAAATATTGTATGGAAGTCATTAATGAGTTTTTTAATACGCTCAAAGTATCTCATTTGTATACATTAACACAGGCACTTATTTTATTTATAGTCGGTTACTTTATTGCTAAAACGATAAGTAGCGGTATTGAAAAGATTGTCGAAAAAAAAATGACGACACACGGCGTCTTTTTATTAAAAAGAACGGTGTTTTATACGTTGTTGGCACTATTTTCATTGTCAGCTTTAAAGCATGTAGGTATAGATTTAACGATATTGCTTGGCGCAGCCGGTATTTTTACTGTTGCTATTGGTTTTGCTTCACAAACCTCAGCATCAAACTTAATTAGCGGCCTATTTCTGATGGTAGAAAGGCCGTTTTCAATTGGCGATGTGATCAAAGTTAATGAAATTTTAGGTGAAGTTATTTCTATTGATTTACTGTCTGTTAAGTTAAGAACCTTTGATAATTTATTCGTCCGTATACCCAATGAAAGTATGATCAAAAGTGCGGTAACCACCATGACAAAATACCCGATCAGAAGAGCCGACTTAAAATTAGGTATCGCTTATAAAGAAGATATTGAAAATGTAAGAGATGTTCTATTAAAAATAGCGGAGAAAAATGTTATTTGTTTGGAAGAGCCAGCACCCTTGTTTATTTTAACCGGATTCGGATCATCATCTGTAGATATACAATTTTCAGTTTGGTCAAAAAGAGAAAACTTCCTTACCCTTAAAAATGAGATGTATCAGAATATTAAAAAAGCTTTTGATGAACAAGGTATTGAAATTCCATTTCCACATATAAGCCTATATTCAGGTAGTCAAAGTAAACCTTTTGATGTTGCTTTAAATGCTGATTCCAAAATTACCGAAGATGGCACGTCGAAGGAGTAAAGGTTAAACAACGATTAAGCATTAATCTTATAGTTGAATGCTTAATCGTTAACGCACTGTAATTAATTTACTGTTTAATCAGTAATAGATCGCACGGTGGCTCGTATAAAAAGTTTGATGTTGTACTGCCCACCCAAAATTTATCGAGCATACTTCTATTAACCAAACCAATAAATAAAATGTCTATATGGTTTTTGTTAATATATGTCTTTAAGGCGTCTTCAGGTAAACCTTCGATTAACGTGTATTGATCTTGCAGAACCTTAAACTGACGTGAAAACTCTTTTAACCCATCTCGGTGCATCGAAAGTACTTTGCTTTTGTATTGGGTTAAAACGGAGGATATATAACAACAATGTACAACTTTCCATTTTATCGCTAATGATCCCTCCCAGTTTTTTAAATGCTTAACGATATGTTCATCAATTTTAGCCGGGCGATCATTTTCGTGCAATGGGTCAACTGCGCCAATAACATTGAGTGGTTTTTTCCAGACGTTATTGCTGAGTAATAATACGGGGGCGTTTATTTCTGTTAGCGTTTGGAAAATAGGGTGCCTTTGTTTTGGAGGCGTATCTTCTAAAACTAATAGGCCATTATTATTTTTTGCTAATTCAGTATTAATGGTTTTAATGTGATTAGATGTATCGGTAATGATTATTTCGGCTTTAATCGCACTCATTTCTAACGCATTAAGTAACGTTTGCTTTTTCTTATTGATAGCCGCTAAGTCCTCATTAACCGTTGATGAATTCTCAACCATTGAATGCCAATACCACCGCTGAGTAGACTTTACTTGAGCATCTATTATTATCTTAATTCGCATTTGATGAGCATTGGCAAGCTGAATTATTTTATCTAAAGTGACATTTTTATAAAAATAACGCCCATCTATAAACCAAATTAGTTGCTCAGTTATCATTTCTTTTCCTCATGTAGAATAATGCCTTTGGGTTAATACGTTCATATAACTTAGTTAACACGTCAAATATGGTTAAAGTTATAGTAAGGAAGAATGTATAGATAGTCTTTTTTACCTTAAAACATTTCTATCAGCAAAACCTGATATGCTGTTATGCTATGATTTTATTTAATCGCTTTAAAGTTCATTGGCAATTTACCATAATGCATAGTCGTTTTTTCTTATTTATATTGTTTTTTTTATTTTCACCTCTTGCATCATCGAGCACACTTTTAGTTCATATCACCGATGACTTACCCCGTGAAGTAACACAAAATATTCATGCCTACCTAGGCACGTTACCAGAGGATGACACTGAACGGGCGGCATTTGTTTTTACAGCAAAAAAACAGGCATTAAATGCATTAAAAGCACTGGGTTATTATCGTGCGGTGGTAACCAGTTCGACTGAAAAAAACGTAGATAAAAATATTTGGACGCTTTCGCTTGGTGTAACGTTAAATAAACCAACGCGCGTAATAAAAGTAGGTATTAATATAAGTGGTGACGCCCTAGGTGATAGCGTTTTTTCTGAAGTCATCAGAAAAATTCCAATTGTTTCAGGTGATATATTACACCACGGTGTTTATGAACAGTTTAAAACAGACCTTGTTTCTCTTGGCTTAGAGCGCGGATACTTTGATAGTAAGTTTATAAAATCTACGATTGCGATACATAAAAGCCTAGAAACAGCAGAAATAATTGTTCACTTTGATAGCGGACCCCGTTATCAATTCGGTGAAATAAAGTTTACTGACTTTGCTATAAATAATGATGTTTTAAGACCTTTAATCTCTTTTAAACAAGGCGATTTTTATCAACAAACATCGTTGCAAAATTTGCAGAATGAACTTGATGAAACGCAGTATTTTAGCAATGTTGTTGTTCGACCTGAAACGGAGAGTACGACCAACAACATACTGCCTATTGATGTGTCATTAGAAAAAGCAAAGCGCCATCAATTTAATTTAGGGCTAGGTTATGCAACGGATACAAAAGAAAGGTTTTCTTTTGGGTGGAAAACACCATTAGTTAACCGTTACGGACATCGCCAAGAAACACGGTTGTCGTATTCAGCGATTAACCCAACGGGCTATTTTATTTATAGTATTCCATTATCGCATGCCAACAACGATGTCTTGCAGTTGCAGACTGAATTAGAAAAAAATGACTATGGCGATTTAACGAGTAAGTTTTTTTCTTTTCAAGTCGGTCGTGTTTATCTTAAAGATGATGTGTTGCGCCAACCTTATTTAAGACATCTCAGTGAGGAGTGGGACACTGATGGTGTTTATGATGATGCCGATTATTTTATCCCAGGGTTTACTTGGTCTAATATTGACCGCGATGGCCCTTTACTCGACCCAACTCAAGGGTTTCGACAATATTATAACCTAGAAGGAAGTTATGAAGGTTTATCGTCGGAAACCTCCTTTTTACGTTTCAATGCGCGTTGGAAATATATTTCATTGTTAGCGCCTAAACATCGCGTGGTAGCACGTGTAGAGTTGGGCTATGTGATTGTTGACAAAAACTTTGAAGAAGCGTTATCTCCTTCATTACGCTTTTATGCGGGGGGCGATCAAAGTATTCGAGGCTTTGATTATCAATCAATTGGTCCTAAAGTCACGCTTTCAGATGGTCTTAATCAAGGGGAAGAAATCGTTATTGGTGGGACTAATATGGTCGTTGCTAGCCTAGAGTATCAGTATTATTTTTCAAAGACTTGGCGAGGGGCACTCTTTGTTGATGCAGGTAGTGTTAATGACAATGATAAGTTAGACCCTGTTTATTCTATTGGACCCGGCCTTCATTATATTTCTCCTATCGGACCCATCAGGTTTGCTTTAGGGTATTCATTGAGTGAAGAAAACCCTTCATGGCGTCTTCATTTTAGTATTGGTGCAGAGCTATGACTTATAAACGGGCAAGTTTCACAATAATAGGGGTGATAACGGGCTTACTCTGTTTTCTCGCGATATTACTTTCAACGCCTTGGGGAGCAAAGCTATCACTTTATGCCGTTAGCGCGACTTCCTCTGTCCAAGTTGAGTACAAAAGTGGCGCACTTTTAAATGATTTAGTGCTAGGTCAATTAACAATCGAAAATGATAAAACGATTATTGATGCAAAAAATATTGGTATTAAGTTACATTTACGGTGCCTGTGGAAAAGCCAACTTTGTATTGATGAATTGAGTATTGCATCACTGCAAGTGAACATGAAAGAAGGGCAGGCAACATCATCTAATGAACTTGTCGAAGAAGCGATTAACTCTTCAAGCTTCACGTTACCCTTCACCCTAAAATTGAAAAAGTTCTCTTTAGCGAGAGCGCAAATTAAAAGTCCCGAATTAAAGGTTAACTTAATCGACTTTTCTAGTGCTTTATCTATCAATAAAAATATTGTTAATCATTTATCTATAAACCTAGAAAATGCGCGCTTGGTTAACGCCAACATTAAGTTATATGATAAGCAGAGTCCATCAGTAAAACCTATTGAAATGGCTTGGCCGCTGGCAACACTGCCTAAGCTTTATTCACCGGTTAAGTTAGCGGTGAGGTCGTTAGTTGTTAAAAAATTGACTGTGAATGAAGTCGACAGTAGGGGTAATGAAAATACACTATTAGCGACAACTGATGCTGCTGCAAAAATATCATGGTTTAAAACGAAACTGTTAATCGATGAATTATCATCAACAGTTGAAGGTGTTGGCGCGTTATCTTTGAAGGGAAAGGTCGATTTTGTGCCTCCCTATGTTGTTGACTTAATTTTAAAGAGTTCAATCAAAGATTTCGAATTACTACCACAGCTAAACGACACAAAACAAGTCGTATCCTTGCAGGGTAATTTATCTGATTTAGTCACCAATATAAGCAGTGAGGGGGAAATAGAATTAAGTGCGCAAATGTCAGTAAATGTCACTGATGCAAACTTACCTTATAAATTGAAGGCTGATGTAAGCCAATTTACCTTGCCTGATAATATTGCCAAGGTTATTACCCCCTCAACACTCTTATTACAAAGCGAAGGCGATATTAACCAACACCTGATCGATTTGAAAAGTAATATCAGTGGCTTTGGTTATCAAGACGCATCACTTGTTTTAAGTGCAACTTATGATGAGCAAATTTTTAAAATAAGCACCTTACATTTTGAAGAATCGCACGCAAATAACATGCTCGATATTAAAGGCGAATTACAGTTAGGCAGCCGCCTGTTATGGGATATTAAGGTAGAGTCATCGGGTATTAACCTACCTAATATCAACAAAGAATTATCAGGCAGAGTGCAGGGGCAGATCAGCAGTAAAGGTTTTCTCCTTGATAACGAATGGGCGTTTACGCTTGATGATTCGAGCGTTAAAGGTGAAATTAATAATGTTGCGCTTACTGCAATAGCTAATATTGATATCAACCACAAGGGTAAACTAGCGGCTAGCAATATAAACCTCAATTATGGTGGTATCGCGGTTAAGCTCGAAGGGTATAGCGATGAAAACTGGCATGTCGATGGCTCAGTTAATATTGTTAATACGGCTTTATGGTTTAAAGATATAGAAAGTGATCTGCGTTCGAATATTTCAATATCAGGCCCAACTCAGCAGCCAGAAATTAATTTACAAGGCGAGTTAACCGATTTATTAATGGCTGGTGTTTCCAGTGATGCGGTTAATTTTGACCTGAAATATCGCCCATTGGATAATCATCAACATCAAGTGTCCTTTACGAGTAAGGAACTGAACTTAAAGGATCACCGTCTTAATAGCGTGAACTTAGCAAGCCGAGGTGATTTAAGTCAGCAAAAGGTAAACGTTGCTTGGCTTGGCGATTCTTCGATTGATTTATCGATTAACAGCAACTATTTTGCGCAGAACGACCAATGGAAAGTGGAAACAGATAAGGTTACCTTTTCTTTAGATGAACATGTTTTCAAATCTACTCAGCCACTTAAACTACTATATGATAATGCCAATAATACCCTTGCCTTGAATAAACACTGTTGGCTTGGAACAACTTCACAGCTTTGCCTCATTGATGATACGACTGTAAAGCTTACGGAAGGTGAATTAACGTTAGCCATTAAATTAGGTAGTGATCTTTTAAGCCCTTTTATTCCTGAAAACATTATTTTTCAGAGTACGTTTGCAGGGAATGTTGCTATAGGTTGGCAACAAGATGAAGTGCCATCAGTTAACGCTAAATTAGTCATTAGTGACGGACAATTAGCAGTAAAAAAAGAAGGTAGCTTACATAAATTACTTGCGTGGCAAAAAGGCCAATTGAATTTACAACTGAATAATGAAAGTGTTACAGCAAATATTGCTTTGCTTTCTCAAGCCACTACTGAAATAGTCAATCTCAGTAGTGTTGTCTTATTTGCCGATAATCGAACTATAGATAGTCAACTTATTATTAATGACCTTAACCTTTCACCATTGCAGGTTTTCTTACCCGAGCTCACGTCATTGGAAGGTCTCTTAAATACTTCGCTCACCATTGTTGGAGATTTAGATAAACCGACCATAAATGGTGGAATAAAACTAACCCAAGGAAAAGCTAAAATTTTAGGCAATATTAATACCTTAGAGGATATTAACATGGCTTTTGACTTTAAAGGGCAACAAGCGGTTATTTCTGGAGGTCTTAATATTAATAATGCAGCAGCCACGGTTAAAGGTGACGCTGACTGGCAAGATGAATTGAAAGGTAATTTTGATTTTGACGGTGAATCACTACATTTTTCGATTCCTCCTGATCTTACATTAACCGTTTCTCCCCACCTCAATGCACAAATAAAAGCGTCAGAGCTTAAAGTATCAGGCCGCATTGAGGTACTTGATGGCAAATTATTGGTTAATAAATTACCCCAAGGAAGTGTTAGCTTAAGTAAAGACGTGATTATTGTTGATGATACAGGCGAACAAGTGGCTAATGAAAAGCCATTTGAACTCTATACCAATGTTCGTGTGGTTATTGCTGACGCTTTCAACGTTGAAGGCCAAGGGTTTGTTGGGCGTTTAGGCGGTGAACTACAAGTGAGCCAGCAAGCTAACCAGCCCTTGCAACTCTTTGGTAGTTTAAAAATCCCCCAAGGTCGTTATCGCGCTTATGGACAGGATTTATCGATAACAAAAGGCATTATTTCTTTTAATGGCACAGCAAATAACCCTTATGTAACGATGCAAGCAACACGTAGTATTGAGAAAGAGAATATTATCGTGGGTATTGATGCGACAGGTTTAGCTAATAGTTTAAATATTAAATTATTTTCAAAACCCACAATGCAACAATCTGAAACCTTGTCATACTTAGTCAGAGGTCGAGGGTTAGATGCAGAAACGAGTGACAGTAATACGGCAATTGGTGTGGCTTTAGGGTCAGCGTTAACAAATTTTTCGGGGGTACTCACCCAAATAGAAAAGTTGCCACTGATCAATAGAATTGAAATTGATGGTGACGACGAACAAGCTTCCATAGCCGGTTATTTAGGTGACCAAGTTTATATTAAATATGGTGTGGGTATTATGGAGCCTATTAATGAATTAACGGTGAGGTTCTATTTATTAAGTCGGTTGTGGGTTGAAACAGTGTCGGGCTTAGAAAACTCTGCCGACATTTACTATTCTTTTGACATAAAGTAAATAAACGATTAGTCATAATAACCTAGTCGTAATCAGCTTTACGGGTTAATGCCCGTTAGCACCGCGAATGAATATCATTAAGCCCTTTACTGCGTAAACAAGAGCACCTTATTACGTCCTTTGTCTTTAGCAGAGTAAAGGGCTATATCCGCTTTTTTATATAGTTCATCGTAATTAGCATTGTTCATATTGCCAAAAGCAACACCAATACTTGCTGTTACTTTTGATTCAAAGGGTCTGGCCATAACTTCAATGCTACTTCTCACTCTCTCAGCAAAATAACAGGCTGATTTTTCATCGCTATTCATAGTTAAAATAACAAACTCTTCTCCACCTATACGGGCAAACAAGTCATCTTTTCGACACAACCTATTGATATTTTCGGCAATGGCAACCAGTACTTTATCACCAGCATCGTGACCAAAAGTGTCATTGATATCTTTAAAGTGGTCAACATCGATGAGTAAAAAGGCCATTTGTATGTCTTGCCCTTTAAAGGTACTGATTTTATGATCAAGAAATCGGCGATTACCAATACCAGTTAAATGGTCGGTTTCAGCCGCTTTCTTTAATGTTTTATTGGTCGCTTCTAAACGAGAGATCACCTGTTTTCTTATCATTAATATCAGAAATAACACGAGAGTGATTAAAGAAATAATAATCACCGCAAATAAGTACATTGAAGCGTGTCGAGAGTCTCGTTCGCTAATAAGTAATTCATCTTGCAATTTTATATAATCTCGTTCCATTTGTAATTGGTTTTCCAACTTCTGAACGAGACCTTTTTGTATTAAAGGTTGTATTTGATTTCTTCGCTTAATGTATTCTGTTTGAACGGCCGACGCCGCTTCAAAGTTCTCTTGGCTTAATTCTAATTTAGCTAAGTTTTCATACAATGCCATTTCACTTTCTACTGATATTTTATTCTTTACCTTAATAATACCTTGTTGATATAAATCAATGGCTGCTTTTATTTGGTTTGTCTGAATTAAAACGTCAGCAAGGCCTAAGTATGCTGAGGCTACAGCAGGTGGGTAAGCACTACCTTTTTTATCATTAATAACAAAGTTATATAGAGATTTCGCAGCAGAAAATTCTTTTAATGATTTATAAACATGGGCTAAATTGACCGATGCTTCACTAAAGCTAAAATCACTAATATAAGAACGATTACTGAGTACATTTTCCAGTAACTCTTGAGCTTTAAGGGGAGAACCTGATTTTAGGAAAGAGACACTTAAACCAACAGAAGCATTCATTTTCATTGCAATATCATTGAGCTCAGTGTTAATTATGATTGATTTTTCAAAATATTTAGCTGCATTGGCATAGTCATTTTGAGAATTGAGTACATTGCCTAAATTATTATAAACCATGGCTAAATCTTCTTTTTGATCACTTAACTTGGCAAACTTTAATGCTTCAATATAATATTTTACAGCATTGTCATGATCAATAATAAGCTCGTAAAATACGCCCATTGCTCTATTTGCAACAGAGATTAAATGAACGTCTTTGCTATTGTTTGAACTGTTTATGGCTTGATTTAAATGTGTGAAAGCTTCTTGATTTAAGCCTTGATACATCTGTGCCTGCCCGAGTAAGCGTAATAATTTAGCTTTATTGAAATGATCATCATCAATGCTAGAAATGGCTAATGCTTGTGTGGCATAGCTTGCTGTTTTGACGGGGTCGATATAAATATAAAAATTTGCCAACGCAACTAATGGTTGTATTCGCGCTGCATCATCGAGGGAAAGTTCTGTTAATGTTGCTTTTAATGAATCAACATTCACTTCATTAGATAAAACAGGAGAGGTTATTGCTAAGGACATTATAAGTATTAGTAACCATTTAGTCATTGTGAACCTGCTGCTTCCTTGTAATCCTATGATAACCATCTCATATTTTAATCAATAGATAAAACAATAAAAATTAAATAACACAGACGATGCTCTAATCTATTTGCTTTAGCTCTTTTTTGTAGTGATGATTGTTCTGCACATAATGAGCTGCGCCTGCTGCGATCATTATTTTGGTTTTTTCATCGAGCTGTTTAACCACTTTTGCAGGTGAGCCTAATACCAAACTCCCATCAGGAATGACCATGTTTTCGGTCACTAAAGCATTAGCACCCACTAAGCAATTTTTGCCAACTATAGCGCCATTTAACACCACAGCATTGATACCAATTAAACTCCCTTCACCTATGGTGCAACCATGTAACATCACTTTATGACCAATAGTTACATTTTCAGCAATGTTAATAGGGAAACCTTTATCAACATGTAGAATAGACCCGTCTTGAATATTAGAGTTTTTCGCTATCTTTACTTGTGCTAAATCGGCTCTGATCACGACATTAAACCAAATACTGACATTTTCGCTTAAGTCTACATTGCCTATTACAGAAGCGTTGGGTGCTATAAAGCAGCTTTTAGGAATCTTGGGGGAAAGTTCACCTAACTGGTAGATCATATCTTGAAACCTCAATATTAATATATACATTGAATATAACGAATTAGACATTAACATTCATTAACTTTGTCGCTTAATAATCTGTGTATTGTTGTTGGTATCACGTTAATTAACTAATTTAAGGGAATATACTCCACACTTTACCTTGATGATTAAAGATAATAGGGAACTCAATTTTGTTGAGTATAAATACCTGAAACTTATTTTTTATCTTCTGCGCACATTAAGGTGTAACCCCATAGATTAATCAAATGGCTTTATAGGTTAAAAAGAGGTTACTGCTAAGGGCAATATGTGAATAGATATTACAAATAAGATTATATCAATAAGCAGAACCCTTTAAATCAATACCTTCAGGAGATGATGTTTTCGAACTAAATCGATTTTTAGTCATCGGGTTGAAACTCGCTCTTAAGTTGTCGATACAGAAAGATATTAATGTTCACTTTGTGCGCTTACCGGACTGAAGCTATATGAAGTTTGCTTTATGTTTTTTAATGAATAGATAAAAAGATTTATGTTCTAATATTGTAATTTTGATTGTTTTCCACCAGAAAAGAGGAACTCATCTTGCTTTTTACATATATATTTATACAAAGGATTTTTTAAGATGTTGATTCTTTAATAGGTACAAAGTAATCTGATATGATAAAAATTTAATTTTAAACACACTTTTTCCTTTGAATATAAGGAAATTTTCCTCTTAATAATGCTGTAATGCCAGAGCTAGATAGAGTATTTTATTATGGAATTACAGATAAAGGATTTAACTCAAAGTAGACAATGGTTATCGGACTCTGAGCGTGCAGCTATATCTGAAATTATTAAATTGAGCTTCTCAAATATTTCACCAGATGCATACTTAGCTAAGTACTTTGATGGTACGGGTACTTTTCAACGTAAGTTAAGGCTTTATTTTGATGGTGTCAAATTAGTCGGTTATTGCTTGCTCACGTTTAGTCATGAATCTCGCACCATCGTAATTCGTGCTTCAGCTGGTTTCTTCCCCGAACATCGAAAAGGTGGTAATACTTTCAAGTTTTCAATATCAGAGAGCTTTAAGTGTTGGTTACGACGCCCATGGCGAAAAATCTACTATGCGGACTCAATGTTAAGCCCTGCTATGTATCGAGCTATTGCAAAAAACATTGGAATAATTTGGCCACATCCAAACCATCCAGTGCCCGACAATATCTTTCAAAAGTTCAACTCAAACGGTGAAGTTAGTAGTAAGGTCGGTCTACGTTGCTTAATTCACGTGGGTAGAGCAAGCAATTACTCAGAAAGTGAACTTGAGGGTTTTAAGTCTAGTGACAAACTAGAAATTCAGTATTACCGTAGTTTAAACCCTGATTTTAACAATGGGGTAGCGTTGTTTGTCATAATCCCTATCCACTTTAGGCAATTTATAAAGACAGTTTTCAATAAGTTCAGTGCGCGATGAAGGGGCAGGTATCAACTTTGAAGTGCGACAAATATAACAATTAACGATTTTTCTTTTCAATACAAAAACTAATCTAAACTCCATTCAAGCCAGTAAGTGCTAATGTCGTGTTTGTGGCATTAGTTAACCTTAACAATCATTAAAAACACATTATAAAACGACTGTGTGTTAACGTCTTTTGCGTGCACTTTGTGGAAATTAACATAGAATTTTTTTCATATATTTTATAATGAGTCATTTTGCTACTAAATTAATAACTGAATGATAAATTTGGCACGTTTATGTAATACAGGAATTTAGACGCGCTTATCTCAATTAAACCCTCAAAAATTTGTTTTTTTATGTGTTTTACTGATTGAAATATATGCATAATGTGCCATTTTTGGGATCGAATAACTTATAGCTCGTTATTTTTATTCATAAAAAAAGCTCAATACAGAGAAGCTTGCTGGTAACTTACTAAATCTATTATATAAAATGTCAGTGAATTAATCAGCTCGATATGTCGACGGTTTAAATCGAAACGCATACTAATAAGGTGTTAGGTTACTAAGGAAAGTATATGAAATGCACTCACCGATATTTTGGTATATGTGGCGCATTACTTATAATCTTTACTAAGCAACAATAAGGCGTTTAAGTAGGGCAAAAAAGTTGGCTAGAGCCTGTAAAAAAATCTATTACAGGGTCGTATAAATAGTTAAAATATACTGCTTCGTTACTTAATACTAATATTACGTGTTAATTACTGACTTTAAAGCGACCGACTAAATTTGTTAAATCTTTGGATAAAACAAGCAAGTCTTTCGAACCATCGGCCAATGTATCAGCAGTATTAACAATACCTTTTGCCGATTGATTAATGCCACTAATATCGTCATTGATCAAGTCCGATGAACTGCGCTGTTGATCTGCGGCTTGAGTAATACGTGAGATATTTTCCTTCATTTGTCCAACCAAAGAACTGATTTCGTTAAATGATTGATTCGCTTGTTCAATTTTTTCGATAGTCTGTTTCGATTGTTCGACATTCACGGCCATTTGTTGAGAAACAACACGTGTTTTATCGAGCAAGTTCATTAAGACAGCATCAATTTCTTCGGTAGCGCCTCGCGAGCGTTGCGCTAATGTTCTCACTTCATCTGCGACCACAGCAAAGCCTCGCCCTTGCTCACCAGCTCTTGCCGCCTCAATAGCCGCATTAAGTGCTAACAGATTGGTTTGTTCAGCAATGCTTCTGATAACATCTAATATTTTAGTAATATTCTCACTTTCTAGTTCAAGTGACTTCATCGATTGAGATGATTCACTTAACGATTGATTTAACGAACTCACTTCACTTACCGTGACAGAAATTAACGAAATACCCTTTTTTGAGTACTCTTCAGTTTTCATAATAGTCGTTGAACTTTCTTGGCAGTCGTTTGATGTTTGATGTGCGATATCTGTCATCTTTGCAATAAGGTTATTTACATTATTTATTGATTGTTCTTGTTTATGGCTTACTGCTTTTACATCAGCAATTTGTATACCCGATTGATTAGCCACCACATTTAATGTTGATGCACAGGTTTTAATATCAACAACAAGCTGATAAATCGAGTCTAAAAATTGATTAAACCATTGAGCCAATTCACTGACTTCATCTTGACCAACAATCTCTAGTCGCTTAGTTAAATTTCCATCACCTTGTGCAATATCACGTAAACCTTCAGCCACACGGTTAATGGGTTGAACAATACGATTGGCTAACCAAAATCCCATGACAATAAATAATGTAACCATGATAAAGGCAATCACGGTAATGGTCTGACTCATACTATATGCAGGCGCTAAAATTTCATCGCTATGGATAACGCCAACAAAACGCCACTTTAGTTCTTTTGAATAATAACTGGCAACATCAACATCTTCACCTAAATGCTCGGTAGAAAAATGATCTTGATTCGGACTTTTTTGTAATATGGAAAATAATGATGATGATGAAAGATCTTTAATATTTTTGAAGTTATTCTCTGGTGTTTTGGCATCAGCTAATACGGTTCCTGACTCATCAATAAGAATGAGATAGCCGCTTTCACCTAGTTTTGTATTACTTAATATATCCGTTAATGTTGAAAGGGTAACATCTAGACCTTGTACACCTATGATGTCGCCTTGCTTATTTTTGACCACTAATGCAGAAGTTACTACAGGTTTTCCTATGACATCTTGATATGCTTCAGTAATAATTGGAGCGTTTGGAGAGGCTAGTGCCTGTTTGTACCAAGGACGTTGTCTTGGATCATAACCTCCAAGCACTTCTAATGGATATTGAACAAAGCCACCTTCTTTGGTGCCTGTGTATACGTATAGTAAATCAGGGTGTGATGAACCAAAATCTTCATATAGCTTATATAAATTTAATTCTTCGACAGAATCATTTTTTGGCTCCATCATATGATCAGAATCAATATAAGTATGAGTATTATCAGGAAGTTGGGTTGTTAATTTATTTTGAGCTAAAAATTTTACGTTAGCTTTGATTTGTTGGAAGAACAGTTGAAAGCCGTTGTCTACTTGTCTTAACTCATCCTGAGTGCGTTCCACAAAGCTTGTTGAAGATTTAGAAATCGTCATTGATATACTGACAATTGCAATAGCAATAATTGGTAAAATAACTGTAGCAGCAAAGCTCAACGTTAGTTTAGAGCGAATATTCATAAAAATTCATTAAATAATCGTAAATGTAACCATAATATAACTGAGAATGATACTGAGACCAAGCCCAAATGAGTCAGAGTGAAAGTATTGGCTAAACTACAAAACTGTGACCGATTTTACTTGACCACTTCAGTTTTCCAGTCGGACTCATAACTGTTGGCTGGGTTCCAAGTTGCTTCGCATTTTAGCCAATAATTATTCGCCGTTTAAAACGGCGTTATCGATAAAAAATATAATCTGAACTCAATTCTAGTTAACTGATGCTTATGTCAGCAATGTGGTAATAGTGAATATTGCATAAAACATCTCAATCTCATTCCATGTATCGAAATCTCACAAGTGATGTCTATTCACAATATGAATAAATAAATAGCTCTAAGATAAGAATCAAATCATGGCGCAAAAATAGGTTATATAAGTTCTTGGCATTATAAAACGTATTTAGACGCTGTTATAAACAGCTATTTTGGCGAATATTGATGTAAGGGGAACGGTAATAAATGCAAGGGTATATTCGAATCATAACAATAAATTAAATGTTTTCTCGGAAATGACGAGACATCAGTAAGTCGTGTTAAATAATATAGGGGCTATTAATTGAATAAAACAGAGCCGTAAAAAAGAGAGTTTGTCAGCGACGCATAACGAAGCTGACAAGTACTGATTAATTAATTTGCTGTTACGCCAACAATATCGATTCTTAATTCAATAATTGGGTGCCCACGACGTTCATCAATGTATGAACCTTTATCAGAGTCATTACAAATGATTTTTACGGGGCCTATTTCTGGGTTATGCCACACTTCACAAGAGTCTTTAGATTCAGAGCGAACTTCATCAGTGGCCGTATTATAATTTATTCTGTGAGAGCTAAGTGTTGTTCTTTTAGCTCGTACATTTACTTCTTCACCATCATCATTTGATTCAAGGTAACTTACAGGAAGCAAGTCACTAAATGTTGACGTTATTAAGCTATATGAGCTGTTATCTTCAGATTGTGCACGGAACATTAAAGGTTCATTATGGTACATAAAACCACAAGTAAAATTGCCACTGTAAAAAGCAAGGTTATTTAAATAGGCTATATAAGTTTCTCGACTATTTGACCACTGACAAGTAGCCCACCTGGTATTAATAAAAGCCTGTGAAAATGGTAAATTCTGTACGGGTGTTTTCTCCCAACTAATGTCAGAATTACTCTCATTTTTTTGAGTGATTGTAAAAGTGCCACTGGGTAAATCTATTTGCTCTCCAGGTTGCACACAATATTCTTTATCTTCGAAGCTATAGGGCCTATTTAAGCTATCAAGCTCAATGACGTCATTCCAATAAGTACCACACTGCTCTCTATCTGTGGTGGTGTTAATCAAACGTGCTGAATATTTATACTCAATAGTGTCACCTTGTTCATATCTCATTTGTAGCCCATTAACATCATGTGTTGAAATGGGGGCGGTGTTTCGCGGTTCATTAAAATCCGCAAAGTTAACCATTACCTCTACATTGGTGATACTTTCTTCGGCGGTTTCCGTTTCAAGCTTGGTAAGTTGAACAGTTGTATCGCCTTCACCTTGAATACTAACCGATAGGGAGGAGGAATTATTCATTACATTATTCGAGGTAGGTTTTCTAACAATATAGGGATTGGCTGTCTCTATTTTATACTCTGCTGGGTTTTCGTTAGCAATGTCAATCACTGCCTCAATATCACCATAATAGAGGTTTAAGTTAGTCACCGTTATTGGTACTAATTGTTCTTTATTAACAACAACATTAATGTTTTTTGATAATGCGGGTATCAAGCCATTTTGAGCTTGCTCAATCGCTATGGTTGCTTCGCCAACATACATGACCGAAACTAAGCCGTTGGTATCTACACTTATAATACTGTCATCGGTACTTGTAAATGAGGTTGCTATGTTACTACCACCTTCAACAGTTAAAGAAAAATCAATATCATTGAAACGCACATTTTCAGGCTGCTCTACGACAAGATCAGAATATATTTCAACATCAATCGACTTTCTATCTGTTAAACCCAATGCGTCGGTGACTAACATTTCAAGCGTGACAAGGTTGTTATCTATCTTTTCAGGCACAATAAATGAAACATCTATGCTATTAGGGGTTATAAGTTCAACAGATTGTCCTGATGTTTGCGCCCATAAAATGGTTAGGGCTTCACCTGATGGAGATGTGGCACTACCCTTAATCGAAACAGTTTCACTGCTTTTAAATGCTTTAGTCAGCGATGTTAAGCTGATTTTTGGTGGTTGAGCAACAGGTGGTTGAGCAACAGGTGGTTGAGCAGCGGCGGAAGACGAACTTTCGCTACTTCCTCCACAGGCTGTAAGCGCTAGTGTGGTTAGTACAATAAAAAATTTAAGCATAAAATATCCCTATTAATTAACTTGTTAGAAAATTTTAAACTATTTTTTTCTAAGATGCTACTGTAATGTTGCATAGGTGTGTTTTTTATGTTTCAAGGGGCGTTCACATCTACGTATAATGTAAATCGACACAAAAATAAAATATCAAAACTAACCCGGTGATTTGGTACTAATGCGTGATGAACAGTTAATTTAGCCATTAATTTTCATTCGAATAATGATTAAATTCATTGGTATTTGTTTTATTAGGTCACTATGTTAATGAGTTATAAATAAAAGTAACTTAACTTATTATCAAGCATGCGATGTATGGCGAATAGTTTGTATATGATTGTCAATACTTTCCACTTGAAACATCTTTCCTGTATAATCTCGCGCTGTTAAACAACAGCCTTTAGAGTAAAAACCTGAATTTGCACTAAAGGCCGTAAAATCACTATTTATAACGCTGCTCTTTATCTTTAATAAAATATGAGTAAAAGCACCAGTAGCACGACCGTAATAAAATAAAGAGCAAGTTGAGGCACAGTATGACCGTAGAACAATTCGACCCACAAGCAACTAAAAAAAGCAGTAATTCAGCCGAGAGCCAAACAACCACGTTAGACATTCCGTCTAAGATGATTGAACAGCAAGTGAATAGTCAACAGCCCTCTAAAGCGGCTAAAATTGGTTTCGTTTCATTGGGTTGCCCAAAAAATCTTGTCGATAGCGAACGCATTTTAACTCAACTTCGTACTGAAGGTTATGATGTAACAAATAGCTATGATGATGCTGAACTTGTGATTGTAAATACTTGTGGTTTCATTGACAGCGCAGTACAAGAATCACTTGATACTATTGGTGAAGCACTTGCTGCCAACGGTAAAGTATTGGTTACTGGCTGTTTAGGCGTTAAGAAAGACGAAATCATCGAATTACATCCCAATGTTTTAGGTGTTACAGGGCCTCATGCTTATGATGAAGTATTAACGCAAGTGCACAAGCACGTTGCAAAACCTGTTCATAACCCATTTATTGATTTAGTACCGCCACAAGGCGTTAAACTTACGCCTAAGCATTATGCGTATTTAAAAATATCTGAAGGGTGTAACCACCGTTGTACGTTCTGTATTATTCCTTCAATGCGTGGCGACTTAGACTCTCGTCCTATTGGCGATGTATTAGGTGAAGCAAAGCGTTTAGTTGATGCTGGCGTTAAAGAATTGTTAGTCATTTCACAAGATACGTCTGCTTACGGCGTTGATGTTAAGCACAAAACTGATTTTTGGGATGGTATGCCGGTTAAAACACACATGCAGCAGTTATGTGAAGAATTAGCCAAGCGGGGCGTTTGGATCCGTCTTCATTATGTTTATCCGTATCCACATGTAGATAAAATAATTCCATTAATGGCGGAAGGTAAAATACTGCCTTACTTAGATATTCCTTTTCAGCATGCGAATAAACGTATTCTAAAATTAATGAAACGTCCTGGTAGTTCAGACCGTGTATTAGAGCGTATTGCTAAATGGCGTGAGATTTGTCCAGAGTTAGTTATTCGTTCAACCTTCATTGTTGGTTTCCCGGGTGAAACAGAAGAAGAGTTTGAGGAATTATTAGAATTCTTAGAAGAAGCTCAATTAGACCGTGTAGGCTGTTTTAAATACTCACCGGTTGAAGGTGCTACGGCTAATGCCTTACCTGACCATATTTCTCCTGAAGTTATGGAAGAACGTTTACAGCGTTTTATGGCAGTACAAGCGAGAATAAGCGCGGAAAAACTACAAGCACGTATTGGCCAAGAATATTTAATTCTTGTTGATGAAGTGAGTGCCCTTGGTATTGTTGGACGCTCTTACATGGACGCCCCAGAAGTTGATGGTAAAGTGTATTTGTCTGATGATTATGACGCTAAGCCTGGCGATCTAATGTGGGTTCAAATAATTCATGCCGATGAACATGATGTTTGGGGTGTTAGAGTTGACGACGAAGCTGAAGATTAATTTTATTCACTAAGCTTTTACTTTGCTTTAGTAAGCTTGATGTAATTTAACCTTAGTTATGTTTTATCCCATATAAAAAAAGCCCAACTTTAATTAAGCTGGGCTTTTTTGTATTTGAAAGCGTTTGGTGGAAATTAAACGTTAATAGCGTCTTTCAATGCTTTGTCTGTTTTAAAAGCTGGAACTTTTTCCGCAAATCGACAAACCATTCATAAGGTTATAATATTTTAATCAACTATCATGTAGTACTAACAATGGTGTATGGTTCAAGGACACTTTATGACTAAATAGCCCCGATATTTATCGTAATAGTTATTGAAATAATCATAATTTATTTATTTCTCGACTCAAGTCGATATTGCTATTAGTAACAATTTTTTCAAGTACGATCACTCTATCAATCAATATATCTACAGTCTTCTTCGTTGATAAGGCAGTATTACTATCACTTTCCTTTTGTAAAGCTAACAACTTTTGATTGATCTCCGATTTATAATTAAAGTAATTACGAACAAATATAGTGATTAAAATCGGCGATGTTAGTGCCATCATAACTAAAAATAATTCAAACATAGTTAATCTCCTAGGTACATCGAGTAGTTAGTGAATATTGTGAACCTTCAACTGATTTATTTTTCCATAATGACGCACGAGTTATTTCGCGCTTCTTGCCTCGGCGAACAAGCAGGTGGATGTAAACCAAACTTAAAATTATTGAGCTGGCTTTAAATATATTGCCCTCTAGATCTCCGGCCGCACCGCCTGACATGCCGAATATTCCATAAGCTGCATTCATAAAAATATGCATCCATAAAGGAAACCAAATCCGATAACCTGATTCACAAAACAACCATGCAAACCAAGTACCTGCAACAGAAGTCACAGCGAAAGACGCAAAGGCAGAAAGTGCGTCATGCCCTTGATATATATGCCCCATACCAAATATGACTGAACTCACTAAAGCTGCGGGAATAAATCCCAAACCGCAATACCGAAATAAAACCCCAAATAATACAGCTCTGAAAAGAATTTCTTCGAATACTCCTGCGTATACCGAACCTACTATTATTCCCGACAGAGCAAGGTTTAGCTCACTACTTAAATAAGCGTAACCTACGGTCATTGGTAAGCAGCACAATACAGCGGCTAAAAAGTAATTTTTAAAACCTTCAACCTTTAATCCTAAAATTTCTGCTAATTCAATCTGTTTAAATAACAACGCTGCAACCAACACTAAGGGACCGTATATAAATAGATACTTTGCTGGCGTAAATAGAAGATAAGATTGCTGATCCATTGCTAATAAAGCTTCACTCCAACCATCGCCCCAAAAATATCGCATCACATAGTGACAGAATATAAAGGTGGCTATCATTATCAGTGCTTTAATATTGTTATTCATATATGCCTTCTTAACTAAAGTTTAAATTTCAAGTTAAGCATGACGAACACTCAATTTAATAGCGATTAGTTAGGGATAAATTCCAAGCAAAGGTATTAATAACAAGATGTAGGGAGGATTAACAAGCTTTTGGGACTAACAACAAGGCTTGTTTTATAGTGCCGACATACGTTCGAGATACAGGAACATTGACAGTAACACCAACAGTATTCATTACTAATTTCAAACCACCAGCATTGCCAGAACTAGTTTCGACTAATGCCAAGTTTACCGCATAAGAACGATGACAGCGGAGCACCAGTGATTTTTTTGGTAGTTGTTTTAATATACTTGTGAGTGAGCTACGTAATAATTGATGACTGATGATTTTGTCATTAAAAACAGCAAGCTCACAATAATTATCAGCTGATTTTATATATAAAATCTGAGATAACGCTACTTGTATTTTGTCGCCTTTATTTTCGCCAGTTAAGGTTAATAGCTGAGATGGTTTAGGCTCAATATTAGCTAAAGTTTCTTTGTTATTATTTATTGTGTTTTCGACTTCAATAACTTGGGGCACCAAAGTTGTTTTTCTTGCATGGTGATTAATAAGGTAAATAAAAATTATGGGAAAAATCCCTATTGCTAATGTATATAAAACAAATAGAAATTGATTTTGCCAATACCAATTTCCAAAGATTGCAACGACAAAATAGCTATGATTAAACACGGATACAGTGCCAATATAAATACAAGGAATAACTATCAAGCGGAATTTATTGTTGATCTTCAGGCGAGTTGAAACTATTTCTAATGCCCCAGATAACAACAGAGCACAAAATGTAACCAAACCATATCCAGAGAGTCTAAGAAATTTATAGGGAATAGCATGATTATTAGTGCCAAAAGGTTGAAACACAAATAAGACGAACAGGGTAACTGTGGAAAAAAGTACCGCACGCTGGATCATTATTTTTCTAGATGTTAAATCATCCTTCAGCCACAGATTCATTATTTAAAAGTCTTTTGAAATAAAACGGATAAGGAAAATAGCATATATTAACGACTTTATGCAGGTGTTTTTAGAAACTTATATGATTAAAATCATGAGTAAAGTTTATCTTCATGGTAATGCGAAGCTAAGTAGGCAGTCTTAGAAGTCATCAATCAGCGCTAATTATTATGGTAAATAATGTTGATAATGATTGAGGGTTTTGGTTTATTTTCTGTAAAAATAATTTATTAATCATTACTTCATCAAACGTTCTCTTGGCGATTTATTAGGTGAAGAATTAGCGAAGAGGGCGTTTGGATACGTCTTCATTCTGTTTACCCATATCTACATGTAGACGGGTTAAGTTAATTATTTAGGTGACGTTTTCTCTATCAATATAATGCAATAATTATAAGATTAAGGCTAAAACTAAGATTATTGCATTACTTATCTTTATTTCACCGGGTTATTTATTACTGCCAACTGACATCAGGCTTCCAACCTTTAATCCACTTAGGAATATCACTGGCAGGCATCGGTTTGGCAATGCCATAACCTTGCGCCAATTCACATCCTATTTTTAACAGAGCAGTACCGTGTTCAATTGTTTCTACACCTTCAGCAATTACTTCTCGATTGAATGACTTCGCTAACGCTATTACGCCTCCAACAATTGCTAAATCATCATCATCAATCAACATGTCTCGTACAAAGGTTTGATCTATTTTAATCAAATTGGCGGGTAAACGTCTAAGGTAAGTGAGGGATGAATAGCCAGTACCAAAATCATCTAAGGCAAAGCTTACACCCATTGCTATGCAGTCATTCATGACCGCTGAAACATGACTTACATCATCTAAGGCACTTGTTTCTAAAACCTCTAGTTCTAAAAAGTGCGGATCTACATCAGGATGTGCTGCTAACAAAGCGGTTAGTCTTTTAGTAAAGTTCGGTTGCTGTAATTGCACTGCAGCAATGTTTACGCTGGTACTGACCGTAAGACTCAGTCCCATTTTTTGCCACTGACTGATTTGTGTTAGTGCGGTGTCGATAACCCATTCACCCATTTCTATCATCATCGGGTTATTTTCAATGAAAGGTAAAAAATCTATCGGACTTAATAAACCTCGAATCGGATGCTGCCAGCGAATTAAGGCTTCAGCGCCAGTGACTTTACCTGTACGCATATTAACCTTGGGTTGATAAAAGAGTACAAATTGTTGATTGTCTAATGCGCTACGAATAGCCTCTAGGTTTTCGCGTTGTACTTTAACCGCGTCATCTTGAGCGGTATCAAATAAATGATAACGATTTTTACCTAATTCTTTAGCCATATACATAGCTTGGTCGGCATGGCGCATAAGTAAGTCGGCATCAACATTGTCTTGTGGGTAAAGTGTTACGCCAATACTCGCTGACACCGTTAATATAAGATCGCTAACTTTTACCGGCTCTGATGCTGCTAATAGTAAACGCTCTAATATAGGTTCACAATCTTCAACGACTGATAAGTCTGCTAATACGGCTACAAATTCATCGCCACCAATGCGTGCTAAGCTGTCACCTTCTCGTAATGCCTCTTTCATAAGAACAGAAAGCGCAATCAAAAGTTCATCACCTATGTCATGACCATAAAGATCATTAACACGTTTAAATCCGTCTAAATCTAGAAAAACAACCGCGAGGGACTGCGCATGTCGTTTACACTGCAACATGGCTTGAGATAACCGGTCAGCTAACAATGCGCGATTAGGTAAATCAGTGAGTAAATCATAATGCGCAATATGTTCTATTTGATTTTGATATTTTTTCATTGGAGTAATATCGCTGCCTAAAGAAACATAATGCGTTGTGACACCTTGTTCGTCGTATACCGCACTAATGGTTTTCATTTCAGCATAGACTTCGCCACTTTTACGACGGTTCCACAGCTCGCCGTACCAATGACCGTCTTCGATCAGCGCTTGCCACATGTTGCTATAAAACTCGGGCGATTGCCGGCCTGATTTAAGCATGCGAGGATTTTGTCCAATGGCCTCTTCATGGCTATAGCCTGTTGTTGTCGTAAAGGTATCATTTACATCAACAATAAATCCCGCCGTATCGGTAATAATGATGTTCTCTCGGGCGTGTGTAAATACGCTTGCGGCGAGTTGAATTTTTTCTTGATAATGATGCCAATCAGTAATGTCGTCATAGATACCAACCATGCCAATAATACAGTTGTCTTCGCCATGTATCGGTGTTTTAGAGGTGCGTAGCCAGATATAATCACCACTAGGCGTTAATTGATTCTCTTCGTAGTTCAGTTTTGCTTTACCGGTATCAATCACATGTTGGTCGTCCGATTGATATTTTGCCGCGAGGTCACGCCAAGCAAGCTCATCATCAGATTTATTAATTATTTCATCGGGGGTATTCATTCCGGCATCGCGTGCGAATTTTGTATTACAGCCGAGATAACGAGAGTTTTTATCTTTCCAAAAAATTCTTGTTGGGATAGCTTCAATAATAGTACTTAATAAATTTCGCGACTTCGACAATTCCTCATAAGGCCTTACAATACTTGCGATAAAGATACTTTTGTAGATATAAAAGTAAGCAACAATTTTATAATTATGCCCTAAAAAATTAAATACATCAGTCACGTCAGTATAAAGTGTGAAAAAGAGCTCACTCATTGCCATTAAACACACGGCGGTAAATAAATTAACAACATCATAAGGCTGGTTAGTTCGCATTAAATACAAAAGGCGGAGACCAACCGTTAAATAAAGTCCGAAAATAGTATATTCACTCATGACTTTGAAGGGGGTAAGTCCTTGTCCTTCAATATAGGTGCTGGGAATTAATGATGGAAAAAATAACCCAACAATCACGAGGATGACGACTAGCGATAAAGTACAACCTAATATCGACCAATGCATTAACCTTGTTGCAATATTTCGCCATGAAAGTAACGAAACAAGTAATAAGCTGAAGGCTGAAAAGTAGCGAGCCATTAGCCAAAAATTAATGGTTTTCTCTGGACCACTTGGCGTAATTAACGCAGGCATATTAGGAAAAGAGAACACATGAAAGAAATCAAGTATCGCTACACCAAGAAAAGAACAGGCAAGGATAATATAATTACGCAGGTTTTTATTGTCAGCAATATGAACCCAAGCGGTGCCAAAAATCATTGCCGATATAATGATTGATAAAAATTCAAAAAGTGTATGAAGGGGGAGATAACCAACAATGCCTTTCATTTCATAGAATATGGAAGAAAATAAGCTTAGGACAAAAATAATAACAAAGAACAATATCGTCTTTATAGCGCGCTTTATTTGTTTTTGGTAATTTGAATGTATTTTTATCATTTAACGAATATAGCCTAATGTGCTCTTATACACAAAATCTACATTGGGGAATGTTTATTTAACCATGATATCTTCAGAATGAGTTGTTTTTTCGATATTTATTGTTAGTTTCATCGCAAGGGCCGAAGAAGGATTTGACGTGTGATATAGCTACTGAGAAGTCGATTGATTTACGTAAAAAAGACTTAACAATTTACGTTAAGTCTCATTTTTAGCGATGGGTAAGTTTGTACATAGTTATTAATAGTAAGGAGCGACTGATAACGTTAATTTTAGTAAGGTGGCGTGTTGTAATATTAACGCTTTAACGTGTAGGTTCACTTATTTTTACGACTTGTTTTCCTGTAAAAGTACCTTTTATCTGTGTATGTAAAGCACGAGAAACATCCTGAGCAGTAAATTCAATCAGGGTCACATTAGGCACACTAAGCGTACCTTTTGACAGACCTTCAAGTAATTGATTACTCATAAAACTCATTTTTTGTTGCGCACACAAGCTATTAGCTAACCAAGCTCCTGCTAAAGAAACAATGCCAATATTTGGCGCTTTTCTAAACATCAGTTCTTGCTCAAAATTAGGTAAGGGTCTTAAGCAGGCAATACGACCACAGAAACGCATCAGTTCAATATTACGTATTGTTGAATCACCACCAATAGAGTCAAGTACCGCATCAAAACCTTGAGGCCCTAATTCTCGGCGAATTTTCTCACAGAGTTTTTTGTCGTGGTAATCAAATATGGCATCCGCTCCAAGTTTTTTCACTAACTTGTGATTATGCTTAGAAGCGGTTGTAAATACATCAGCACCGCGCTGTTTTGCAAATTGAATAGCAAATTGCCCAACGGCTCCCGCGCCAGCCTCAATTAAAATAGTATCTCCTTGTACTATTTGTAATTTCTCTAATGCGATTAAAGCGGTCATTCCGGCACAAGGTAATGTTGCCGCTTCACTTGCTGTGACATTTTCAGGCACAACAGAAACGGCAAAATTTGGCACTTTGGCATAATCACTAAGTACACCTTGCTCTCCAATATTGGCATGCCACATTACACGGTCACCTATATTTGGAAATAAGCCTTTTTTAGCTTGAACTACCGTGCCAACTGCATCTAAACCGAGTATATGTGGATATTGCCATTTAGAAAATCCAGATTTAGCAAAGTGAGCATCAATAGGATTGAGGCCAACATATTCAACCTTGACTAACAGTTCGTGTTCGCTACATTCAGGCACAGGCAAGCGCACGTCAGATAAACTAATCTGTTCGCCTGGCTCTGCTAGCTCAATGGCTCGCATCGATTGAGGTAAGTCAATGTTGGGTAATATGTCAATATCTAGCATAAAAAACTCAAATTTTACAAGGTGATTAAACCATAACTCCATCGGCCGTTAAACGCTTGATAAGCGGTTACTTTGGCTAACGATGATGAAATTGTCGCGTTAACTGCATTTTCTTGGGCTATTAAAACATCCTGCCGCGCATCTAACAACTCTAAGTAAGGGATCTGCCCCTCTTGGTACATAGCATTGGCCTGAATAAAAGCTTTATTAGCATAGGTAAAACGTTTATCTGCAAACCCTTTTTGTTCAAGTTGTTTTGTTAGCAACCGCAATGAAAGCTCACTTTCATTGATGGCACTAAGCACGACCTGCTGATACTGACTATAAGCCGCTTCACTCAAATATTGCTGAGCATCACGTTGTGCTAATAACGCAGGATAACTTAACAGAGACCATTTTATTTGTGGAGCAACTTGCCATTGTTGTTGCGTATTATTGAGTTGATTATTACCTAGACTTAATACACCTGCAAAAGCATGTAAACTAATGTCAGGCAGTAAGGCTTTACTTGCTGCGATGCTTAGAGAATTTGCTTGGCTAAACTCATATAAGGCTTGGCTAATGTCAGGACGTAAGGCTATTGACTCATTCGGTTGAGCTAAAGCTACCTCAAAAGGTAAGTCAAATACCCCTTGTTCATCTTTTAGCACTAAATCACCACTTAAACGACCACTGAGTAATGCAAGTGTTGATAAGTCGCGGTATTGAGCATAAATGGTTTCAGGAAGTAATGCTTGCTGGCGGCTTAGCTGTGCACGAGTGCGGTTTAAGTCCAGTTCATTAGCAATACCTTCTTGAACACGTGCCTCAAGTACTTCGATGCTTTGTTCAAGCGCGGTAATTTGCATGTTCACAATATGCTGTTTTTGCTTATTGCCCTGATAGCTAATGTAGCCTTTAACGACCGATGCAACCACTTGAGTTTGTAAAGCACGTAATTGCTCGGCTTGACTCATGGCGGATGCGTTGGCCGCATCGACTAACGCACTAATGCGCCCAAACAAATCGAGTTGCCAATTCATTGCCAAATTAGCATTGGATTGACGACTGATGTTGTCTGCTACACTTGTTCGCTGCGCACCAATTTCTAGCCCACCTTGGGGTAAAAAATCGGCTTCTTGTGCGCTTAATCGGGCAAGTGCACTCTGTAATTCGAGCTGACTCGTTTGTAAGTTGTAATTGTTAGCCAGCGCATCTTTGACCAATTGATTCAATTGCGTTGAGCTAAGTTGTTGCCACCAGTTTATTTCGTCTTTACCTGTCAATTGCGTGGCTATTTCTGCGTCCGCAATAAATTTTTGCATTAGTTGTTGATGCTGTTTTTCATCAATTTTATTAGCACAACCTGACAAGAAGGTCGCCACTAAAACGGCGCTAATGGTTAACTTTGTTTTTAGCTGCTTGTCTTTAAATCGCTTGATAAGTAAGTTAATCATCTGCTATTCCTCATTATTTTTTGGTTGAGTCTTGGTCACTAATATATAAAATACTGGCGTAAATAATAGGCCAAACACAGTAACACCTATCATGCCTGAAAATACGGCATTGCCCATGGCATGGCGCATTTCAGCTCCTGCACCCGTAGCAAAAACTAACGGTAGCACACCTGCTGTAAATGCAATTGAAGTCATGAGTATCGGACGTAAACGCAGCTTACACGACTCAATAATGGCGTCAAAATGAGACAAGCCATTCTGGTTTTGATCTTTAGCAAACTCCACCATTAATATGGCATTTTTCGAGGCCAGGGCGACGAGTACAATTAACGCAATCTGGGTGAAAATATTGTTGTCTGAGCCAACAAACCAAACACCTAACAGCGCGGAAAATATAGTCATAGGTACAATAAGGATAATGGCTAAGGGTAACCGCAAACTTTCATATTGCGCGGCTAACACCATAAAGACTAATAGTACGACTAACGGAAAAACATAAACCATGGTATTTCCTGCCAATATTTGCTGGTAAGTCACCTCGGTCCATTCGTAAGTAATACCTTTGGGTAGCGTATCAGCCAAAATATTTTCTATCGCAGTCTGTGCTTGGTCTGAACTATATCCAGGAGCCGGGCTGCCATTGAGCTCAGCACTAGGGTAGCCATTGTAATGCATCACTCTATCAGGCCCTGTTGTTGGCGTTACGGTTAAAACAGAACCTAACGGCACCATGTTGCCTTGGCGATTACGTACTTTGAGGTTTAATATTTGATCAGGGTCTTGGCGAAACTCAGCTTCTGCCTGAGCTTTGACTTGGTAGGTACGGCCAAACATATTGAAGTCATTAACATATACCGAGCCTAAATATACTTGCAAAGCATTAAAAACTTCATCAAGAGGGATCCCTTGGATGAGCGCTTGTTCACGGTCAATGTCTATATCCATTTGGGGTACTTGAATTCTAAAACTTGAAAAAAGCCCGACCAATGCGGGGTCTTTTCTTGCTTTGTTAATAACGGCTTGTAGGCTATTAAATAATGTTTCAAAACCTTTATTACCACGGTCTTCAATTTGTAATTTAAAGCCACCTGTAGTGCCTAAACCTTGGATCGGTGGTGGTGGAAAAACAGCCACAAAGGCTTCATCGATAGCAGTAAAACGCTGGTTTAATTGTGCTGCAATTGCCATCGCTGAACGGCTAGGATCAGTACGAAGCGCAAAGGCATCGAGTGGAACAAAGACAATGCCGCTGTTCGGGCTATTAGTAAAGCCATTCACTGACAATCCAGGGAAAGATACGGTATGAGCAACGCCGGGTATTTGCAGTGCTATCTTTTCCATATCTCTGACAACGGCGTGCGTGCGGTCAAGGCTTGCTGCATCAGGTAATTGTGCTATCGCAATAAGGTATTGCTTGTCTTGTGCAGGAATGAAGCCACCAGGGACTGTATTAAATAGCTGAACTGTTCCGCCCAGTAGCGCAATATAAGCAACAATAACGACCACACTCATACGCATTAATTTTTTAACTAACTTTTGGTAACCATTACTGCCACGGTCAAAAACTCGGTTAAAAGGGGCGAATAACCAACGGCCAAAAAGCTTATTAAGTAGACGTGTTAATCGGTCTGGCTTACTGTCGTGTGATTTTAATAATAATGCTGCTAATGCTGGCGACAACGTTAATGAGTTAAAGGCTGAAATGATGGTTGATATGGTAATGGTTAAGGCAAATTGTTTATAAAATTGACCTGATACACCACTGATAAATGCCGTAGGAATAAACACAGCACTTAAGACTAATGCAATAGCGATAATAGGCCCTGTTACTTCGGTCATCGCAACTTTTGTCGCTTCTAAAGGTGTTAAGCCTTTTTCAATGTTACGTTCGACATTTTCAACCACCACAATAGCGTCATCAACGACAATACCTATGGCGAGCACTAAGCCAAATAAAGATAAGGTATTAATTGATACGCCAAGTAATTGCATTACGGCAAAGGTACCAATTAATGAAATTGGCACAGCAATTAAAGGAATGATTGAAGCGCGCCACGTTTGTAAAAATAGCACTACAACGATAACGACCAAAACAATTGCTTCAATTAAGGTGGTTATTACTGCGTCAATGGAATCACGTACGAAAATAGTAGGGTCGTAAACAATGTCATACTCAACACCAGCAGGAAAATCTTCAGATAATACGGCCATAGTTGCACGTACTTGATCTGATAATTCAATAGCATTAGAGCCAGGGCGTTGAAAAATAGGCATAGCGAGTGCGGGCTGGCCGTCTAACATAGCACGCAATGCATAAGTATTTTGCCCTAAGTCAACACGCGCGACATCTTTTAATCGAGTCAGTTGGCCTTGCTCGCCAACTTTAATAATAACTTGTTCAAATTCTTCAATGTTATCAAGTCGACCTTTAACATTAAGTAAGACTTGAAATTGGCTATCGTTAGCAGCAGGTTGAGACCCTAAACTACCAGCGGCAACTTGCTGGTTTTGCGCTCGTAGTGCTTGAATAACATCAGTCGCGGTGAGATCACGCGCAGCTAATGCATCTGGATTAAGCCACACGCGCATTGAGTATTGGCCACCACCAAATAATTTTACGTCACCAACACCAGCTAAGCGGGTAATTTGATCTTTAACATAGAGATCCGCATAGTTTGATAGGTATGCAGTGTCGTGAGTTTCTTCTGGTGAGTATAAATGTACAACCATCGCCAAGTCAGGAGATGACTTCTCTGCGACCACACCTAGGCGTTGTACTTCTTCGGGTAAGCGAGATAATGCACTGTTAACGCTATTTTGTACTTGCACTTGTGCACGGTCTAGATCGGTGCCTAAAGCAAAAGTAACGGTCAAGGTCATGCGACCATCGCCAGTGGCTTGAGAAAACATATATAACATGTTTTCAGTACCGTTTATTTCTTGTTCAAGTGGCGTTGCCACCGTCTGTGCGATAACTGAAGGGTTTGCGCCGGGGTAATTTGCCGTAACAACGACTGTTGGCGGAACGACTTCTGGGTATTCACTGACGGGTAGTTGAAAAAGTGAAAGCCCGCCAGCTAGTAAAATTATCAATGACAAGACCGCGGCAAATATAGGTCGCTGTATAAAAAAGTGGGAAAATTTCATGATTAACTCTTATTCTTTTGACGTTAGTTTTGCCGTTAAACTGGCATCAGCATCGGGTGACAAAGTAAAGGCAATACCTGCACTATCAATTTTTACGTTATTAGGTGCGATAGGCATGCCAGGTCCAACTCGGGCCGGACCATTAACCGCGATAATATCGGTGGCTTGTAACCCAGAAGTAATCGCCTGCAAGCTACCGTAACGCTCACCTAACTGAACAAGCTTATATTGCAAAATATTGTTTTCACCGACGGTTAAGACAAAATTATTTTTTAAGTCGGTACCAATTGCACGAGCAGGTACGATAATTTTTTCGGTGACGGCATTCGCCGCTAACTTAATACGTGCAAAAGAACCTGCGCGCAATTGGTTTTTGTCTTCATTAAATACGGCCCTAACGCGCAATGTGCCAGTAGACGAGTTTATTTGGTTGTCAATAAAATCAATGTAACCTTTATAAGCAAATTCACTTTGTCCTACTTTTTGCATAACAACTTGTTGTTGGTCAGTAGCACTAATATTGGCAAAATCGCTATTCCACGTGCGTTCATCAATGTCAAAATATGCAAACATCGCTTGGTTAGAAACAATCGTGGTTAGCACACTTTGTCCTGCTAGAATGTTATTACCTTTAGTAATATTGGCGCGAGAGATTATGCCGTCGATAGGTGAACGGATAGAGGTAAACTCTAAATCTAGTTGTGCCGCTGTTAATTGTGCCTGTAAAGCAGCAAGCTGTGCCTCGCGTTGACGTAATGTAGAGGTGCGTGATTCCGCCTGTTCAGTTGATATTGCTTTTCGCTCAGTTAACCGAATAGCACGTTTTTCTTCACTCTGCGCTTGATCTAATGCTGCTTTTGCACTGTTAATTTGTGCAGCCAAACTCGCGACTATTGCTAGAAATGGACGGTCATCTAGTTTAAAAAGAAGATCACCCGTTTTTATCTGCTCACCTTCATTAAAGGCAATATGATCAATTACGCCAGAAACACGAGGTTTTAATGCGACTTGCTGTGGCGCTTCTAAGCGTGTGGTATAGGTATGCCAATTTTGTACAGACTTCACCAGAACTTCTGCTACATCAATTGACTGCAGTTGTTGTTGCTGTGTATTTTGACTAGGCTCTTCTGAGCAACCTAATAAGGTTAAGCTGGCCAGAGTAATAGCTACTGCGATTAAATGTTTATTCATGATGAGACCTCTTTTAATTTGGTCGCAATTTTACGGAATAAACCTGTTGATAAAAACCATAGATTTTGCATTTAATTAGTGCCAAAATGGCACCAATAAAAATATTAAGTTGAAGAAATATGGATACAACCAGTCGGTTATTAATGTTACTTGAAGTTGTTGAACAGGGCTCTTTTATTAAAGCAGCAGAAGTTCGCAATATCGACCGTTCCGTTATTTCTAAACAACTGAGTCGCCTAGAAGAACAATTAGGGGTTAGGCTGCTTAACCGCACAACTCGGTCATTCTCTTTAACAGCGGCTGGCGCAGAGATGGTTAAAAAAGCAGCTGAGCTAAGAGAGTTACTGGGCGAAACAGTCCGTATGGCTGAAAATTATCATTTAGAGCCGCAAGGTGTCCTTAAAATAACCTCTTCAACCTTATTTGGTAAACGCTACTTGCAGCCGGTGATTAACGACTTTCAAATGCGTTTTCCTCAAGTTGAAGTTGAGCTGCGCTTAGATGATCGTGTTATCGATATAGTTTCAGAAGGCTTTGATTTAGCGTTTCGTATCGGAGAGCCAAAAGATTCATCATTAATCGCGCGAAAAATTGCCCGCAACCGCTTGTTAATTTTGGCTACACCGGCGTTTGTCGAAAATTATGGTATGCCTAAAACTATTGAAGATTTAACTCAATTACCTGCAGCGAGTTATGCGAGTACATCTTTTAAGGTGGAAGGGGTACGTTACTATGATCAAAATGGTGAAGCTAAGGAGCAGAAGCTGAACAGTATCTACAGAGCAAACGATGCAGAAGTTTTGTTAATGAAAATACTGTCAGATACCGCATTTTTTGTCGCACCTGCTTTTGTTCTCGATAATGAAGTCAAAGATGGCCGTTTAGTTCCGTTATTAACCGATGTTAAATTAATGGAATACGGTGCTATTTATGCAGTATATCCTCATCGTGACCTTCCTGTTAGAACGCGACTCTTTTTTGATGCTGTGCGCGAATATTTAGGAAAAGATATCCCTATTTGGGAACGTGCCATTCCCAATTTTGAGCAATTATATTAGTCGTTTATATTTTATGTTGCTATTTCTTAGAGGGGCTAGCTGCTTGAACTCGTTTTATTTGATTACTTACATCAGCTAAGTTTCCTGTTTTAATCCAAACTTTTGCACCATGACTTTTTGCTGTGACTATTAATGAATCACCTAAAGGTAAACGCATCCAACTATGCTGTTGTAATAAGTCATCTCCTGCTTGTATTTCACCGTTTAGTACAAGAAATTCTGCTCCATCGGGTGCTAAAAAATTCATTTTTGCATTCGATTCAAAATTAAAAACTGACACTTCTTCTATTTCGTCTTTGTATAAAGGGGTAATAGATACACCCGCTGCTTGAGAAGGAATCGTGGGTATATTATCCATCATAAGACTTACCTGTGTTCTATCTTCAGGTTGAAATTGCCACAGTTTAACAAAGATAATACAACCTTGGTCGGATCGGGGAGTATGACTCGATTGCGGAGGATTTCGAACATAAGAACCAGCAGGATAATCATCATGCTCATCTTGAAATACCCCATCAAGCACAATAAATTCTTCACCACCGGTATGAACATGAGGAGAGAATTTACTCCCTTTTGCGTATCGCACAATTGAAGTTGCTCTTGCTACTTCACCGCCCACTCGGTCTAATGGTCTTCTGTCTACGCCTGGCATAGGCGAAGTTAGCCATGCTAATGCCGTGCTGTGAACGATAGCTCTTTTCTCAAAATCAGCTAGAATTTCCATAATTAATCCTATTTAAAACCATGATATATGAAGTTAATCACTATTAAGTGATGCTAGATACATCACTTAATATAACCGTCGTTACTTTTACTTTACGCTAGGGCGGTCAGCCACTTTAGCGCGCCACGTGATTAAATGTGTATATTCATTGGGTATGGCTATTTTTGCAAAATCAGCAAAACCAAGACCAGCAAACAAGGTAATGTCAGCCACGGTAAACGTTTCCCCTGCGACATAAGCGTTAGTACTTAAAATATCATTGAAATATTTAAAACCGGCAAGGGCTTTTTCGCCTTGTTTATTTCCCCACTCTTTATTTTGATATGTTTCTAAATCTGGTCCTAAGCCTTCTGTGGCATGGTGGAAATAAGTGGCGACAGCATCAAGTACCATCGATTCAGCTCTGCGTTGCATCATACTGATAACCGCACGCTCTTTTGCTGATCTTCCTGTTAACGATATGCCATCAAACGTGTGATCGATATATTCAATAATAGCAGAACATTCAGCTATACAGGTGCCATCATCAAGTTCTAATACCGGTACGCTTGCTGCTGGGTTTTTAGCAATAAAAGGGTCACCTCTGTGTTCACCGTTCATAACATCAATAGCAATAAAATCAACTTTATCAACTGCATTTTTTTCTGCTAATGCGATACGTACACGCAATGGATTGGGAAAACCTTCAACATCATATATTTTCATATTTTATCTCTAATTAATTTGTTTTGTATTATTTGGCTATCTACTGGTAGGTAGTTTGGTGGGTTTTATTTATATTGTCAAATTTTATTTATGATGAGTTTTTACTGAAGATTTAAGTTGCTTTAAAATATATTGCTGGTTATCATTTATCTATCGGTAGGTAGATTTTTTTGAGTATATGAATAATAAACGTGTAATTATTGTTGGTGGCGGGTTGGCTGGTTTATATACAGCCTTTCAATTGGAACAATTGAATATTCCTTATCTGCTCATTGAAGCGAAAGATATTTTTGGTGGTCGAATATACAGTGAACAACCTGAAGTGAATGACGATAAAACGCTATGGTATGATCTTGGTCCAACATGGATATTTCCTCATCACCACCGTATGAAAACATTAGTGGCAAATTTAGACCAGCAACTTTTTCAGCAGCACATTGAAGGAGCGGTTGTTTATCAGGAAAATGTAAATACTCAACCACAAATTATTGAAAATGGCCAAGGACAATTATTACATCGTTTAACTGGGGGCTTATACAAGCTTATTTTAGCGCTACAAGCCAAGTTATCAATATACAACTATCAACTTGGTAGCTCTGTTAATAACGTAGAAAAAATAAATGGTATTTGGCAGGTAACAGTAAAAAATAGAAAAGATACTTCAACCGTCGTGCACCAAGCAGACCACTTAATCTTAGCGCTACCACCTAGAATTATTTGCCGATACTTAACACCTGAAAATTGGGCGAGTAAAAGGCTTACCCAGGCATTAGTTTCCGTACCAACCTGGATGGCAGGTCAAGCCAAATTTGTAGCGACTTATCAAAAACCTTTTTGGCGAAATAAGGGGTTAGCAGGGCAGGCCTTTAGTCGAACTGGACCGATGGTTGAAATTCATGACGCATCAGCAAAAAATCAACAGGGGTTTGCTTTATTTGGTTTTATTGGACTTTCACCTCAAGCTATCAAAAGTATATCAACAGAGCAGTTAAAAGCCCTTTGTATTGAGCAACTCAGGCTATTGTTTGGCGACGAAGCACAACAATACGATCAGTGTTATTTAAAAAGTTGGGGCAATGATGATTACGTTGCTATAGAGCAAGATAGAACAGATCCTCCTGCACATCCTGACTTTAACATATTGGGTTTTTCTGATGAGCTATCATCATTGAATTTATATCTAGCAGGTAGTGAATTTGCTCAGCAAGACGCAGGCTACCTTGAAGGGGCTATTTGTGCTGCCGATATAGCGATAGGCTCACTAAAAAAAGAATTTGATTATATTAACTAGAGAGAAAATAAAATGAGTGAAAGTTCTTATGCTTTATATTACAAGGTTCATTGTCCATATTGCCAGCAAGTCATAGCGTCAATGAAAGCTAAAAATATAAATATTGAATTACGTGACACGGACAAAGTGGTTGCCTTTAACAAGGAATTAATTCAAAAAGGGGGAAAGAAACAGGTACCTTGTTTAAAAATCATTGAAAATGGGCAAGAATCTTGGCTGTATGAGTCTGGAGATATTATTAAGTATTTGAATAAAATAACGTAGTCATTGATAATAGATGAAACTACTGATTAGTCGTAATAGCAGTAAAAAACTATATTATTTACGTAACCCTTCGAATAGCATTTATTTATGAATAAAAAATCTCAAATACTCAAATTAGCTGAAAATAAAGTAAGATCTGGTGGCTATGGTAACTTTAGCTTTAGGGAACTGGCTGATGAAATTGGCATTAAAAGCTCAAGTGTTCATTACTATTTTCGTACAAAAGCTGATTTAGGTGCCGCACTAGCACACCAGTACGTAGATGAGTTTTTAGCGTTATTAAATGCTGAAAAAGCAAAGTTAAAGGGCCGTAGTGCGATTAATCTCTATATTAATGCTTTTAAAGCGGCATTAGAAAAAGACAATCAAATGTGTTTATGTGGCTTGTTAGGCGCACAATCTGATGCACTGCCAGAGCAAGTCAAAATAGAAATAAAACGCTTTTTTGAATTAAATATATACTGGTTACAAACAGTGTATATAGACGAAAAAGGTTTAGCAGTAGACATTGCTAAAACTAAAGCTATTCAGTTATTAGCCACTTTAGAAGGTATGATGATCTTAGCAAAAGTGTTAGACGATACAACGGCTTTTGACAGCCTTAATGATTATATCAATGAGGACATTTAATCGAGTCTATTGATGATAGTGTTACTTGCCACTCATCATATTTAGCTGATCATTTCTTTACTTCAAAGTGCAGAAAAATAGTGAGGCTAAGTAGTAGAGCATAGTTAAGGAGGTCCTTAAAAATATAAAAAATGCCATTAAATATAGAGACATTCTTACAACACTCTTTTTATCGTGGTAACAACGGCTAAGGGACTGCCAAATGATTAACACTCTTTTCATCTAAACTTTCTTGCCACGTTTCTGGCATTTTCTCCATAATTCGCACTAATAATTGCTTAGCCACTGCTTTATCTTCTAATTGCTCTGATGAGTGTGACAATATTGTTGCCCATAAATAGCTTTTTGCTAAAAGCCTATCTTTATTGATTTGTGCTTTGGTAAACACTTGCCAATACAATAAAGCGGTTGGCATATAAGCTTTTTTGTATTTTCCTAATGCCGCGATTTCATACCAGTGCAAAGCCTCTTTTTCGTCGACATTCATGCCAATTCCTTGATCATAAAATTGTGCTAAAAGATAAGCTGAACTGGGCGATTTTTCACTCGCAACATGCTGTAGCCAGTTAAAAGCTTGTTGATAATCTTGCGGGAAATATTGACCATAAAAATACCACTGAGCAAGCTTGTTTTGTGCACTAATCGAGCCTTGCTGAGCGGCATCAAGGCAAAGCCGTTGCCCAGCCATTAAATCAACTTTAAAGCCATCACCGGAAAGTAATAATTCGCCAGCCTGACATGCTCCTGACGGTATTCCTTGTTCAAACGCTTTTATAAACCAATGGTAAGCCAATTTTTTGTTTTGCTTAACTCCTTGTCCTTCAAAAAAGCATTGCCCCAATGATTGCATAGCGCCTGGCATATTATTTTTTGCTGCTTTTTGATACCACTGACAGGCGGTTGAACGGTTGGGGATGATCCCCCAGCCTAGATCGTAAAATAACGCGACAGTAAATTGCGCAAGACCATTTTCTAAATTGGCTTGTTCTTTAAAGGCTATTAATGCGGCTTTATATTGCTGCTTTGCCAGTAATGCTTGAGCATTACTTAATGGGCCTGCCCAATCATCAATATTGTTGGCAAAAACAGGTGGTTTCAAGAGTATTAGTAGAATAAAAACAACAAGGCCGGTAGTTAATCGACCTTGAATTATTTGACCTTTACATGATTTAGTCATATTAATTACGCGACGGGAAAATACCTTGTAAGGCAATTAACCAAGTGAGCGAAAGGTAAGGGCCGCGAATATTAAAGGCTTGACTACTCCCATTATTATTAACCACGGTATTGGATGTGGAACTTACCTCAACACCTAAACTTAATGCAATCGCATCAGCTCTCATATCGACATTAGGAGCACCACTACTATAAATATTTTCCCGATTCGGGCTATTGGCTAAAACCGCATTCGTAGGTGAATTAGTTGTACTACTTGATGCTAATGCACGTAACGCTATTGTGGTAGCACTGGTGTCGACAACATTGCTCGTTGTGGTTGTTGCAGTATGATTATGAGCTGGCATTTGTAAAACATTTAAGGTATGGGTTTCTGACCCACCTCTTTGTCCTAAACGGTAATTACCAAGTCCGGGTCCTTGTCCCTGACCAATAGGAGAGCGGCCACGTAAATCGGGTAAGCCAAAAGTTGAACGACCATCGCCCCCAAAGGTTGTGCCAAGAATGGAAAATAACGCGGTATTACTTGAAATAGCCAGTAATTGCCCTTCAGCTTTTGCCCAACTTCGAATAGTAAAATTACCACCAAAAGCGCACATTCCCCCTAAATATGGTTGAGAAGAGCAGGCCGATGCTTTCATCGGCATCGTGATAGCCGTGATACTAAATCCTAAAATGCAGCTTAATTTTATTACTTTTACAATATTCATTTCTATTATCCTTAATTTGTAAAAAACCATTAATTATTTATTTTGCGCTTTACTTGTAATAGTGCCATCGCAATAAAAAACAGTATAAATGTACTAGGCTCTGGCACTTGTGATGGTGGCTGTACCGCAGTTAAATTATCAGCAGATAAAATACTGATAAACGCGCTACTGCGCCCATTAAAAAAAGCATCATTGCTAAATGCCCCTCCATCCATTCTTACCAACGCTGAGAAGTTATTTGAAGCTCCTGCCGCCAACGTAATATCAAAAAGAAAGGTACCACTATCTGATAACGAAGCTCCATTGGTGCCGGGAAATGTGCTACCTAGTACATCACCTATTTCATCACCAAAACGACGATCTGAGGTTAAATCAGAAGCGAATATTTCATCGGGTGAGTCAACGAGTGGGCCATCAAAGAGATTAACTTCTGCATTAACAAAAGCATCAGAGCCGTTATCAATAAAAGTACCATTACCCTGTGCATGGGCAGAGACTGAATAGGCTAATTCAAAAAATATTTGATAAGTATCTGTTGCCGAGCTATTGAGTAATGAAAAATCGATATCAAAGAAAAAATCAGGAACTTTACTTATTGCACCCGAAGTCGAAGAGCCAATAGCACTAACGCCAACGCCATCTCCAAAATCAGTCAATGTCCCTGTTAAAGGGTTTGCACCTGTTGGCGTGAGATTAGCAATAGAGGTAAGTGTCGTGCCGCCACCAATAACAAGTGACATATCGGCATTTTGACTGGCGTTACCTGTGGGAGAAGCTGAATTAGTGGTATCGAGTTCAGCGTTACCGGTAATAGAGATATCTAGCGGAATTAACCCCGCAGTAACTGTTGGTGCAATTAAAGTAAAAGCACATAGAATAGAACAAAACCTGAGAACTTTACGCATCCGTGTAATCCTTTTTAAAGTGGTTGATGAGTCATATGCAAGGTTTAAACCCTTTTATTAATTGGTTATAAAAACAACAGTTTGTAATGTGTAGTGAAATGACAAAAAGATAAAATGTAAAAATTACTGACATTATTTATACTGACATATTTATTATTTCTAAATTCTCTTTGAAAATATTAACCAATAGAATAAGTATCTTCTGAACCTTCTTTGAATTTCAAACGTATTTAATGACATTTTTCTATGATAAAAAGTCCATAATGTTGTGTACTTAACTTTTGGCTGAGAGTTGAGAAAGTATCGCTTTATCGTAATGTTGAACCAATATTTTAGCCTGACGACTCGATATGGAATGGGCTAAAAGCACTCAGGAATAACAGCTGTGAACATTAATAGTTTTTTAAAGCTAAATAAAACAAATGGGGTTTATGTATGCCACGAATAATTAAAAATGGTTTTTTGGTGATTTTTAGTTCATTTTTTTTAACTGCATGTAGCTTTAGTTTTATTTATAACCACTTGGATTGGTGGAGTAATTGGTACCTTGATGATTACGTTACACTAAACCAAGAGCAGCAACAGTTATTTGATACTGCATTTAACGAACTTCATTTTTGGCACAGACAAACACAACTCAGAGAGTACACACTTCAACTTATAACGCTTAAAGAACAAGTTAACCGAGGTATTACCGATATTGAGGTCAGTGAGCATTTAGTGCATGTTAAAAATCATTGGATCACGGTACGAGAAAAAGCAAAGCCTAAACTTATAGAATTAGTTTCCACTTTAGATAGTATTCAAAGAAAACAAGTTATTGATGAAATTGCCAGTAAAAATAAAGAGCGTGATGATGACCAAGAACAACTCACCAAAGAGCAGTGGTTTAAAGAACAATGTAAAGAGCAACAAGAACAGCTTAAAAAGTGGGTAGGGAAGTTAACACCTGCTCAAAAGTCAGAAGTGTGTAAGCTTATGCAAGCGTTCTTACCCACATTTAATCATAGAATGGACTACCGAACAAAGTGGCATTCAGGTTTAAAACAAGTGTTATCAATTGATTTAAATAAGCAACAATATGAAGTTATGTTCACGGAACTTATCTCAAACCCTGACACGTTAAAGTCTGAAGAATATAGAATGCTGTCTAAAAATAATATGGAAACATCCGTAAGAGTATTCCATTACTTGATGAATCATTTAACTGATAAACAACGTAAAAAATTCAATGATAAATTAGATGATTTCATTGAAGATTTAACAACGCTTGAAATGGATTTTTAGCGAAAAAAACGGTTCGGAATATACGATTTAATAAATGACATTAAGTCAGTTTTTTTGTAACTCACCGATATCGTTTTAATTTATGATTATAATTTCTTTTAATGCCTATTAAGGTAATTACAATTTTTAAAACATAAAGTAAACTAAAGCATGACTTATTCCGTATAGTTATTAAAATTTAAACGTGCCGTTAATACAAGGCGCTATTTACATGTAATTATCCTATAAAAAATTTGAGAGAGTGTTAGATGAGCGATATAAATTCACCCAAAAAATCGGTGGAAGCCTTGGAAGTCAGTAAAAAGCCTGTCGTTTGGGGGGTTCACTTAATTGTGACCATTATTATATTTATTATTGCTTTCTCAATCATTGCCGCAATGTTTGCCAGTAAACCTAGTGTGAAAAAGTGGGGTGGAGGACCACCGGCTTCAGTTGGTGTAGAAACAGTAAAATTAACAGCGTCTAATTATCCTGTTTGGATTGAGTCTTATGGCTCTGCTGAGCCATTAACGCAAACACAACTAGTTGCAGAGGTAAATGGTCGTGTTATCGAAGTAGCTAATAATATTCGTGCGGGTGCATCTTTTAAGGCCGGTGATGTTTTACTCTCTATAGATCCCCGTGATTACCAAATAGAAGTCGATGTTGCTAAATCAACGGTTGCTGATGCATGGGTTAAATATAAAGAAGAGTTGGCGCAAGCTGATGTCGCGGAACAAGACTGGAATATACAGCCAGGTAGTGATGCAGGACGTGATTTAGCACTTAGAAAACCACAAGTTGCTGCAGCGTTAGCGTCTTTTGATGCATCAAAAGCACGTTTAGCGAAAGCTAAACTGAATCTCGAAAGGACACAAGTAAAAGCACCATTTGATGGGAAGATTTTAAAGCAAATGGTTGATTTAGGACAAGTGGTTAACCCTTCTCAAACAATTGCTGAAATATACTCAACCGATTTTATTGAAGTCAGGCTGCCGGTAAAAGCACAAGACTTAGCACATATTCAATTACCAGATGATTATCATACCCCAGGAAACACTCCTATAAATAACCAAGCAAACTTACCTATTGTGCTTTTTGAAGGGGAACTAGGCGGTAAAACTTATACTTGGGAAGGTAAATTAGTTCGCAGCGAAGGCGCATTTGATTCATCTACTCGAATGCTTTATGTCGTTGCCAAGCTCGACAATCCATTTGTTAGCTCAGAGCAATTGCCAGCATTACGCGTAGGGCAATTTTTAAGAGCGAAAATTGAAGGCACACAATTGATGAATGTTTATGCGATTCCAAGACGAGCGGTAAGTCAGAGTAATATGGTTGCGGTCGCTGAAGAGGGAGTATTACAAAAGCGACTAATTACTCCTTTGTGGACAGATAAAGATTCGGTAGTTATTTCTGCGTCGCCACAAGCAGATACCATTAACAATTATGACAAACTGATTAATTCCACTGACCAACTTATTTTAACGCCAACCGCCAATTTGGCTGCTGGTACACGTGTAAAGTCATTGAATGATGTGAACGTTAACGAACAGTTAGCCACCAATAAGTCTTTAATATTTCCCGTTAAAAAAGATACCAAGCCAAGCGATAATAGCCCAGTAACTTTACCCGCAGTAAATAAAGCGGCCGCTAACTCATCCACACCGACGCAAAACTAGGAGCTTATTATGCATGGATTAATCGCTTGGTTTGCTCGCAACGATGTTGCAGCTAACCTTTTAATGTTAGTTATTGTGGTTGCTGGACTTTATAGCTTATCAAATAAAATTCCTGTCGACCTGTTTCCTGAATTTGAAATTAATACCGTGCAAGTTAGTACAGTATTGCCGGGAGCTTCGCCACAAGAAGTGGAAGAAGGGTTAACAATAAAGATTGAGGAAGCTATTCAAGATATCCCTGGCATTCGTGTAATGACTTCACGTTCTAATGAAGGAAGTTCAAGTGTCACGGTTGAAGTTGAAGACGGTTTCGACGTAAGAGAAATGCTTGATGAGATGAAAAGTCGAGTTGACGCAATCAATAACTTTCCTGTCGAAGCTGAGCGACCACTTGTTACAATGCCACAGCGAAAACGCGATGCCATTGGTGTTGTGATGTATGGTGATTATGACAGTTTAACGTTACGTCGTTTGGCTGAAGATGTTCGAGACGAACTAGCTGCGTTGCCTGAAGTGTCACAAGTTAGTGTTGACAATTCACTGCGTTTTGAAATATCGATTGAAATACCCGAGTGGTCTTTAAGAAAATACGATCTGACATTAGAACAAGTTGCTGATGCCTTAAGGCGCAATTCTACAGATGTTTCTGCAGGTAATTTAAAAACAGCAGGCGGGGATATTTTTATTCGCAGTATTGGTCAAGCTTACAGAGCAAGTGATTTTAGCCAATTACCTATTTTAACCGATAAAGATGGTACGTTAATTCGCTTAGGTGATATTGCCGTGCTACGTGATGAGTTTGAAGAAACCTCTTTAAGAACAAGATTTAACGGTATACCTGCGATAGAAGTAGAAGTGTTTCGTGTCGGTGACCAAAGCATTATTGATGTAACTGATGCGGTTAAAAATTATATTTTAAGTAAGCAAGAAGCGTTACCTGAAGGTTTAACGATGACCTACTGGCGAGATCGCAGTAAGTCGATAAAAGCACGATTGGCGACACTCACTAAAAGTGCATGGCAAGGCGCACTATTAGTTATTTTATTGTTAGCTTTATTTTTAAGACCTGCCGTTGCCTTGTGGGTGTGTATTGGCATTCCTATGTCTTTTATGGGGGCGTTTATTTTGATGCCTGTCTTTGGTATATCACTTAACCTAATGAGTTTGTTTGCTTTTATTTTAGTGCTGGGGATCGTAGTTGACGATGCGATTGTTACCGGTGAGAATGTTTATGAACATATGCAGCGGGGCACAGATCCTCTTACTGCTGCTATTAAAGGTACGCAAGAAGTTGCTGTACCAGTGACTTTTGGTATTTTAACCACCGTTGCTGCTTTTATTCCGCTTGCTTTATTAGAAGGTCGGGGCAGTTGGTATCAAAGCATTCCTTATGTCATTGTGCCTGTTTTACTTTTTTCATTGATAGAATCTAAATTAGTGTTACCTGCGCATCTTAAACATATTAAACCACGCACAGGCGCGCCATCTCGGTTAACCCGTATTCAAATGGCGATATCAAAATCGTTAGAGACTTTTATCGCCAATTTTTACCAACCCTTACTGGCATTAGCGCTACGTTGGCGTTACGCGACGCTCGCTATTATGCTGTCGTCATTATTTATTATTATTGGCGCGCTTGCTAGTGGTCAAACTAAGTTTGTATTTTTCCCTCGAGTACAAAGTGAAGTTGCAACAGCAACGCTGACAATGCCAGCAGGTACTGCTTTTGAAAGTACTGACCGTATTGTGGCTCACATGACAAAACAAGCGCAATTATTACAAGCTAAATATATTGACCCTGAATTGGGTGAATCGATTATTAAGAATATTTATTCTATCAGTGGTGGACGTAACTCAAGTACCGGTCGGGTCCGCGTAGAAACTATTCCGCCAGAAGACCGCAGTTTAGAAATTGGTACACAACAGCTGGTTGCTGAGTGGCGAAAAATGGTTGGACAAGTTGCGGGTGCTGAGCAATTAAATTATCGTGCTGAAATAGGTTGGAGCAGGCCAGCAATTAATATTGAATTGCGAGGGAAAAATGCCGACGATTTAGCTGCGTTAGGTGAAGAGTTCAAAGGTAAATTAAGCGAGTTTTCTGCGGTTTCTGATGTTGAAGATTCAATGTCTGATGGTAAAGAAGAATTACAATTAAAACTCAAGCCAGAGGCGACTTTGCTTGGACTTAACTTGAATATGGTTGCTAGGCAAGTGCGCCAGGCCGTATATGGCTTCGAAGTTCAGCGTATTCAGCGTGGGCGAGAAGAAGTTCGAGTGATGGTGCGATACCCTATTGCAGCCAGGCAGTCGATTGAAACATTAGAACAGATGATGATAAGAGTAGGGGAGCGTCAAGAAGTGCCTCTATGGCAAATTGCTGACATTGTGCCAGGGTTAAGCCCTTCAAGTATTTTACGTATTGATCGCCAACGCACGCTTTCTGTAACGGCTGATTTTAATAAAGAGCAAGGTAACTTATCGGCTGTACAAGAAGAGTTAAGCGAGTTTTTGCAGCAAGCTATTAGCGGCTACCCCGGTCTTAGCTATGAAATGGCGGGAGAGGCGAGAGATCAAAAAGAGTCTTCTCAAGAATTAAAGTTTGGCATGTATGGTTTGTTATTGGTGATATATATTTTACTCGCCATTCCTTTTAAAAGTTATTCTCAGCCATTAGTTGTCATGATGGTAATCCCATTTGGTATGGTTGGCGCCGTAATAGGTCACTGGATAATGGGGATGGATTTAACCCTACTAAGTTTGATGGGAGTATTAGCTTTATCAGGTGTTGTCGTTAACGATTCCTTGGTGCTTGTTGACTATATCAATAAAAAGCGTTCAGAAGGTGTCGCAGTATTCGATGCTGTTTATGCGGCTGGCGGTCGACGCTTTAGGCCAGTATTACTTACGTCGCTGACAACATTTGCCGGTTTAATGCCACTTTTATTTGAAAAAAGCACGCAAGCACAATTCTTGATTCCAATGGCAGTAAGCTTGGGCTTTGGCATTTTGTTTGCAACGATAATTACGCTATTTTTAGTGCCAATTAACTACCTAATTATGGAAGACATTAAGCGCTACAGCATTCGTTATAAAAATGACATGGCTTGGTTACTACGTAAAGGTGTTAATAAAATTAAACCGTCGTAATACTTAACGTTAAGTCGTTAGGGTTTTAGGTTTATGAGATGTTTAAATTACCAATCGCTTAATGGGATTGGTAATTTTTTTGCCTTTATTTTTGTCTTTAATAGATAATTAAACTTATTTGAATAGTTGAATAGATAAACTCAGTATTTTTTAAATGTACGGGTTGAGCTTAAATTGCGTATTGAACTTTTTACTAACAATTGTGAGCGGTTACTAGCGGATAGATGTAGGGATAAATATTTTATCTAATAATGATTTTTTTTCTGGGTCACAGTCATTAGTAGACTGATTTTTAAACATTGCAATAACAGCCTTTCGCTTCTTTAACCACAATATTTGCGTTATATCCTTTTAGGTAGTTATTCAACATGGTTTGAGCATAACCTGTAGTTTTTGAGCAAGCCAAACCCTGCCCATAAGGACCGAAATAGACAACTTTTCCTGACTCATCTATCAGTGCAACAGATGGAGTGGAAGGGATTACATTGTGCTGCTTAACGACAACATTTTTAACAATGAAATTATTAACGTCAGCTAATTTATTGAGATCTTGAATATGTTTTTCACTGAAGTTTTGACAATCACAACTGGGTGTAGAGAAATGTAATATGGTATTGCGACCTATTTTATTTTCTTGATGAGTATAGCGGGTAAAGTAACCAGAAAGCTCTTGATATTCAATACCTGCTAACTTATTACTCTCATCAAAATCAACAAGCCTACCTTTGGTAAAGTAACCAAATGCAGATAGCGTAAAAACTATCCACACGGTGAGTACTCCAATTTGGAACTTTGTCATAAAGTTATTTAAAACGAGCAATATTAAGCGCCATAGCACTCGATGTATTAGTAACACTATTCGCTTCTTGAGCCAATGCTTCAACTCGTTCTCTATCTATTAAAGCTGTGTCCCTCAAGGTTTCTGCACTTTTTGCTATATCTGCTGTGGTTACCGATTGTTGTTCAATCGCAGCCGCTACATTCATTGATATAGCACTGGCATGTTCAACGAGTATTGATGCTTGAGATATTTGTTTTTGGGCATTATCAGCACTTTCAATCACGGATTGCACAATGGCTATACTATGAGTCATAGAGTCTGTAGTTAACTTAGAATAATTTTTCAAAAGAGACAGTGTTTGACCTATTTTGTCTGTACTTTCTTTTGTTCGAGTGGCTAATGCTCGTACTTCATCGGCGACAACAGCAAAACCTCTGCCTTGTTCTCCTGCTCGAGCAGCTTCTATTGCAGCATTTAATGCTAATAAATTTGTTTGCTCTGCAATTCCACTAATCTCAGATAATACTTTTGAGATCGCTTCAGTAGAGTTTGCTAGGTCGTTTACCTGTTCACTGGTTTTTTCTAATGCAGATGTTAAGTTTTTGTTTTGCTCATTAATACTCATTATTTCTTCGTTAGACGATTTAGTGTAATTGGTTGCTTCTTGCATCTGATCACTTAACTGGTTAGTTTCTTCCGCTATGGATGCAACGGTTACCGCCATTTCTTCTGCAGAGGCAGCAATAACTTCAGTTTCCTGTTGACGCTGTGCTGTAGAACTTTCGAGTTCTGTTTTCGTCTTATTTAAGTTTAATGAATTAGTATTTAATTCGATAACTTGCTCTTTTACACCCTGAATTACGCTTGCTAATAGCCCCAGCAACTCATTAAATGACAGTAAAGTGCTATTATTATTTGCTGTTGTTTTGATGTTTAAGTCAATTGCGTTCACATCCGCAGTTAATGTGGTGGCAACTAAAGATAATTCTTTACCGGCTTCACTCTCTACTTTCATAGAATGTGCTATGTAACCGGCAATAATCGACTCAGCAATTGCGTACACCGCATGAATGATTACCGTTGTAAATAAAAGCCTTTCCTCATCAAATATAAATACCCCTGTATCATTTACCTGAAGGAAGTAAAAAGAAACATGATGTATTGCGACCACAAGGATAGCGGTAATAAATACTCGCCAATCCTGAAAAATGATTAAAAAAGCCAATAAAATGAAAATTTCAAAATGAACTTCAATTAAACCGTTTGCCTGATGAATGTGCAAAGCAGCAAATATCATTGCTGAAAGTGCTGATATATGGCCAGCAATAGCTTTATTTGCCGCGGTCTTATAAAAATATATCGGCACAAGTAAAGCAGGTAAACCTATGACAAATGCAGATAAGTATGAATCATAGATAAAACCTAACAGTAAACTTTCAGCAAACAATACGCTAAAAAGATATGTAAATAATTTATTGTTTTTATTCATTTTTTATCCATTTTTAAGTGTAATTATTATCGGTTTTTTATACAAACTCAACATTGATATATGAACTTTAATAGGGGGTTTACAAAAATTAACTTTGTAAGTGCTTGTAAGTCATTACTTAAAGTAACGTATTTTATATAACATTAGTTGAGTAGCCTAAACAAATCAATAAACCGATATTGTTAATAGTTAAAGAACGGTTATTTATAGAAGGTTACCTGTCATTTAATTTATGACTTAAATACACCATCTTGCCAATCATCTCCTAGTTTATCGCCAATATATCTGCTGAACATTTGTCGAACGTTTGTCGAACGTTTTGCGAAGCATTAACAATATCTAACGCATCCAGTTTCTCAAAAAATCTCCTTTTCTGGGCTAATTAATACGGCACGTATGACGGTTGTTTTTTCCATTTTTAATGTTTCTATAGCGACATGTTATTTTGATTATCATTTAATTAGAATTGTATTGTCTTTTAATTGGAATATAATTGTCATCTCGTTGGGGGCTGTATAACGATTAAGCATAAATGTGTGTATTTATTGATGAATATTCAAAAACACATACTTTACTTAGGCTAATACTTTGATGTGATTACAAGGTTAGCGCACGGCTAAAATAAATAATACGTTATTGAATTATTTTTTAGCTGGTCGTTCACGCAAGTAAAATCCCCACACTTTATTTTTGGCAGACCTTAATTTATAAGTGTCTGCCTTTTAAACGTTAGCGCTAAGCTTATTTTTAACGGTAAATTTTGCTTTGTATACTCTTATTTTGTCATTTTTAAAGAAGTAGTCATGCAGTTTTACACGAGAGATAAAACGTTTTTGTAACAAATTTTAAATTAACCCTCAGAGAAATATTGTGAAAAAACTTATAACGACTGTCTTACTATTTCTACTTGCAACGCCTGCTTTTGCTGCTGGAGCAGGTGAAATAGATCTAACGAATTCAATAGCAGGTTTGACTGCATTAACCATTTTTATCATTGCTTACTTACTGGTGATCGGTGAAGAATTTATACATCTTAGAAAGTCAAAACCGGTATTAGTTGCGGCAGGTATTATTTGGTTAATTATTGGTTGGATCTATACACAACATGGTATTCCAGAAGCAGCCGAAGAGGCTTTTAATCATAATTTACTTGAATATGCTCAATTACTACTCTTTTTATTAGTCGCGATGACTTATATCAATGCGATGGAAGAGCGAGGTGTTTTTGATAGCTTACGTATTTGGATGATTTCTAAGGGCTTAAGTTTACGCAGCTTATTTTGGGTAACAGGCTTAATGGCATTTGCTATCTCTTCATTTGCGAATAATTTAACCACCGCAATGTTAATGTGTGCCATCGTACTTAAAGTGGCCCCTAAAGATATTAAGTTCATTAATATTGCCTGTATCAATATTGTAGTAGCGTCTAACGCAGGCGGGGTTTTTAGTCCGTTTGGTGATATAACGACGTTAATGATATGGCAGGCAGAATTAGTTAAGTTTGAACAGTTTTTTGTCCTCTTTATACCGTCACTGGTAAACTTTTTAATACCTGCTGTTATTATGAGTTTCTTTATCTCTAATGAAAAATCAACACCAATAACTGATGATGATTTCATATTAAAGCGTGGTGCTAAGCGAATTATATTTTTATTTATACTTACTATTGCTACTGCGGTTGCTACTCACAGTGTGGTTAACATGCCACCGGTATTGGGGATGATGATGGGTTTAGGCTATTTAAAATTCTTAGGGTTTTATTTACGCAGAAGCTTACCTCGCTCATTGAATAAAAAACGAACGTTGGCAACCATAAGTCATGATGAAAAAGCGTTAAAGCGTCTAGGCAATATAGTTCCTTTTGACATTTTTGAAAAAATAGCCCGTGCCGAATGGGACACTTTACTGTTCTTTTATGGCGTAGTTATGTGTGTTGGTGGGCTTGGCTTTATGGGCTATTTAGGTTTAGTTTCAGAGTTATTGTATACCAACTGGGATCCTACTTATGCCAATATTGCCGTCGGCGTACTTTCAGCCATTATTGATAATATTCCGGTTGTTTTTGCAGTATTGAGCATGAACCCCGTTATGGATCTTCAACAATGGTTATTAGTCACAATGACCGCTGGGGTAGGGGGAAGTTTACTTTCTGTTGGTTCAGCGGCAGGTGTCGCTCTAATGGGACAAACTAAAGGTAAATATTCATTTGTAGGACATTTAAAATGGAGTTGGGCGATCGCGTTAGGGTACGGTGCTAGTATTTACGTTCATTTTTTAATAAATGGTTAATCGGCTCAACATACTTAAAAACACCTTTAATTTATTGACGTTATATTAAAGGTGTTAACTTAAGGTCTGTTTGATTATGGAACAACAGGTAGAAAGCTTTTCTCTAAACAAAGCAGCAATTCACGCACCACCTTAGCAGCAAAAACATCACTATTTCCTGTGCTGTCAATAGCCGGTGATAACTCTACTACGTCGCAACCGACAAAATATTTAGTGCGTAATATTTTACATAAACTAATAAATGAATGAAAATCTTCCCCTCCTGGCTCAGGAGTACCTGTACCAGGGAAAAAGCTGGGATCAAAATAGTCTAAATCTAGAGTTAAATAAATAGGAATGTCTTTCGGTATCGCTTCAACACTGGCGAAAAATTCAGCTCGATTTTTTTTAAGGGTATTATGGGTGTTCATCCATTGATATTCTTCGCGAGTACCGGAGCGAATACCATATTGTATCAATTGATTCTGCTCACCAAAATGGTCGGTAATACGACGAATTATCGAAGCATGCGAATAATGATACCCTAAGTAACCATCACGCAAATCAGCATGTGCATCGAGATGTAAAATCACTAAATTAGGAAATTCGGATAAATACTTCTTGATTGGCGCGTACGAAATTGAATGCTCACCGCCTAACGTTAACAGGCGAATGTTATTTTCTTTTAAGGCAACATCATCAAATAACGTCGTGAATGCCTTATTCGTTTTATTATAAGCACTTTCAATATCAGCCTTTGCACTTTGTTCATCGATTGATAAGTCAATGGGTAAGTTGCCTAGGTCAACAAATGAAATATCGTCGACATCGGCGTCTAAATAGGGAGAATACGATTCAATGCCATCAGAAACATAGCGAAGTGCGTTAGGTCCGGCTTTTGTTCCTTTTCTAAAACAGGCGGTACCATCGAACTCAAAACCGAGAATGTGTGTTGTGTTTTGAAATATACCTTGCTTATTTTCAGCCCCTTCAAAAGGTATCAGGGCAGGCATTAAATCAACATTAATTTCTTTAACCATTTTCATTATTTAGCAGCGAGACCTAATGACAATTATTTTGAATGATTATCCAAAAAAACAGCTAAAAGTATAGTTATTTTTTTATAAAAGAAAGTCTTCCAAACCAAATCACGCTATTGTTCATAGCTTTATTGTTTATTATATCAATGTTAGCACCATTATTTTATTGATAAAAATTATAAAATTTGTAAAATGGCGCACTATTTTTTTACTGAGGGGTTGTTATGTTTTTTGAGGGATCAGAAAAAAAAGCTGAAATCTTAATTGATGGTAAACAGCTTTCTTTACTTATTGATGTTAATGACGAGTTTTGGTCAGAATTAGTCAATCGTAGCCAAGCCCAAATACTATCATCCATTCAAAATGAACACTGCAAAGCCTTTTTATTGTCTGAATCAAGCTTATTTGTTTGGCAAGACAGGATATTAATTTTAACTTGTGGCGAAACACAGTTAGTGAAAGCGGTAGAGTTTTTCATTCAAAAACTGGGTAAGAAAGTGATAAAACAGCTCACTTATCAGCGTAAGAATGAATACTTTGCAAATGCGCAGCCGAGTTGCTTTGGCGATGATATAAAGTTAATTAATCAATATTTACCTGGTAAAGCATATCGTTTTGGTGAAATGGACAGCCACCATAACTATGTCTTTCACTTAGACAACGACTTTACTGCTGACACTGATGATATTACCTACGAGTTGTTGGCTTATCAAATAAGTGAACAAGCCTCGAAACATTTAACACAAGCCAATTTGTCTGCCCAAGAGATCCGTGATTTTTTATGTATTGATAAGATATTGCCGGGCTTTATTATTGACGATTTCGTGTTTTCTCCTTACGGTTATTCACTTAATGCGCTTAATGAACAGCAATATTTAACCATTCACGTTACGCCTCAAATGGACAGTAGTTATATTAGTTTTGAATCAAATATAGATTTACTAGCACTTGCACCAACACTCTTAGAGATATTGGCACCGAAATCTTTTGATTTAATGAGTTTTAATGAGCAGGCTTTTGAAGAAAAACTCATCACGTTAATTCCAGCCAAATACGTGAGTAAATCACGTGTTTGCAAAAAGCTTGATAATGGCTATTTAGTTAACTTTGCTAACTATATCTTGCCTCAAACAACCTTTGTTGAGCCAATTACGCTCAATATTTCAGGAGAAAACCATGCACTCTAATTTATGGGTAGAAGAAAAATTCGAAGATTTCTTGGGCATTAAATTTAAAGTAGAAAAGGTACTTTTCTCTGGAAAAAGTGAATTTCAAACTGTCGATGTTGTTGAAACAAAAGGCCATGGCAAAATGTTATTAAATGACGGCTTGATCATGGTCACCGAGCGTGACGAATTTGCTTACCACGACATGATAAGCCATGTGCCATTATTTGTTCACCCTAGTCCTAAAAATGTCTTAGTTATTGGTGGTGGCGACGGTGGAACGGCAAGAGAAGTTATTCGTCATAAATCCGTGAAAAAATGCACGATGGTTGAAATCGATGTTATGGTTGTTGATGCCTGTAAAGAGCACATTCCACAAACCTCTGCGGCACTTAATGATGAGCGTATCAATCTTATTATAGGGGACGGTGTTCAGTTTGTGAAAGACACGACTGAGAAGTTCGACGTTATAATTGTCGACAGCACAGACCCGATTGGACCGGCACAACCTTTATTTGGTGAAGCGTTTTATAAAGATGTTTTTAACTGCCTAGCGGATGATGGAATTGTTGTTTCACAGGGAGAGTCGTCATGGTACGCCATGGATATTCAACAATCACTGTTGAAAGTATTAAATAACGTATTCCCTAAAAGCTACTTGTATAGTTTTAGTAATTTAACTTATCCAGGGGGGTTGTGGAGTTTTACCTTTGCGTCTAAGCAATATCATCCCACGATCGATTTTAATCCTAAGCGTGTTGAAAAATCAGGTTTGACCTTTGATTATTATAACGCACCTTTACACGCTGCTTCCTTTGCTTTGCCCAGTTTTGTGAAAAAGGGCTTGGTGGGGTTAATCGATAATTAGGCCGCTAAAAATCAAACCTTGTCTGCTGAACAATAGGTTACATTTATTATATGAAACGTCAGAAGACAAGTGTTATTTAAAAGGAGTTGCTTCTATTTTTCTTGGCTTTATAAATTATAAAAAATAGAGAAATGTCACTTTATAAAAACTTAAGTTATTCTATTTTTGGAGGGCAGATAAAATCATCTTATTCAAATAGGAGTCTGCTTATCAGTACATCATTAAAATTAGACTCTTGTCATTTGTACAGGTATGATTTAAAAACGAAAAAAAATTATCTAAGGTCTTTATGATAACGCTTAAGTTTCGATTGCTTATGGTCATGTTTTTCTGTTCAGTATGCTTTGCTGAAACTGCTTTTAGCCAAACCCTTGTAAAAATTGTTGACCAAAATAATCTCCCACTACCTAATGCGGTCATTGAGTATGCGGTTCCCCAACCGCTTGTAAATAAATCGACTGAAGACCCTATCTATGTGATGGATCAAATAAACAAAGCGTTTGAACCACTTGTTTTAGTTGTCCAGGTTAATAGTTTAGTCAGCTTTCCTAATAGTGATGATATACGACATCATGTTTACTCTTTTTCACCCGCTAAAACATTTGAATTAAAATTATACGCGGGCAAACCTAAAAGTCCGGTTCGTTTTAATGATAAAGGTCTTGTTGTTATGGGCTGTAATATTCATGATGCAATGGTGGGATATATTTATGTCACTGATAAAGAAAATGCCTATGTGAGCAATAAAAAAGGTGAGGTGTTACTGCCGCGTACTTTAGCGTTAAATATGCAATTAAAAGTTTGGCACCCTAATAGCACTAAAGGTTTATCTCAACATACCTTATTGACTATTGACCAAAAAATGCTAGACGAGAATGACATTGTTATTGTAATAAGTGTTAACACACCCGAACCAAGAGACAGTTTTGAAGAGTTAGCTTTTCATGAGCACTAGGTTTAGCTTTAAAGCACAAATTACTTGGTTATTAACCAGTTTAATTTTATTAACCGTGATTTTTTTAACAGGCAGTAATTGGTTTCGATTTGCTGATTATGCAGAAAACCAAATTGAACGCCAAATGTATTTTGCTCAAAATGTACTTGAGCAAACGCTGAGATCACAAGAAAAAGTGTTAACTACAACAGCAAGCGTTTTAGCTGCTGATTTTGGTTTTAAACAAGCCGTAGCGACCCGCGACAAAAAGACGGTAGAGAGCGTACTTCTTAACCACGGTAAACGTATCAATGCTGATTTGATGTTAATACTCGACTTAGAAGGCAAGCTATCAACGACCAGCTCATTACATTCTTTGGATACTAAGACTATTGAGAGAAATATCAACAAACTTCCTTTTAGAGAGGTGCATGCTCAAATTCTTAGTATCGAAAATAAAGTTTTTCAAGTCATAGTTGTCCCTGTTAAGGCGCCAAGAGTTATTGCCTATACCGTGATTGGCTTTGAATTTGATCAAATAGCCTTATTGAAACTTAAAGAATTAATCGCTTTAGATTTAACTCTAGTACAAAACAATCAGCTTATTGATTCAAGTATTGATGATAAAGATATTATAAAAAAATTGTTAAAAGGCTATCAGCAAACATCTCCTAATTTACTCCTAACCCGTTCCGATTACTTTCACAAAACGATTAGTTTTGGTGGCTCTAAAGATGTAAAAGCGACGTTGTCTGCTTCTTTAACACAGATTCAGAGTGACTTTAATCGTTTGATTTACTCTATGTTAATTATCGCTATGATTGTGATCGTGATTGCCATTACTTTATCTCGTCTTTTATCTAGAGGCCTATCTACCCCGTTGCACATTTTAATGGAGCTAACCAAAAAAATTGGTCGTGGTGAACTTAATGTGCCTACATTAGCTAAGCGTTTGCCTGTTGAATTTAGTGAACTTTATCAAGGGTTTTCAGTTATGGGGGCCGCTATTGAAAACCGCGAACAAGCTATCCTTTATCAAGCAGAACGCGATGTACTAACGGGTTTGTATAACCGTCATAAAATATTAAATATTATTGCTGACTCTTTTGAAGAAAAGATCAACTTAGTGGTTATTACTCTTAACATTAAGGGCTTCAAAGCCCTTAATGACACAATTGGTCTCAGTAATGGCGATAGTATATTGAAAGACATCGCTGCTCGTATCATTGTCTTTATTGAAAAGTCAAACCAAGTCTTAAAAGACGATACTATGGCAGCAAGAACCAATTCAGATGAGTTTTTAATCGCTATTCCAATTAATGATACAAATGAAATAAACCATTTTATTGAATTATTACAAAGTGAACTAAACCGACCCTTTTGGCTTGATGATATTAAAATTAATTTGTCACTTTATTTTGGTGTCGCCAATTCACTTGATCATGGGATTGATGCTGAACGCTTGATTAGGCGCTCAACTATGGCAGTTTCTTTAGCTTATCAAGAGCAGGTTTCGTTAAGGTTTTATCAAGAAGGCGAAGATGAAAACTATCTTTATAAGTTGCGGTTAATTGAAGAGTTAAAAGAAGCCCTTGAAAGTGAAGACAGTCCGCTCTTTATGAATTACCAACCGAAATTAAATATGAATACCGGCAAAATTGATAAACTTGAAGCCTTAATTCGTTGGATTAACAAAGAGGAAAAATTTGTAAACCCTGAATTATTTATCGATTTAGCTGAAAAGGCGGGCTTAATTGTTTCGTTAACTCGCTGGGTAATTTTACAGGTTATTCAGCAAACGGAACAATGGAATAAAATGGGATACCATTTTAAGGTTTCGATTAACTTATCTGCCCAAGATATTCAAAACGAACAATTTGTCGACTATTTACTTACCACAGTGAACAATCATGACGTTGCTACAACACAAATAACACTGGAGTTAACAGAGCGAGATATCGCCGAAAATGAAGCGTTAGTGATTGCACGTTTATCTCATTTAAAATCATTGGGTTTTGCTATTTCAGTTGATGATTACGGTATTGGTCAATCTTCATTAGCTAAATTGAAAAGCTTGCCTGTCGATGAATTAAAAATCGATAAAACGTTCATTTTAACATTAGAGCAATGTCAAAAGGATCAAGATATTGTCGCCTCAACCATTTCTCTAGGCCATAAACTTGGGCTGAGTGTTGTTGCTGAAGGTGTTGAAAATAAAGCAAGCTTAATGTTACTCAATGACTTTAAGTGCGACTATGCACAAGGTTATTATTTATCGAGACCGGTTAGCGCTGAAAAATTTATTGAATGGTATAAAACCTATGAATCGCCGCTTTAGTTTTAGCTTATTGTTGTTTATGTTACTGCCACTAGTGAGTTTTGCTAATGGTAAGATATTAGCAACCCCAGGTGTTTCTCAAGTAGAGGGCTCAGGTGGTGGCGGTTTAGTTCCTTGGGCTCAATTAGCAGGTTATGCAACAGAAGATGAATTAGCCTTTTCTGCCTTTTGTACACAAGCTAATGTGAAGGATTTTCAATTAAACAGTTGTGGTGGTCAGGTTAATTTTTATGATCGCTTAGAGGTCTCTTTTGCAAAACAACACTTTGATGTAAAGCCTTTGTCATTAACATTGTCTCAAGAAATTCTGGGTCTTAAATTAAGATTATATGGTGATTTGGTTTATAGCACTTGGCCACAATTATCAGTAGGTATTCAGCACAAATCACTAACAACCGCTGATGTTGCTTTTTCATTAGGCGCTAAAGAGGATACAGGAACCGACTTTTATTTAGCGGCAAGTAAACTACATTTAGGCCTTTTAGCGGGTTATAACGTACTGTGGAATGTCTCTTTACGATACACACAAGCCAATGAAATGGGACTGCTCGGATTTAGCGGACCTAATGGTAATGGCGCGTTACAAACTGAAATGTCTGTGGCGGTATTATTTAATAAACATATTGCTGTAGGTACTGAATATCGACATAAACCTGATAATTTAGGGCTTAAAGAGGATGACTGGCAAGATGTTTTTGTTGCATGGTTTCCAAATAAACACGTGAATGTTACTCTCGCTTACCTTGATTTAGGTACTATTGCGGGATTGTCGGATCAAAAAGGTTGGTATTTGTCGTTGTCAGGATCCTATTAATGTCTAAATATTTTAGCACTGTTATTTTTGTCTTCGCTTTGCAACTATGCTTGGGTTGTAGCAGCCAACGAGTAGAACAACGTGAGCAGCTTTATGCTGAAATTGGTGGTCATGAAGGTTTAGAAAACCTTGTTGATGCGTTTGTGCAAAGAATTGTGAAAGATAAAGTCATATTGCCTTATTTTGCTAAGTCGAGCGTCAAACATTTCAAACAAGGTTTTATCAATCATTTATGTGGGTTGGTAAACGGGCCATGTAAATATAATGGCGATAGCATGATTGATATTCATACCGGCATGAATATTAATGAAGGAGACTTCAATCGTGTGGTTGAACTACTGATACAGGCCATGGAAGATGTTGGTATTCCTTACTCATCCCAAAATAGAATACTCGCAAAACTAGCTGTTTTCAGAGCTGAAATAATAAAAATATAATATTGTTTTAGTTTTCCCTAAACATTCTCGACTTTATTTGCTGTCTCACCCAAAATTATTTGTGTTTAGTTTCAACAGCGTTAATCAACACATGTATATAAACAGAAAATAAGCAAACATAATGATGTTAATTATGTAATTGCAAAGGTAAAATTGACCTAATTGTGTCAACAGTCACTTTATGTTGTCTTACCAAAGGTAGTTGAAATTTTATGGATTATTTTGAACAGTTAGGTGTAAGTAGAGTATCAACGACCATCGAAATTAAAAAAGCTTATCGAAAACTCGCTAATAAATATCACCCAGATAGAAACGACAATATTGAAGCTAAAGAAAAATTTCAGTTAATTCAAAAAGCATATGATGTTATTTCTGATCCCAAAAAACGGTCGGTATACTTAAAAAGTAACTATACCGTGATAACAGATCCGCGAGAAATTGCTGATTCTTTTTGGCAAAGTGCTTTTAACTAAGCGTAAATGAGTGCTCAATGAGCCCCTCTCTTAGACTTTCTATTAGGAAATATGAATGCAATCCCAAACAAACTTACCGGATTATTTAACGGATGATTTTTCTATGTATTTAGAAAATATGAATTCATTAGACGATCCGGAAAACCCTGATTTATTATCAAATTATTTAACAAGTCTCTTTGAACAATTGCAGCAAATGCCCTTATTATTTAATGGTATGGTTGACCAACTAGCGATGGCGATATCAACCAAGATCAGAATTGATAGCAAAAACCTGTCAACACTTGAACTGGCAGATGAACCTTCTTGGGCGGAAATTAAACCTTTTGTTGGCGTTCATGCTGATGCTCGAGCTTGTATTACCGAAATAATGACCCACGCAGAAGAAGACCTAAAAACAGCTGTTTTGCTCATCCATTTTTATAACCGTTATGATGCAACACCTTTAAAAGCTGAAGAAGATGAATATGCTCAAGTCGATGATGATGAATCTAATGACTATGATGAAAATTACTAAGCGAGATAAATATAAAATTCTATAAAAGCAGAATTTTATATTCATAAATTTATTTGTACTATATATAAGTTTTAAGGAATAACCTTGACAAAAAATGCATTAATTCTAGCGACAGACATTATCGAACAAGCACAATACAGTGGCAGACGTGCGGGTACCTCTTTAGAAGCGATTGCCTCTGAACAGGGCGACGAAAAAATGCTTGCGGTACTAACAGAAATGGACATCTTAACCGTAGCAAAAATTGTCAGAGAGCACGATGCGACTATTCCGTCTATTGCAACATGGTTAATGGATGCCGAATCAATTAAACAACTCTTAAATGTAGAGCCATCGTATTGGCAAAATATGGATGAAGAGCATGTTTTTTGTGCGCAAACAGAAGCGCATAGTTTATTAACACAAATATTTCTTTCTTCAGATGACGAAGAAAAGCAATTAGAAGTATTAAACGCGATAGTTGAAGATGACTTTGGTCTTTTATATTTATCTTTGCCCTTTATCGGTCATGACTTTTCAGAATTAGAAGAAGATGAAGAGCAAACATCAGGGAGCATTGAAGAACTGTTAATGAAAATAAAAACGCTAAGTGAAGAAGCTTATCGTGAAGTCATGACGGTTAGTACAAATGGAACACTCGAAAATATTGAAAATGCGTTAAAACAAAATGCGAACAAACAACGAGTAACTGCTGTTGAAATGGACACCGACGATATGTTTGCACCGCTCTAACTTGCCAACAAAAACCGTATTATTTAATCTATATGAACCGCTTTAATTGATTGGAATTCATCAATGAACATTGCAGAGTTAAGAAATTATCCGTTTTTACTTTTGGTATTAAGAGACGGAGAAAGTGACGGCTTTTTTACGCCTGAATTTATGCATAAAACCAAACAACAATTATCTGATATGTCATTAAGAATCGCTTCTGATAATCTATCGATAATTTATGCTGATCAAATAAAGAAGGGCTGTGAAATTGTTTTGGGTATGAGTAACTTAGGCTTATTAGAACTGTGTGATAACGACACAGATAAAGCTAAAGACATACTAAAAACTCAAGGTATTGTTTATTGTTTTAGAGCCGGCTGGGCAAAGTATGCTCAATTAAAGACAATATCGCCCTCCTACTTTGAAGAAATATCTATCCGGAGTTATGCGCTCGGTATTAACGATACTTCTGATATAAGATTAATGCACACTACCTTTGTTAATGAAGGCTATCAAAGTGCAAAGCTTCTGCAAGTTTATAAAAGTATAGCAGCAGACTTTTCAGCAAATACCTTACTTATCGATGATGATGAAGACGTTTTGTTGTTTGAATTGCAAAAGTTTTTAAATACTGCAATTTCATTATTACTTATTGATTCAGAAAGAAAAGTCTTCACTAGTAGCTTGTATGAACAACTGAATACTTATCTGACGAATACCGATAAAAAGGTGTTATTAGCCAAAGTGGAGGCTTGCATTGCCCGCTTTACAGAACAACTACCAATTTCAACAAAAAGTTATTTGCAGGATATTAATTTACTCAGCTTTACTGAGCTAAAGGGTATTATTGACCAGCAAGAAAATATTTCTATTTATATCCAAGAAATATTAGAACTGCCTATCACCCTAGCAAATGAGTTGAATGGCGATTTTGACGGTGGTTATGACTTCCACGCTGATGATGAAGATGATATTGCTTATTTAAGACCTGATGCTTCATAATAAGGCCTTTTCGTTGTTAAAAAGGCGAATTTGTTAAACGTTACTTATGAAATTATATATCACTTTAAATTGTTCACTTACCTGTTAACGCTTGGTCATAAGTAAAAATATCTTAACAATAAAAAGCCTGATAAATAAATTATCAGGCTTTTTTAATAAGACCACTTTATCGTTAACTTAAAAGCTTAGAAACCACATTGCTTACCTTTATTTTTTTCTTTTAACCAAACTTGTAATGGAGCAAAGTAGTCAAGTACAGCAGTTGCATCCATTTGTTCACTCCCAGTTAAAACTTTATAAGCTTCTTGCCAAGGTTGGCTTGAGCCCATTTCTAATACGGTATTAAGTGCTTTGCCGGCTTCTTTAGAGTTGTAAATTGAACAGCGATGAATAGGGTCGGTATTACCCGAAATTTCACAGAGTGCTTTATGAAATTCAAACTGCTGAATATGGGCGAGGAAATAACGGCTATAAGGAACGCCACCAGGAACATGATATTTTGCACCCGGATCAAAAGCATTCGCTTCACGCGCTATCGGTGCGGCTACACCCTGGTATTTTTCACGCAACTCCCACCAAGCAGTATTGTAATTTTCAGGTGTTATTTCACCTGAGTAAACTTTCCAACGCCATTGATCAACCATTAAACCAAATGGAATAAAGGCTATTTTTTCTAGTGCCATTTTCATTAATAAGCCAATATCTTTTGATTCATCAGGAATAGTATCAATTAAGCCTATTTCTTTTAGATATTTAGGTGTAACAGAAAGTGCAATGGTATCGCCAATTGCTTCATGGAAACCATCGTTGGCACTATTTTGGAAATAAACAGGTTGATCTTTATATGCTCGCTGGTAGAAGTTATGTCCAAGTTCATGATGTATGACATTAAACTCTTCACCTGTTTTTTGAATACACATTTTAATGCGTATATCATCTTTAGCATCAAGATCCCATGCAGAAGCATGGCAGACAACATCACGGTCTGCTGGTTTGGTAAAGAGTGAACGTGTCCAGAAAGTTTCAGGTAATTCATCAAACCCTAACGAGGTAAAAAAGGTTTCCGCGCCTTTTACCATGTTAATTTCGTCATAGTCTTTAGCGGCTAGTTGTTCAGTAACATCATAACCAGGATCTGCATTTTCAGGAGCGACTAACTCGTAGATGTTGCCCCAAGATTGTGCCCACATGTTACCTAATAAATGTGCAGGGATCGGTTGGTCTTGTGGGACTTTATCTGCTCCATAAGTTTTTGCAAGTTCGCCGCGAACATAACAATGTAAGTCATCGTATAAGGGTTTTACTTGTCCCCATAAGCGGTCAAGTTCCTTAGCAAAATCGTCAGCAGGCATATCATAATTTGAACGCCACATAGTGCCTAAGTCTTTATAACCTAAACCTTGTGCTCCTTCATTGCCTAATTCCGATTGACGGATAAATAATGGTTTCATGTCGGGGCTAATAGTGCGCCAGCCTTGCCACATTTCGAGTAATTCGTCGTAATCACGTGAAGTCGCCATTGTTGACGTCATTTCACCTAAGCTTAGCGTTTTACCGGCTTTCGTTGTGTAAGTACCTTTACCGTACATACCACCGAGTTCTGAACCAATTTTTGCAAGCTCAGCAGATTTCTCCGAATCTTGTGGTGCGGGCATTACTAAACTTTGTTTTAAGGTATTTAATTTTCTTCGTTGATTTTCTGTTACCTCAATATGATCAAATTTAGCTGCAGACATAGCAAAACGAACGCCCGCTTCTGTTGATTTTTGATTTGCGGCTGCTGAAAGTGCTGCAGTATCATCGGTAATGAAATTTGAATAAATCCATTCTGCGCGGCTGCCTTCAATACCCAAGGCTATTAATTCTTTTTCGGTAGCGATAAGAAATGCATCAGCGTCTTTTGCCGTCAATACGGGCGCAACCTGCTTTGGTGTTTGCTGAGTTTTGCTTGTACTTTCATTGTTGCAAGCGCTAAGCGATGCAAGTACACATAAGGCAATACTCGTTTGTTTAAATAGCTTTATCATAAACGTCTTATTTTTATTATTAATGGAGAGTGAAGGGGAGTATATAAAATTGTGCAGAGGGCTTAAAGCTTTACGATTAAAAAATCACGGTAAACTTTATACAAAATAAAGCACTAAACGTTTTCACGCTCAGTGCTTTGTATACCCTTCTACTTTTTATTATCAGCTTTGAACAGCTTAACTGAAAGGTTTAAATAGAACTGTAGGTTTTCTTCACGTTGTTTAACTTTTATTCTTGTGTTGAACTAATGGTCATTTCTGACACTTTGTTAGCCTCAATGTCAGCCTCGGTAAAACGCAAAGGTCTAAGTTGAGGTTGTTGTGAATATAACAACGTTTGGTCTACATTATGATCGCTGCCATATTCATGTGACTGTGAGTAACTTAATAAGCCTCTCGCAACCGGACCTTCATCGGTAAAGTTAACCACCGTCATCCAACTGCTACCATAATTAATGTGGTAGCCACCTCCTTGAGCACTTAAAATAGAGTCACTATTTTGTGCAGGGTAAACATGACGACGTAGTAAAGTACTGTCGTTGCCTGTGCGCGTATTAAAGACATTAAAACCGCCTTCTACATTATGGGCACCTGACCAAGGCATTTTTATACCTGTAGCACTTCCGTCAGGTAAACTGCGTTCGACAAACTGTACGGTGCCTAATGTTGCATCTAAAGCCAGACCTGCTGACTCAACATTAACAATGGCTTGAGCAAATTGTTCAAGTGTCGTGGTGTTATTAACAAGGCCACTAGGGGTTATCATTGGATTTTCACTCGAAAAACTATCAGTCCATTGTGGGTCTTTATAAAATAGAAACGCGAATTCTCTAAATAGATGAGCAGAGCTGCTGTTTTTATTCATTTTTCCATCCCACAAAGCTAATGCAGAACAACCCGCGCTAATATCGACATTATTTGCTCCAATTGCCACAGTGGTACTTCCTTGGGCTTGGCAGATACTTAATAGCGCCGTCAGTATACTTTCAGCCAAATAGCTGCGATTACTCAACAAGGCTTGTTCTACTTCTTCGGGATTGAATAAACCATCACTGCCGGCACTATCCGCTAATAATTTATGCGCCATTCTTGAACGCAGTGACTGCTGATTATTAACAGCGCCATATAACGGTGAAACGCCAGTTATTGGTGTCGTAGTATTAGTCAGCCAAAAGCTATCATTGGAGTTTTGGACGTAATCTGTGCCATAATATTTTGGCGCATTTTCATAAGGAACCGCTCGTTCAAAATCAAATGCTGATAAAAAGCCAGGCAGCACAGTAAACCCAGCGACTCTTTTCGCGCCAATAAGTAATGGATTAGTTGTCATTTCTTTAATCGCGGTATCCGTTAAGTTCGGCACTGTTGAATCATCTATGTAGAATACATTTCCTTCGCTATCCGCCGACATAGTATTGTTAAAAATAACACCGTCGTAGTCTTTAAAAGCTTGCTTGAATTCAGCGATATTGCCGGCTAAATTCATGGCTAACCAATGATCTATAATATCAACATTGCCTAAGTTAGCGTCTTTTATTGCAAAGGCACTTCCACCTGGCCCCCATTCAAAACTCCCTGGCACCAAAATCATAGGACCATGATGTGTTGAGTAACTCATTTTTGCTAACTTAATCGTTTGGCCGGGGCCAACAGCAACATCAATGGCGAGTTCTTTTCGAGTGATTAAACGGTTTGCTCCATCAATTACTTGCGACATACTTTTAGGATCATCGGGAGCCAACGTCAGCTGATAAACAACAAAGTGCTCAGCAGAAGAAAAGGTATGGGTCCAAGCAACATTTTCATTAAATCCAATATTTACCACGCCAGGCATTCCCGTTAAAGAGCCCCCCATCACATTCAATTGACCTGGAATAGTAATATGAAATTGCCAAAATCGTAAATTGCCTGTATGTGGAAAATGTGGGTTAGCTAAGACCATTCCTTTACCATTTTCTGTTTTACTTTTTCCTAAACCCCAACCATTGGAACCTAAATCACTTGGATTCTTTTCAGGGAGCTTAATGATTGGTTTTGCATTCACTTTATAGCTACTCACCGCCGCACTTTGCGGGTAAGGTGCAAAATTTTCACCTGGAGGTGCGGCTAAAAACATGGGGCCAAGAAAGTTAGCGGCACCAGGCAATAAGGCAATACCTAAAGAATATGTCAGCATGTCAACACCGCTTATAGGCTGTACCCAAGACATATTGGCACATGAACCATCAATGTTAGCCACACCTGTATCAGCGAGGTATTTATTATACCCTTGTGCGTAACCTGACAATAAAGCTTGGCTGTTCGCCGAAAGCGATTTTATGTTTTGTTCTGCATGCTCTCGAATACCTAACGTTAGAAAGCCAAAGTCATTAATTAAATGCTCTGAGTCACCCGAGGCAGGAACCATGTCAGGTCCAAAATACTTTGCTCGCTGCGAATTGTATTTAAGGATTTGATCAGCGAGTACACAAATATTATCTTTAGCAAACGCATAACCTACGCCATACGACATACTTTCTAAGTTGTCAGCTGTAATATGTGGAACGCCATAATCGGTCCAACGAATATTTGCTGATAATACGCCATCTTCATCAAATGAGGGGACGGGGATAACGACAGCGGGGGGTGTTATTGGCTCTGGAGTTACAGTTTCTGGTTTACTTACATAGGCGGGGTCACCACCACAGGCAGCAAGTAAACAAGATAGGCTTAAGGCGGTTAACGGTGTACGTATGTATTGAAATGAATATGTCAAAATAAACTCCTTTTTATATATTATTATTGCTTTAATTCATACAGTGCTAAGACCGAATGTACCCACAATACTTGCACAGTAATAAATCAAGATCAAACACTTGTTTGCTTAAATTTCAAACAAAACATTCTTTTCAGTTGAAAAAAATGGCACAGAGATTTGCCCATCATAAGTAAGGACAAATCTTACATGGCGCTAGATCAATTTAAGGCCTGTGAATCGTTGCGTAAATGCATTGAGCAGTATCTCAATTAAAAAATAAGAGCACTAGACCGATAAGTCGTGATGTAAGCGACGACCTTCTAAACGTTAGATAATGGCGAGGTCTTTGATGTTTTTTACTGTTTATATATTATAACGGATGGTGAGTTTTACAATAAATTATATTATGGTGTTGAATTTTAAAGATAAAATTCGTACTTGAGATTCATTGTTGCGTTATTTCAAACGCTTGTTTAAACTGTGCTTAAGTTAGTATTAAATATTTCATTCAGATGTGGTTAAAAGGTATTGTTAGAAGATGAGTACAAAAAATAAAATTCTAGACGCAGCTGAAAGCTTATTTGCTACACAAGGTTTTAATGGCACTTCATTAAGAGAAATAACCAGTCAAGCTGAAGTTAATTTAGCGGCAGTTAATTATCATTTTGGTTCAAAAAAAGAGCTAATAAAATCGGTAATGTCACGTTATATGAATGAACTTTCACCACGCTTAGAGTCTGCTCTTATTGAAGTCTGTGAACGTGAAAATTTGAATTTACTAGAAGTGTTTTCAGCCTTTATCGAACCTTTATTATCATTAAACGATTTTAAAGAAAATGGTACGAGCAATTTCCTGCAATTACTTGGACGAGGTTATAGCGATAGCCAAGGTTTTCTCCGCTGGTTTTTAACGACTCAGTACCCAGGTGTGATTAACAATTTTGTAAAAGCTGTTCAAAAAGCTTATCCAGAATTAACGGCTGAAGAAATGTTTTGGCGCTTACACTTCACCATGGGAACAGTGGTATTTACGATGTCATCTAGTGATGCATTAATGGATATTGCAAAAAGTGACTTTGATAAAACGATGGATATTGCTGGCGTTATCAAAAAAGTGATCCCCTATGTTGCAGCAGGTGTTTCTGCACCATTACTTTAAAGGTCTATTCTTCTTTTTAATAGGATAGTTCAACATCAAGCTTTGTAATTAAGTCTGATTTAGGTAAAGTAGCACCTTTAATAACTTATTATTTTAAAAGCGTGTTTATGGGTCCTATTATGTTAGATGTGCTTGGCACATCTTTAACGGCAGAAGACAAAGAGCTTCTGCAACATCCTCTTGTTGGCGGGTTAATCTTATTTACTCGCAATTATGAATCTCCTGAGCAACTCGCTCAACTCACGGCCAGTATTCGCCTTGCCGCCAATAAAAACCTTATTATTGCTGTCGATCATGAAGGTGGTCGAGTTCAGCGTTTTCGTGAGGGTTTTTCACTTATTCCAGCGATGGGGAAAATTTGGAAATTTGCTGATCAAAATGTTATTAAAGCTCAAGCGCTGGCTAAACAAAGTGCGATATTAATGGCATTAGAAGTTCAAGCGGTGGGTATCGATATTAGTTTTGCACCTATTCTCGATATTGATGATATCAGTGCGGTGATCGGTGATCGTTCTTTCCATAAAGACCCTGAAATTGTCTGTAAACTAGCGAGTGCTTTTGTTGACGGCTTACATCTTGTTGGCATGAAGGCTACGGGTAAACATTTCCCAGGTCATGGCAGTGTTGAAGCAGATTCTCACCTTGCTTTACCTATTGATCCCCGTTCACGTGAAGAGATCTTCGCGGTCGATATGTTGCCTTTTCAGACGTTAATTAAGAGTGAAAAAGTGGATGCTCTAATGCCCGCTCATGTTATTTTCCCTGAAATTTCTCCTGAAGCGGTTGGCTTTTCTCCGTATTGGCTACAAGATATTTTACGTAAGGAACTTGGCTTTAATGGTGTTATTTTCAGTGATGATTTATCCATGGAAGGTGCTGCATGTGTTGGTGGCTATGTTGAACGAGCTGAGGCTGCTCAACAAGCGGGTTGTGATATGTTATTACTGTGTAACAACCGAAAAGGCTGTATTGATGTGATCGATAATGCCAACATCTGCATTGATGAAGAGAGCAATCAACGGTTGTTACGTTTATTAAAAACGTCAACCGGAGGATTAAGTGAACTACGTAATAACGCTCTCTGGCAAAATGCTCGTCAAGTACTAGCTGAATATTTATAAAATAACTTTAACTTTCCCTCTTAAAAATAATAAAAATAGAGCCCTTAATGAAGCTAACAAAACAAAGTCTTATTGTACTAGCGCCTCTGATATCCTTCGGGTTTTACTTTCTGTTGCTATGGTTTGGGTTAGCTGAAAAACCGGCAACTGCCGCCGCGATTACCTTACTGACTGTTATCTGGTGGGTCAGTGAAGCAATACCTATTCCAGCGACATCTCTTGTTCCTTTTGCATTACTCCCGATATTTGGTGTGGTTGACCATAAAACAGTGGCTTCATCCTTAGGAAGTCATGTTATTTTATTGCTAATGGGGGCATTTATGCTGTCAAAAGCGATAGAAAAAAGTGGTGCTCACCAAAGATTAGCTGTTTATATGGTCAGGCTAGTTGGGGTTTCAAGCGGACGTCGATTAGTATTTGGTTTTATGTTGGCGTCTGGTTTATTAAGTATGTGGATCTCGAATACGGCAACTACCTTAATAATGCTACCTATTGCATTAGCTATTCTTGCTCATATTGACAATAGGGAACTTAAAGTGGCGCTTATTTTAGGTATTGCCTATGCAGCATCGGTTGGCGGTATTGGTACGCCAATAGGGACCCCGCCAAATGTTATATTTATGGGCATATATGAAGAGCATACAGGTCGAGAGTTTGGTTTCTTGTCATGGATGAAAATAGGTGTCCCTATTGTTCTCATCGCGCTACCTATTATGGCATGGTGGTTAACAAGAAATATAAAACTTGAGCAAGAAATTAAATTACCAGAGCAAGGGCAGTGGCGAAGTGAAGAAACAAGAACCCTTTGGGTGTTTGGTTTAACAGCACTTGCATGGATCACGCGCAAAGAACCCTTTGGCGGTTGGAGTGACTGGTTAAATATTCCTATCGCTGGAGATAGCACTGTTGCTCTGTTCGCTGTAGTTTTAATGTTCTTAATTCCCAACGGTAAAGGCTCTCGTTTACTTGATTGGGATACAGCTAAAACAATACCATGGGGTATGTTGTTACTGTTCGCTGGCGGTATTGCTATAGCGAAGGGGTTTGTTGCTTCTGGGTTAAGCCAAATACTGGGTGATTGGTTCTCTTCATTAGCCAATTTACCCATAATAGTGATGATTTTAACAATCTGTTTAGTAGTCACTTATCTTACTGAGATCATTAGTAATACCGCAACAGCAACGCTACTGATGCCTATATTAGCGGTTGTAGCATCATCAGCGGGCTATGACCCTATGGTCTTGATGATCCCCGCAGCTATGTGCGCAAGTTGTGCGTTTATGTTGCCTGTTGCAACAGCGCCTAATGCGATAGCCTTTGGTACTGGTGAACTTGAAATTAAAGATATGGTGAAAGAAGGAGCAATACTGAGTTTTATTTTGTCTTGTTTAATCGCAATAGTCTGTTTTCTCTTTTTGTTCTAATCACCACGATTAACTGTTATTTATGAATTTATCCGTGTTAACTGTTTCGAAGCTTACTTTTGGGCAATTAATACGGATTATCAGTTAACTTTTCATGGTTTTTTATGATGTTGTTAACATCAAACCCAACATACCCAGAGTAAAGCCAAATATAGCTCCCATGGGAGGAGCCCAATGCTTTTCTAATTTTACTTGAGGGGCTAAATCTTGAAATATTGAATAAAGAATGCCACCAGAAGCGAAAAGCATAACCGCAGCAATAATTTGGGGGGACTCTGACAACCATAAAAAACCAGAAACTGCAGCGATAGGGCCGAATAATGCCATTAAAGTAAACGTGATTATAATTTTCTTGGGCTTATAAGCTGCCGATGCATTTAATTCACGGTAGGCACTAAAACCTTCCGGTAAATTTTGTAATGCGATCAGACCTGCAAGTAAAAAAGCATTGCTGCTTCCTGTTGCGAATGCGGCGCCTAAAGCGATTGATTCTGGAATAAAATCTGAAAGCATTGCGGCAAGTTGACTCGCGGGGGTGTCAATTTTTTTAAGGTAAATATCAAGCGCCATAAAGCTAAGCCCACCAACGATAAGCCAAATGCAAGCAGGTAACATGGATAAGTTTGCTATTCCCTCAGGGACTAAAACCAACGCCACAGCTGATAATAACGCACCACCACCAAAAGCCATGACAGTATGTCTTAATTCTTGCTCAAGCCAATCACTTTTAAACTTTTCAAAACAGGCAATAAGCGCACCTAACGGCATAGCTAAACCAGCGAGTAATGTAGAGGCGATAACGGTCAGTAAGAGAGACATGACTTGATCCTTTAGGGGGTTTCAGTGCTTCATCAAAAAGTATGTAATGGTGAAGAACGAAAATAGCTGACTATTCTCGTTCTTCGTACTTATTATTTTAAAGCTTTCTTTTATCAACAAATCGAGCCGATAAGATAGCAACTAAAGCGACGCTAAAACCACTATAAACAACAATCATCATTTGTGGCATGGTGTAACCAAAAAAGTGCCAATTAATATCTCCACAGTCTCCTGTTGCTTCAAAAAGAGAAGGTAACCACTCGTGCAGAGGTGCCCAACTAGGGAAGTTAGGTATAAATTCACAGCTATATAAAAATGACATAGTGGCTGACTGTATCTCGACATGTTCAAGGGCTATTAATAACCCCCATATTGCACTAACACCCCATAATGCAAATGCAATTAAGCGTAATACGCTATTTTTATTGCCTAGGCTTCCTATTATCCCAGCAAAGAATATTCCCCATAGCGCAGTTCGTTGATAAATACACATAATACAAGGCGCTAAGCCCATCACGTATTGGAAATAAAGAGCAGATAATTCCAAGCCAAAAGCGGTAAGGGCAAGTAATTGCCAAGCTCGGGTGTTTACTGATAAATCACTTAAAAACTTCACGACAGATTCCTATTTATTGTTAGTTAAAGGCCAAATATCAAAGATTGTACATAATTTAATAATAATTAGGCAAAAAAAAAGCTTCTAAATGTTTCTAGAAGCTTTTGATATTAACACGTTAATGGTGGATATATTTAAGAACCATTTATTAGAATATGAACATAAATACTTGCGCCATAACCTAAAGCAATGACAGGTGTCCATTTTAAGTGACTAAAGAAAGTGTAGTAACCACGTGCCTGTCCCATTAAAGCAACACCCGCGGCAGAACCAATAGATAATAGACTACCACCAACTCCTGCAGTTAATGTGACTAATAACCATTGAGCGTGAGACATATCTGGATTCATAGTTAATACAGCAAACATGACCGGAATGTTATCTACAATGGCAGATAATATTCCGACAAGAATATTTGCATTAGTTGCGCCGAGTTCCCCGTACATAAATTCAGATGCCATACCTAAGTAACCAATAAAGCCTAAACCGCCAACCGCTAAAATTACGCCATAGAAAAAGAATAAAGTATCCCACTCTGCTTTTGCTATTTTATCAAAAATATCAAAGTCATCTTCAATTTGATGGCCTGTAGGACTATCTGATTCATCAAATCCACTTTTTCCTACTTTACGAATGAAGTAGCCAAAGAATTTAAGATAAGCCAAACCTAGCATCATGCCAAATACGGGGGGTAAGTGTAAAAAGTTATGGAATGAAACCGCGGTCATAATAGTTAAGACAAACAAAGCAACGATTGTTAAACCACCATACTTAATTGGTGTCAGTTCTGTTGATTCTGCAACAGGATTACCTTTTGGAATAGCAAATTGCATGATAAATGCAGGAATAATGAAGTTAACAACAGAAGGAATAAATAAGGAAAAGAACTCACTAAATTGCACCATTCCTTTTTGCCATACCATCAAGGTTGTAATATCACCAAAGGGGCTAAATGCACCACCAGCGTTAGCACCGACAACAATATTTATGCATGCTATTGCAATAAACTTAGGTTCATCTTTACCTACTGCGAGTACGACTGCACACATAATTAATGCGGTTGTTAAGTTATCAGCAATCGGCGAGATGAAGAAAGCAAGCGTACCGGTTAACCAAAATAATGTTTTATAGCTAAAGCCTTTTGCGACTAACCAGTCACGAAGTGCATCGAAAACATTACGTTCTAACATCGCATTGATGTAGGTCATCGCAACAAGTAAGAAGAAGAACAACTCAGCATATTCAAGGAAGTTATGACGAATCGCAACTTCTGCAGCATGTGGCATACCTTGAGAGCCATAAAATGCAGCAATCAAAATCCAAATAATACCTGCCGCCAGCAATACTGGCTTAGATTTTCTTAAGTGAAGTTGCTCCTCTAAAATAACCAATATGTATGCAAGTACAAAAATTGCAATAGACGCATATCCTACCCAGTGACTGGTAAGGTTAATTGTTTTATGGACTGAATCAGAGGCAAAAGCAATTGTAGGGACACATATTGCTAGCAGTGAGAGCAAAATTTTTATCATATTATTCCCAAAAGATGATGAAATTATTAGTATTAATTTATTTAATAATATCAAAAAAATAACAAGATTATATATCAAAGCTTAATATTAGTATCTAGTTAACAACTGTTTAAATGTTTAATAAATTTTTTGATATACCACTAAATTATTTTTATGCTGAATTAATCCACTTGTGCCAAATAGATGTTCTGGTACAATCAGTTAAAATTTTAAGATATTGCGTGGAGCAGTATGGTTATTAAAGCACATAGCCCAGCAGGGTTTGCAGAGCAATATATTGTTGAATCAATTTGGAATGGTGGTTTTCCTCCCGGCTCTATATTACCGGCTGAACGTGAGTTATCTGAACTCATTGGTGTTACTCGTACCACGTTACGAGAGGTATTACAGCGATTAGCACGTGATGGCTGGTTGACCATTAAACATGGTAAACCCACTAAAGTGAATAATTTCTGGGAAACCTCTAGCTTAAATATTCTTGAAACATTGGCTCAACTTGATCAAGAAGGGATCCCTGACCTTGTTGATAATTTAATGTCTGCTCGGACAAATATCAGTGCCATTTACATTCGTGGGGCGATTAAAAATAACCCTGAAAAAGCGATTGAGCTCATTAAAGCCTATGAAGATGTTGAAGATAACGGTGAAGCCTTTGCTGAATTTGATTACCGATTAAATAAAGAGTTAGTGGTTGCATCTGGAAACTCTATATATCTACTGATTTTAAATGGTTTTAGAGGCTTATACTCTCGTTTAGGCACTTTATACTTTGCGCATCCTAAAGGTCGTGAAATTTCTCGCGACTATTATAAAAAATTAATTGAACTAGCCAGCGAAAATAAATTTGATGAATCTATATTTGCCGTACGTAAATATGGTATCGAGTCAGGTAAACTTTGGCTAGAACTTAAAGATGACGTATTAAAAGAGCTATCTGAATAAATTATCTATAGTGATTAAAGGCAAGGGTTAACTTGCCTTTTAATTATCTTCATTGCTCTCTCGTTCTGGGCATTGCGCAATAACTTCTTCATCCCCCTCTTCATTGTTTTGTACTAACCGCACGTTAAATTGCCATAAGGTATATAAATGTTTCATCACTTCATCTTTTGAATCGTCTAGCGGAACATTTTGGTGTGGTGTATATTTCAATGTTAACGATCTGTCACCGTCAACATCAGCATTTGTTACCTGAATATTAACCTCTAGATTACTCAAGTTATACTGTTCAGATAACGCGCTTCTAATTTTTTTGTAGCCACTTTCATTGTGAATAGCCGCCACGTCAATAAAATTTTCTTTTTCATCATCGTGTAAATAAAAAAACTTGAAATCGCGCATTAGTTTTGGTGATAAATACTGACTAATGAAGCTTTCATCTTTGAAATTTTCCATGGCAAAATGTAAAGTATCTAACCAGTTACTGTTAGCTATTTCGGGAAACCATTGTTTATCTTCTTCTGTTGGGTGTTCGCATATTCTTCTAATATCTATAAACATATTAAAGCCTAACGCATAAGGATTAATACCAGAATAATGAGGACTGTTGTAATTGGGTTGAGCGACAACATTGGTATGGTTATGTAAAAATTCCATCATGAACTTATCGGTGACTAAGCCTTCATCATATAAATGGTTCAACAGTGTGTAATGCCAAAAACAGGCCCAGCCCTCGTTCATGACTTGTGTTTGTTTTTGCGGATAAAAGTATTGCGAGACCTTACGAACAATACGCACAATTTCTCTTTGCCATGGTTTTAGTAAGGGCGCATTTTTTTCAATGAAATATAAAATGTTTTCTTGTGGTTCATTTGGGAATGTCGGTTTCTTATCCTTATCATCACCCTTATTTTGGGGTAAGGTTCGCCATAATGTATTCACCTGTGATTGTAAATATGCTTCACGGTCTTTTTGACGTTGTAACTCTTCCTCTAATGAAATTTTTTGTGGACGTTTATAGCGGTCAACACCGTGATTCATTAATGCATGACAAGCATCTAAACATGATTCAACCTCACTAATACCAAATTTTTGTTCGCATTCACTAATGTAGTTTTTAGCAAACAATAAATAGTCAATTATTGAGCTCGCATCAGTCCAGGATTTGAATAAATAATTACCTTTAAAAAAAGAATTATGTCCGTAACAAGCATGTGCCATAACGAGTGCTTGCATGGTCATAGAGTTTTCTTCCATTAAATATGAAATACAAGGATCAGAATTGATAACAATTTCGTAGGCTAACCCCATTTGTCCACGTTTATAGTTTTGCTCTGTTTGAATAAATTTTTTACCAAATGTCCAATGGTTATATCCAATAGGCATACCGACACTAGCGTATGCATCCATCATTTGCTCTGCGGTGATCACTTCAATTTGGTTGGTGTAAGTGTCCAATCGATAATGCTTTGCAACTCGTGCAATTTCAGTTTGATATTGATCAAGTAAGTCAAAGTTCCAGTCACATTGGTCACTTAAGGGGTTACGTTTGTCCACTTTCTGCCTCCTTTGCCGTTATTAACTTAGGCTGCTTTATTTTGTTTTTTCTTGAAAAGTTCTCTAAAAACAGGATAAATATCTTCAACGCTTTTAATATGTTGTATTGCAAAATGCTCTGTATATACTGCAATTTCTTGATATTGCTGCCAAAGTGTTTGATGAGGTCGTTGTGATATTTCAATGTAACTAAAGTAGCGTGCTTTAGGTAGAATATGTTCAGTGAGTAATTTTTGACAACGAGGAGAGTCATCGGCCCAGTTATCACCATCTGAGGCCTGCGCGGCGTAAATATTCCATTCGCTTTCCTTATAACGCTCATCCATTATTTTAATCATTAAATCTAATGCACTTGAAGCAATAGTGCCGCCAGTTTCTTGCGAATAAAAAAACTCTTCTTCATCAACCTCTTTTGCTTGCGTGTGGTGTCGAATATAGACCACATCAATCGTTTTATAGGTGCGTGTGAGAAACAAATACAATAAAATATAAAAACGTTTGGCAATATCTTTAGTGGCTTGGTCCATAGAGCCAGAAACATCCATTAAACAGAACATCACCGCCTTTGACGTAGGTAGGGCTTGTTTTGCATAGTTTCTAAAACGTAAATCAAAGGTGTCAATAAAAGGGACCTTACTAATTTTACCTTTAAGAATGTCGATCTGATTGTTTAGGTCTTTAATTTTTTGGACATGATCATGTTTATCAGCCATTAATGCCGCTAAGGCGAGTTCAAGGACTTTCAACTCTTTACGCTTGGTTGATGTCATGGCAATACGTCTTGCTATTGACCCCTGTAGAGATTTTACAATATCTATATTTGAGGGGACGCCTTCAGCACAATAACCGGAGCGAACAGTCTTATAATCAATTAACGTATCCAATTGGTTCTTTTCTAAATTTGGCAATTCGAGATCTTCAAAAAGTAAGTTCAAATATTCATCTTTAGAAATAGAAAAAATAAAATCATCATTTCCCTCACCAGTGTTGCTGGCATCGCCTTTACCGCTACCTTGTCCTTGCTGCGGAGGAGGGCGTTTTATTTGATCACCAGTTGTAAATTGGTCATTACCCGGGTGAACCCTATCTTTAATACCCCCTTTGCCCTGGTGAAAAACAGGTTCAGATAAATCTTTTTTGGTGATGGTAATGTCCTCACCACGATCAACGTCAGTAACACTACGTTTATTAATCGCTTGTTCAACCGATTTCTTTATTTGGCTTTTATAGCGTTTAATAAAGCGCTGGCGATTAACCGTGCTTTTGTTTTTACTGTTTAAGCGTCTATCAATAAAATTCGCCATAGTTTTCTCCTACTTTATTGGCTTTTAAAAACAATAAAGTACAAGTTAAGAAGATTTTCTTACGCGTAAATACCATTCTGACAGTAACCGCACTTGTTTTTTTGTATAGCCTTTACTCATCATGCGTTCTATAAAATCGTCATGTTTTTGCTGGTCGTCATTCGATGTTTTGGTGTTAAACGAAATAACGGGTAATAAATCTTCGGTATTAGAGAACATTTTTTTCTCAATAACCGTGCGGAGTTTTTCATAACTTGTCCAGTTAGGGTTCTTACCGTTATTATTCGCTTTAGCACGTAGTACAAAATTGACAATTTCATTACGAAAATCTTTAGGGTTACTAATGCCTGCAGGTTTTTCAACTTTTTCTAATTCATTATTTAAGGCTTCTCGGTCGAAAAGTTGGCCGGTTTCAGCATCGCGATACTCTTGGTCTTGTATCCAAAAATCAGCATAAGTGACATAGCGATCAAAGATGTTTTGTCCATATTCAGAATAAGACTCTAAATAAGCTGTTTGAATTTCCTTGCCAATAAATTCTATGTATTGAGCAGATAAGTAACCTTTAATGAATTCTAAATACCGCTCGGCTGTTTCTTGGGGTAATTGCTCTCGTTCAATTTGTTGCTCGAGTACATAAAATAAATGTACTGGATTTGCGGCAACTTCTAAATGATCAAAGTTAAAAACGCGTGATAATATTTTAAAAGCAAAACGTGTTGATAGCCCAGACATGCCTTCATCCATACCCGCATAATCACGGTACTCTTGATACGACTTAGCTTTTGGATCGGTGTCTTTTAAGCTTTCGCCGTCATAAACGCGCATTTTAGAATAAATACTAGAGTTCTCTGGATCTTTTAAACGTGATAGTACAGAAAATTGCGCTAAGGTTTCTAACGTATCCGGCGCACAATGTGCATTTTTTAATTCACTGTTTTCGAGTAATTTCTTATAAATTTTTACTTCTTCAGAAACACGCATGCAGTAAGGTACTTTGACCATATAAACGCGGTCTAAAAAGGCTTCGTTGTTTTTGTTATTTCTAAAGGTTTGCCATTCTGACTCATTAGAGTGCGCAAGCAAAATGCCATTAAAGGGTAGGGCTGATAACCCTTCTGTTGGATTATAATTACCTTCTTGTGTTGCTGTTAACAACGGATGCAATACTTTAATAGGGGCTTTAAACATTTCGACAAATTCCATCATGCCTTGATTCGCTCGACACAATGCGCCTGAGTAGCTGTAGGCATCAGGATCATTTTGTGAAAAGTGCTCTAACTGTCGAATATCAACCTTACCAACAAGGGCTGAAATATCTTGATTGTTATCGTCACCAGGCTCTGTTTTTGCAATGGCTATTTGATCTAGAATTGAAGGATATAACTTAACCACTTCAAATTTTGCAATATCACCTTCATATTCATGCAGCCTTTTAGCCACCCAAGGTGACATAATGGTCTTTAAATAACGTTCTGGTATTTTATATTCTTTTTTTAATATCTTGCCATCTGCATTTGCGTCGAATAAACAAAAAGGGTGGTCATTTACCGGGCTTCTTATGCCATTAGCACTGAGCACATAGATAGGCTCTTGCTGCATTAATGCTTTTAATTTTTCAGCTAATGATGATTTACCCCCACCCACAGGTCCTAATAAATAGAGAATTTGTTTCTGTTCTTCCAGTCCTTGTGAAGCATGTTTAAGGTAGGCAACAATCTGCTCTATAGCTTCTTCCATGCCATAAAACTCCTTAAAGGCAGGATAGCGAGCAATTACGCGATTAGAAAATATACGGCTTAAGGTAGGTTCATTTGAGGTATCTATCATTTCAGGGTCGCCAATGGCCTTCAATAAGCGCTCAGAAGCGGTGGCGTAAGCAAGTTTGTCTTTTTGACAAATAGCTAGAAATTCTTGAATACTAAAGCTCTCTTCTTTAGCTTCATCGTAACGTGATTGATAATGCTGAAAAATACTCATAACTGCCTCCATAAGGGAAAAAATTTGCAGATGAGTAAAAACTTACCGTAGTACAAAGTCGATATTGTTTAACTCATTCAAATAAGACCGAGAAACTATCGATATTCGCTCCAACAAGACACTAAACTTTGCATTGAAACGAGTATGTCTACCATTAAGTCTAGACGTTATTTTTTAAGGTAGAGAATAATTAGAGATTTTTTTGTAAGTAAAGAGGAAAATATAAAAGTCTTTTATATTGAATTAAAAAGAAAAAGGACACTTTTATTGAATTTTAAGCATAAAAAAACCAGAGTAGATACTCTGGTTTTTAATAAAATGCTTAATTAAAGGTTAATAAATTAATCTTTAATGAATATAAATTAAGCGAAGTTTGCCGCAGCAAAATCCCAGTTAGCTAATGCCCAAAAGCCAGCCATGTAGCTTGGACGAAGATTACGGTAATCAATGTAGTAAGCATGTTCCCATAAATCGACAGTTAATACCGGCGTTACACTATCATCAGTTAATGGTGTTGCAGCGTTTGAAGTATTAACAATAGCAAGACTACCGTCAGCGTTTTTCACTAACCATGTCCAACTTGAACCAAAGTTGTTGATTGCACTTTCAGTAAATTTCGTTTTAAATTCAGCGAAAGAACCAAAGCTTGCATTGATTGCGTCAGCTAAAGCGCCTGTTGGTTCACCGCCACCGTTAGGGCTTAAGCTGTTCCAATAGAATGTATGATTCCAAATTTGTGCAGCATTATTAAAAATGCCTGCTGATGAAGTTTTAACGATGTCTTCTAAAGACTTACTTTCAAACTCAGTACCTTCAATTAATCCGTTAAGTTTTACAACATAAGTGTTGTGATGCTTACCGTAGTGAAACTCAAGCGTTTCAGCTGAAATGTGTGGTACAAGTGCATCTTGTGCATATGGTAATGCAGGTAATTCAATAGCCATTATTTTCTCCAGAAATGGTTTGTAAAAATTTATTTTTGCGCAAAAATAAAGAAATTGTTTGCTCTTATTTAAAACTTAGTTAAAACCTAGTAAACTAGTCAAGTATTATTAAGGCTTGCATAGTGTACCCACTTATATAGGTTTTGCTAGTGTAAATATCAAGCTTGTTATTACTTATTAGATTAAATAAATACTTTTAGTATTTATTGCCTTGATTATTTTAATGTCAGACTCAATTGATCAAAGTAATAAACATTAAATTTTTATATATTAAAGACCGTCATCGTTTCGGTCGCATTTAGAGGTACTCCATGGACACTATTGAACGTATTAAAGAACAGATTTCAGAAAACACTATTTTACTTTTCATGAAAGGCTCACCGAAATTACCTAGTTGTGGTTTTTCGTCTCAGGCGTCACAAGCTTTAATGCAATGTGGTGAAAAGTTCGCTTACGTTGATATTTTACAAAATCCTGATATCCGTGCTGAATTACCTAAATATGCTGATTGGCCGACCTTTCCACAATTGTGGGTTGATGGTGAATTAGTGGGTGGTTGTGACATCATTATGGAAATGTTTCAACAAGGTGAATTACAAACCTTGATAAAAGAAGCAGCAGAGAAAAATAATTCACAAGAAAAAGCTTAATCAAATATAAAAACTGATGGCGTTAACTTTTTTATCAATAATGATGAAAATAAGTTGAAAAACACCTTATCGTCTCAATAATAGGTATACGTCAGTTTTTTGATTTAAATAAATTTAATAAAAATATTGGAGAATGAAATGAGTGTATTAGTTGGCCGTGCAGCACCAGATTTTACAGCAGCAGCTGTTTTAGGTAGTGGCGAGATTGTTGATAGCTTTACGTTATCGACAGCAATTAAAGGTAAAAAAGCGGTATTATTTTTCTACCCATTAGATTTTACTTTTGTTTGTCCATCTGAGCTATTAGCTTTTGATCACCGTATGGAAGAATTTAAAAATCGTGGTGTTGAAGTTATTGGTGTTTCTATTGATTCACAATTTTCACATAACGCATGGCGTAACACCCCAGTAAACGAAGGCGGTATTGGCCCGGTTCAATATACTTTAGTTGCTGATACTAAACATGAAATTTGTAAAGCATATGATGTTGAGCATCCTGAAGCTGGCGTTGCATTTCGTGGTTCATTCTTAATTGATGAAGAAGGCAATGTACGCCATCAAGTGATTAATGATTTACCATTAGGTCGTGATGTTGACGAAATGATCCGTATGGTTGATGCATTACAATTTCACCAAGAGCATGGTGAAGTTTGTCCAGCTGGCTGGAACAAAGGCGACAAAGGTATGACAGCTTCTCCAGAAGGTGTTGCATCTTACTTAACTGATAACGCAGACAAACTTTAAGCGTAAAGTCTTTGGCTGTAGTCAGCCTTTAGTTATTATCGTTAGTTAAAAAAACCGCTTAATTGCGGTTTTTTATGTTCAGGGTGACAACGTTTTTATGTAAGAGGCTAAAAATAGCAAGTAGCGATATTTATATTTAAGCTAATCAAAAATTGAAAAGCAATCTACACTTAACGCATCATCTTATTGATTTATGGAATTGTTTTGTTTGTGCCTAAGTTTATTTATGAGAACTTACCTTTCGCTTACTTTATCGTCAGTGGTTATTTGCTCACTTTTGACATGACGTGGCCAATGCTAACTTCAGCGGGGTTATTTTATAGTGCGGGTTGTATCATGTTAGTTAAGCGGTCAGCATCTCGAAGACTTGATAAACAAAAACAGCTTGGTATTAAAAATAAATTACCAGAGCTGCTTTATGAATATTTACCTTATATTTATGGTGCGGTCGGTGTTTTTACGATAATGGTCACAAAAAATGCACTTTTTCAATTCTGTGCTTTTACGTTGATTGTTTTAGCCATTAGAAATTTATTGTGTCGCCACAGTAATCGTATCAGTTAGGCTAAGCACTTTAAATGACAGGCGACGATTGAGCATCTTGCTGCTCTTCATCGTTTATTGCTAAAGGCCACCCTCCCATTTTTTGCCATTTGTTAACAATAAAACAGAAAAGTTCAGCTGTTTTTTCGGTATCGTAAAGTGCTGAGTGTGCTTCACTATTATTGAATTCTAATCCTGCAGCCATACACGCTTTAGCAAGCACGGTTTGTCCAAGGGCTAAGCCGGCAAGTGTTGTTGTATCAAAGCTGACAAAAGGATGAAAAGGAGAACGCTTTATTGAACAACGTTCTACAGCAGCATTAACAAAACCCAAATCAAAAGAAGCATTATGAGCAACCATTACCGCACGTTGGCAACCCGCGGCTTTCATTTTTTTTCTAATTAATTTAAAAATATCGGTCAGTGCTTGGTTTTCATCAACTGCACCACGTAATGGGTTCGTTGGATCGATGCCAGTAAATTCTAATGCTGCTTGCTCTAGGTTCGCACCTTCAAAAGGGTCAACGTTAAAGTGAATAGTTTCATCAAGAGTAAATTGCCCCGTACTTTCATCGAGCGATAAAGTCGTTGCGGCTATTTCCAATAAAGCATCGGTTTGGGCATTAAAACCAGCGGTTTCAACATCAACAACAACAGGAAAGTAACCTCTAAAACGTTGTGCAAAAGCACTCTTAGTATTTTTATCAGCAGAAGTATTATTTTTATTATCTGGGCTTTTACTCATGTTTACATCTTTTTTTAAGTTAGCATTCAATTTCAATAAGTAAATTATCGCAGAAAAAAAATGGAAACACTATGCGAACGATACGATGAATCTTGAAAGTTATGAAAATATTGCTGATAACTGCTAAAGTTATATAAACCTTGGTCGATAATAGATAAGTGGCAAGATAAAAGATAAATATTTTATGAAAAAAACTATCATCTCATTATTATTATGCATATTTGTTAGCCAAGCCAATGCTGGTATTCGTCAGTATGGCGCTGATTTAGAGCACGCTAATTGGCAATTAACCAATAACTCTAGGCTAGAGTGTACGCTCTCACATCAAATACCTAATTACGGTGAAGCAAAATTCTACAGTACGGCAAACCGTAAAATGAATATGGAATTTGAGCTAGATATGATGCGTCTACCTGATACTTATTCCTTAGCAGAAGTTAGATCTGTTGCGCCTAATTGGCGTCCGGGAAAAAGCGGTAGAACTATTGCTGATATGAAACTCTATAAGCAGTTTGCTCCGAGCCTCCCTAAAAAAGTTGCTTGGAACATGCTTAATGAATTAGAGCAGGGTATGAACCCTACTTTTTACTATAATGATTGGTATAGTGATAATGAAAGAATTTCAGTTGGTATCTCAACCGCTAAATTTAACCGTGTCTACCAAGAATTTATTGGCTGTGTTGGTAACTTACTTAACTATAACTTTGATGATATCTCTTACACGGTTTTAAATTATCAATTTGGTGGTGACAGTTTAACTAAATCATCTAAAAAGCGTTTAAGCATGATTGCCGAGTATCTTGCGCTTGATAAAAATTTAGAGCTGGTATTGATTGATGGTTATACCGATAGTTACGGCGGCAGAAATGATAACTTGAAAGTATCGAATCGCCGTGCAAATACCATTAGAGAACATTTTGTTAAAAATGGTATTGACCCGAGTCGAATTGAAGCAAATGGTTATGGGGAAAAACGTCATATTGCCTCAAATAACACCATTATTGGTCGAGCACAAAATAGACGTGTCGTGATCCGAATGGAACAACCGTAAAGACGAATTTACTGTTAAAAAATTATTTTACAAAGATTCAGTTGAATAGGCTGGTAGGTTATCTTAATCTACCAGCCTATTTTTTTATTGGATCTTCCATAATGCGACCATTGTTTAAATTTCTATTTGCACTATTGGTTTTATCAAGCTTTACAAGTTTGGCAAAAACTAATGATGCCTACACCTATGCTAATTACGACCAAGTAAAAACAACCCACATTTATTTAGACCTAGCGGTGAATTTTGATGAAAAATCACTTATCGGTTTTGCCGAATTATCACTAGAGTGGTTAAGTAAAAATTCACAACCGATTATTCTTGATACCCGAGATTTGATCATTGACCGCGTTATGGCTCAAACTAAAGCGGGTCAGTGGCGCGGGGTAAGTTTTAAACTTGCTGAGCGTGATGACGTTTTAGGTTCAAAGTTAACAATTAACAATACCTTTAAAGCACAAAAAATTCGTGTCTATTACCAATCTACTGAAAAAGCGTCAGGTTTGCAGTGGTTATCAGCAGAACAAACAGCGGGTAAAAAGTATCCTTTTCTATTTAGTCAAAATCAAGCCATTCATGCGCGTTCATGGATACCCGTACAAGACACACCCAGTGTACGTGTAACCTACACAGCACGTATTACTACTCCTGATAACTTGTTAGCGGTAATGAGCGCGAACAATGAACCTGATACTGCTCGTGATGGTGATTATTTTTTCAGTATGCCACAAGCTATTCCCCCTTATTTAATTGCGATTAGTGCAGGTGATTTAGAATTTAAAGCGATGAGTAAACAAACAGGAATTTATGCTGAAGCGAGTATATTAGATGCAGCAGTCGCTGAATTCGATGATACACAGGCGATGATTGACGAGTCAGAAAAAATCTTTGGTGCGTACCGTTGGGGTCGTTACGATTTACTTATTTTACCGCCTAGCTTCCCGTTTGGTGGCATGGAAAACCCACGTTTGTCTTTTATAACGCCAACCGTTATTGCGGGTGATAAAAGCTTAGTCAATTTAATTGCACATGAACTTGCTCATTCTTGGTCAGGCAATTTAGTCACTAATGAAAGTTGGCGCGACTTATGGTTAAACGAAGGTTTTACCAGTTATGTTGAAAATCGTATTATGGAAGCGGTATTTGGTGAAGAAAGAGCGGTTATGGAACAAGCGCTTGGCGCACAAAGCTTAAACTACGAAATTGCTGAATTAGCACCAGGTGATACTCAACTTTACATTGATCTTAAAGGGCGAGATCCAGACGATGCATTTTCTGGTGTACCTTATGTAAAAGGTCAGTTGTTTTTAATGTTTTTAGAAGCTAAATTTGGTCGAGATAAGTTTGACCCATTCATTTTAGATTATTTTAATAGCCATGCTTTTGAAAGCTTAGGAACGGCTAATTTTGTTATCTACTTGAAGAAGCATCTTACGCATAAATATCCAAATATTGTTAGTGACAAAGTCGTGAATGAATGGATTTATGAACAAGGTTTACCGAGTTATGCGCCAAAGCCTACCTCAAGTGCATTTACAACTATCGATGGTCAAATCAATAGTTTATTAAGTGATAAAATTACCTTAGCGAATTTACCTACTAAAGCGTGGACATTACATGAATGGTTGCATTTTATTAATAACCTACCTATAAACTTGTCTACTGAGCGCATGAATTCACTCGATAAAGCGTTTAATCTAACCGCTAGTACAAATGCCGAAATTGCTCATGCATGGTACTTATTAGCATTAAGAACGGGTTACGATGCTGTATATCCTGCGATGTCAAAATACCTAATATCAATCGGTCGCCGGAAATTAATTGTTCCTTTATATAAAGCGCTAGCTGAAACACCAAAAGGCAAAGCTTGGGCACTTGAAGTCTATGCAAAAGCACGACCGGGTTATCATGGTTTAGCTCAAGGTACTATCGACGGTGTATTAAAGGTTAATTAGCCTTTTAGAAAACAAAAAAGTAATCATAAAAAACGCCACGTTAACGTTATTTAGCGTGGCGTTTTTTTTATCTCAATTAATTATGCAGACTCTATATTATTTACTCGTACTATTTTCAATAATCACATCGACTTGCCTAAGGTGGTTTTGCTGTGAAATAACCACTCGAATATCATGTTTTTCTTGGCTAAAGTTTAGAGTCAAACGTCCACGTTTTCTTTCTTGATTTAATGCTTGACCATACTCTTTTTGATAAAAACCAATAACATCTTCCTCAGTACTTTTAGTGAAATAGTTAACGACAGCAGGCATTTTATCTTTGAATTCTGCAAAAACTCGAGCATCATTCATAGTAGGTATCGTAACTATTGTCGTCTCATCTGCAACTGCCTGATTAACGATTGTTAGCGTTAAAGTCAACAATATTGCATTGAGTGAACAGGTTAACTTTTTTGAGAAATTTAAGGGACGAAGGTTATGCATAGGTTTTGATCCTTTCACTGATTCTTTTCAATTTAGTGTGTTGAAACGTAACTATCAAGGTTATTTTTAATAATCGTAGACTTATGTGTATTAATCTATTGTTTAAATAATAAATAGCAATAGGGTCATTAATCATCTAATTGTATGAATATCCCTAACTAAATGATTAATAATTAATTAACCTGAACGGTCAACAAAATCATCTCGATAATGGTCAACCCATAATGCGGTTGCACCACATATTGCTACAGGCATAACGACTAAATTAACCACGGGGATCATTGAAAATACTGCGGTTGTGATCCCAAAGCTATAACTTAAGCCTTGTTTTTGTTTCAACGCTTGACGCATTTCATTAAAGTCAATTTTATGATTATCAAAAGGGTAGTCTTTGTATTGAACCGCCATCATCCAAGCTAAAAACAAAAACCACATAACTTGGCCTACAACAGGCAGTATCCAATAAAGAATGAAAAATCCTATAGCGCGTGGCAGATAATAACGCAACTTACACCACTCTCTCGATAATGTCCTAGGTACATCTTTTATAACATCAAGGGTAGAAGAGGGGGGGATTGTTTTACCACAGAGTAATAATTCCATTTTTTCTGACAATAAGCCGTTAAAAGGCGCTGCGATCCAATTCGCAACAGAACTAAAAATAAAAGAAAACATCACTAACAAAAAGAGTAAAGCGATTGGCCATAAAAAAGTGCTTAACCAAGAAAGCCAAGCAGGAAGCCAGTTATCGAGCATAGCCATATAAGTTTCTAGTTCGATAAATAAACGATAAAAGGCAAAGCTAAATAAAACCAAATTGACTAATAGAGGTATAAAAACAAACCGGCGAATGCCTTTTATATTAATGAGTTCAAAGCCTTTAATAAAATATCCTGCGCCACTGTTCGCAAACGGTTGATTAATAATTGTATTCATTGGGTGATTTTTATCCTTACACGCTGTTTTACTTGTGATTATAAAATAAATTCATAAATTGAACAGATGTTTCATGTTACAAATAGTAGATAACTCTGGTAAAATTTTAATGTTAAGTTTAATCCTAATATAACATAAAAGGTTTCTGTGTTTTATGCGTTTAAAGCATATAAAACTTGCGGGTTTTAAATCGTTTGTTGACCCAACCAAAGTGCCATTTGAGCAAAAAATGACGGCTATAGTTGGGCCGAATGGTTGTGGGAAATCAAATATTATTGACGCGGTTCGTTGGGTGCTTGGTGAAAGCTCAGCGAAAAATTTGCGTGGCGACGCCATGACCGACGTTATTTTTAACGGAGCAGCTACGCGAAAGCCCGTTGGTCAGGCATCCGTTGAATTGTTATTTGATAATATTGATGGTCGTATTCAAGGTAATATGGCCGATCGTAGTCAAGTCTCCATTCGACGAGTAATAAATCGTGATAGCCAAAATACTTATTACTTAAACGGCAGTAAGTGTCGTCGTCGAGATATTACGGATATTTTCCTTGGTACAGGTCTGGGTCCTCGCAGTTATGCGATTATAGAGCAGGGCACCATTTCAAAGCTTATTGAATCAAAACCTCAAGAATTACGTGTTTTTATTGAAGAAGCGGCAGGTATTTCTAAGTATAAAGAACGCCGCCGAGACACTGAAAATAGAATTAGGCATACGCGAGAAAATCTCGAACGCTTAAACGATATTCGTATAGAGCTAGGTGTGCAAATTGACAAACTTCATCAGCAAGCGGAAGCCGCCAAACGTTTTAAAACCTTAAAAACTAAAGAGCGAAAATATCGAGCAGAGTTCACTGTCTTAAAATGGCAAAAGTTTGATCAACAAGCCAATGAACAAAAACAACAAGTAAGCCAATACCAAACTGAAATTGAAGCATTAGTTGTTGAACAAAAGAAAATTGATATTGAGTTGTTTGATGCTAAACAAAAAATGACGATTGGGGGAGAGTCTAGCGGCGATCTCCACCAGAAAAAATTATTGTTAAGTAATGATATTGCTCGTGTAGAGCAAAATATAAAACACTTAAAACAACAAAAACAAAAATCCCAACATGATAACAGTGTTACACAACAGCAACTGATTAATGCCCAGCAGTTGGTTTTAGCTGAACAAGAACATCTTAAAAAATGTTCGTTTAAAATAGCTGAACATTTACCTGAGCTTGAATTAATTGATCAACAATTACTCGAGAGCCAAGCTCAACTCGATAGTTTTATTGAGCAACAGCGCGACGAACACCAGCAATGGCAAACCTTGCAACACCAACATAAAAATTCAAACGATCAGCAACTGAATGTTAAACAAAAAATATCTCAGTTAAGCGAACAAATAAACCAGCAGCAGCAGCGAAAAAAGACGTTAATGCACTTACTCGTCAGTTTATCTGATGAAGAACATTCAGAAAATGTTGAAAGTCTAGCTGATATTGAAACCAAGTTGCTCACGCAAGAAATTCAGCACCAGACTTTTGTGAAACAACATAACGAGAATGAGATAAAGCAACGAGCACTCGTTAAAAAAATTAGCCTAGTTTCACAACTGCAAGCCCAGAGTAGTGGTGAAATCTCAGCATTAAACCTGTCTTTAAAACAGCTACAGACACAAAAAAATCAACAAGCAGATTGGAGTGTTAAGCAAAAGGAATGGCTAGCCGAGCAAGGTGAGAAGGTCTTAGGTACCGTTTATCAGTCACTCGACGTTGAAACAGCTTGGCAGGCAAGTGTTGAATTAGTATTACATCATTGGCTACAAGGAGAGCTCGTTGAAAGTTTTCCAGAACAATTAACGATTGACCCTTTATTTTTGGTGCTCGGAGATACAGAAGGTAAAACGTCTTCGTTGACTTGTGTGCAAGCAATAAAAGGTACTTTAGCTGAGAAAGTTAAAGGTTTATCTGCAATTACTGCTTTTTTAAACAATATATTGATCGCAGATGATTACCAACAAGCACAAAAAATTATCTTGTCTATTGCCGAACATCAGTCAGTTATTTGTCAAGATGGTACGTGGCTCAGCGCTCGTTTTTTAAGAAAAGGCCGTGCTGAAAATTTCAACGCATTGTTGCAGTTATCTGAAAATATTACGAATACGTCATCAAAAATTAGTCAGCTACAACTCAATGTAACTAGTGGTCAAAATGAAGAGGACCAATTCACTCATCATAAAGAACAGCTTGCTAGCGAAGCGAAAGTGCTTAGCGCGACTATTGAAGCGTCTATGCATCAAGGGCAGGCTTTAAAGCAACAGATCGCATTAGCCAAGCAAGCAAAAGAGCAGCGTGATAAACAAAGTGCTACCTATCAGCAAGAACTTATCGAGCTTGAACGTTTTCTCATTAAAAATAAAGAAATACTATTTGCACAAGAAAACACATTAGCGCAATTGCCCAAACATGATACTAATCAGCTTATTGACATCAGTACAGCACAAGAGAATTTACAAAGAAAAATTCAAGACAGTCAAGGGAGTACACAAAAACTCCATCAGCAAAAGCACCAGCAAGCCTTAATGATTGAAAAATTAAACCATGAACAAGTGCAGGGGCAATTAGCATTGATACGTGCGCAAGAGAGTATTCAGCAACTTACTGAACAGCAACGTATGCATCAAAAGATGATTGAAGACTCTGTATCACCTTTACAAGCAGATGAGCAAAAATTGCAAGTATGGTTGATCGATGTTGCTAAGATTGATGAAAAAACAGCAAAAATTCAACATGACACAACCGATACTAAAACGTTAATCAATGCTGCTGAAACAAAACTTCAACAATTAACTAAAAAAATCAACCATAAGAAAGAACAGGTTAATGCTGTGCACCTAACAGCAGAAAGTTATCGATTGCGAGCTGATGCCGCGCTTGAACAATTAAACGAAATGCAGCAAAATTTATTGGCGGTGCAATCATCTATGCCAGAACAGGCAAAAGAGGCAATATGGCAAGCTCATATTGTTAACTTGGGAAAAGATATTAATCGTTTAGGCGCGATCAATCTTGCTGCTATTAATGAATATGAAATACAATTTGAACGTAAAACATATCTGGATCAACAAGATGAAGATTTAACCCAAGCAATTAATACGTTAGAATTAGCTATTGCTAAAATAGATAAAGAAAGCCGCCATAAATTTAAAGACACTTTTGAAAAAATTAATAATGATCTCAAAGCATTATTTCCTAAGGTGTTTGGTGGTGGTAGTGCTTATTTAGCGTTAACTGATGATGACATGCTTGAAACGGGTGTTACTATTATGGCAAGACCGCCAGGTAAAAAAAATAGCACGATTCACTTATTATCGGGTGGCGAAAAAGCGCTGACCGCATTATCATTAGTGTTCGCAATTTTTAGATTAAACCCTGCGCCATTTTGTATGCTTGATGAGGTAGATGCGCCACTTGACGATGCTAATGTAAGCCGTTTTTGTAATTTGGTTCGAGAAATGTCACAAACCGTGCAGTTTATCTATATTAGTCATAATAAAATAGCGATGGAAATGGCGAGTCAACTCACTGGTGTGACGATGTTTGAACCGGGCGTTTCGAAAATGGTCGCTGTAGATATTGATGAAGCAATTGCTATGGCTGAATTAGCGTAAGCACAAAATAAAGTAAAGCTAAACAAAGCTGAAATAGAATAATAAAAGGCTATCAGATGGAATATAATTTCAGAACCGCATTGATTGTTATTAGTGCTGTAGTGATCACGGCAATATTTGTTCATGGTTTTTGGACAATTAGAAAAAATAAAAACCCTTATAAACTCAAAGCAAAATCTGAGAAGCTTGAACCGCATAATCGAGGTTTTGACGGTTCAGGTTTTGATCAAGATGGGGTGAGTAAGCCTAGAGTGGTCGACAATTTGCTCGACGACGAAGCGTACGATCAAGAAATTCCCATGTCTACTCGCTCTGATTATGAAGAACAACATCGTTCATATCGAGAATTTAGTGCTGAAGATGATGAACCAAGTTTAGGCGATATGTCTGCTTTAGATGATATAACGAAAGAGAAAAGCAACCAAACATCTGATATTCACGGTCATGAAGCATCTTTGGTTGATAACGTTAAAGACAAAGAAGCGACCCTGACTAAAAAAGTTGAAACGACGGTTTACCAAACACCGGTAATATCAGCTAAGCAGCCATTAAAAAACAGTGCTCGTTTTAGTCATAAAGCACCGATTAAGCGAGATCAAATAGAAATAAATTTTGGTAATGAAAACAAGAAAACCCAAAGCACGGCTCAACAAGCCCCAGATACAGTTAAGCATAAAAAAGTTAATATCGAGCCTGAAGTGCTTATTGTCTCAGTTGTTATGCCAGAAAAACAGCAAATGTCGGGCGCAGCGCTTTTACCGATGTTATTAACCTTGGGTATGAAATATGGTGATATGAATATCTTTCACCGCCATGAAGATAACGCCGGTAAGGGTAAAGTAACCTTCAGCTTAGCGAATATTATGAACCCCGGAACCTTTGATCTCGACAATATGGAAAGTTTTACAACACAAGGTATTAGTCTATTTATGACGTTACCCAATGTGGGAGATGCTGCTGTTGTTTTTGAACAAATGTTAAATGCCGCGAAACAACTCGCTTTAGAATTTAATGGGCAACTATTAGACGATAAACGTAATGTTATGACCAAACAAACAGAACAACACTACACGGGTAAAATTCGTGAATTTGAGCGAAGAAATTTAATCGCTTCGTCTTAATATTAATTAAACCATCGACAGGTTAATATAGCCATTAGCCTGTTATTTAAACGCCTTCAAAAGTAAATAACCTTTATGTCATCATCTGTTAACGCCATTCGTATACAAGAGCTTCACCAACTCATTAATCAATTAAATCATCAATATTACGACCTTGATGCACCGAGTGTTCCAGATGCGGAATATGATCGCTTAATGCGTGAACTTATCTCGATTGAAACTGCAGAGCCTGAATTAAAATACCTTGACTCTCCTAGTCAGAAGGTAGGAGGACAACCACTTAAGTCATTTAGTCAAGTGGTTCATCAAGTTCCGATGTTATCGCTTGATAATGTCTTCTCTGCTGACGAGTGGCAAGCTTTTGCAAAACGTGTACAAGACCGTCTTGCGTCAAAAGAAACAATTCAATATTGTGCTGAACCTAAACTAGATGGTCTAGCGGTGAGTCTACGTTATGAACATGGCGTTTTAGTACAAGCAGCAACACGTGGTGATGGTGCTGTTGGCGAAAATATCACTGAAAATGTTCGAACCATTAAATCAATACCATTAAAGCTAAAGGGTGATAATTATCCTGATATATTAGAAGTTAGGGGTGAAGTTTTCATGCCTAAAGCTAGTTTTAATGCTTTAAATGCAAATGCGTTAAAAAAAGGTGAAAAATCTTTTGCTAACCCTAGAAATGCAGCGGCAGGAAGTTTGCGCCAACTTGACTCAAAAGTAGCGGCTAAACGTAACTTAGCTTTTTATGTTTATGGCATTGGTTATGTTGAACAAGCCGCCAGTAAAACACTTGGCGAAGCGTGGTTAGAAAATTCACATTATAAACGCCTTTGTCAGTTAAAAACATTGGGTTTACCTATGTGTCCTGAAGTGAAGTTACTGAGTGATTCGTCACAAGTTGCCAGCTTTTATCAATATATCATGCAAGAACGTGACAATTTAACCTATGAAATAGACGGAACCGTTTTCAAAGTTGATGATATTGCATTACAACAAAAATTAGGGTTTGTTGCTCGAGCACCACGTTGGGCAACGGCTTACAAATTTCCGGCTCAAGAAGAAACGACACAATTACTTGATGTTGATTTCCAAGTGGGACGAACCGGTGCTATTACTCCTGTAGCGCGCTTAAATCCGATTTTTGTCGGAGGCGTTACCGTGAGTAATGCGACCTTGCATAATCAAGATGAGATTAACCGGTTAGGCATTAAGATTAATGATTTCGTTACCATTAGACGTGCTGGAGATGTTATTCCACAAATTGTCAGTGTTCAACTGCAAAAACGTCCTGAAAATTCCCGTGATATTGCTTTTCCAATCAGTTGCCCTGTTTGTGATTCTGCTGTGGTTAAGGTTGAAGGAGAGGCGATATTACGCTGTACGGGAGGTTTATACTGTGCGGCTCAGCGCAAAGAAGCCATTAAACATTTTTCTTCACGAAAAGCGCTTGATATTGATGGCTTAGGAGATAAATTAGTTGAGCAATTAGTGGATGAAAACCTGATCAAAACGCCTGCTGATTTATTTAAACTGACCGAGCTAGACGTAAGCACGATGGAGCGGATGGGAAAGAAGTCAGCAGACAATTTAATTGCTGGGCTACTTAAAGCGAAAACCACCACGTTACCCAAATTTATTTACGCACTGGGTATTCGAGAAGTAGGGGAAACAACGGCAGCTAATTTAGCCAACTACTTTTTGAATTTTTCTGCGATAAAAGTGGCTGATGAAGCCTTATTGCAAGAAGTACCCGATGTTGGAGCAATTGTCGCTAAAAACATTACGCAATTTTTCCAGCAAGACCATAATATTGAAGTGGTCAGTGAACTTGAAACGATAATTTCGTGGCCCGACATTGAAGTAAAATCTGAAGACGAACAGCCATTAAAAGATAAAACGTTTGTACTTACTGGTACGTTAACTCAAATGGGGCGCAACGAAGCTAAAGCTGAATTACAAGCACTTGGCGCTAAAGTATCAGGTAGTATTTCGGCAAAAACACACTTTTTAGTTGCTGGCGAAAAGGCAGGTTCAAAGCTCACTAAAGCGCAAGAACTGGGTGTTGAAATACTCACTGAAGATGAGTTAGTTTCGTTACTGACTCAATATAAATAAAACGACAATTGATTATTTAAGCCTTATTTCATCTTATTAGTAAGGCTTAAAGTTATTGAAAGTGCTTTAAACAATGAACAGTGCGTAAATGAACAACATCATGGGTAAAGGCAAAATAATAGTAAAAATGATGGCTTCACACCATTCAATAGTGCGGTAGAACTTTTGCCATGGTTTGTTTTCTTCTTTATTCGACGGTAAAACCTGAAAGAAAAAAATAAAACTGGCAATAACTAGTGTTTGTAAGGCAGCAAACAAAATGAAAATAGCGAACCACACTAAAACACTTGGCGTGCTTTGGGTAATCTGCTTACTTAAAATTAAAAACAGCACAAAGAAGAATCCGCTCCATGCTAATAAAACCCAGCGAAAAGAAGATAAGGTAATGGCGATGTTATTAAATAACGCTGGTGTTAACCGATATTTCATATAAATTCTAAAAGACTATATTTGATAATAATTTTGTCATGCTTAATGCTGAATTTGCAAGTTCTAAAAATATTATCAACAACAGAACGTCTTTTCTTAAAAAAATTTCATTACTTTTACAATTAATTCTTGTGATAAATTTGTGATAACTTCGTGAAACCTTCGTAATATTTCCTCTGCATAATTGATTTCGACATCTTAATTAGCTAAGGAAATTTATGAATACTCTACTTTCAAATACGGTAAAGAAAACAACAAAAATTAAAAATAAAGCGTTATTTTTATCAACAGCATTACTGCTAAGCACTTCCGCTTTAACACAAGCACAAGAGCTTGATATAAAGGTAACCAACCTTACTCAAGGTATTCACTTTACACCTATTTTAATTGCTGCACATGATGGCGATACACAGTTATTTACATCGGGTGTTATGGCATCATCGCAACTTAAAATGATGGCTGAAGGTGGCGACATTTCTGGATTATCAACAATGTTAACAACGGCGGATAAAGCAGAAAATCCAGCCATGGGATTGTTAGCCCCCACCATGTCAACTTCAGCAATGCTATCAACCACTGATGGTAATATGTATTTATCTGTTGTGGCGATGATGCTACCCACTAATGATGGTTTTATAGGTTTAAACAGTTGGAAAATCCCAACAGAAGCAGGAACTTACTCGTTTACCGTCAATGCTTATGACGCAGGAACTGAAGCGAATGATGAAATGATCACGGGTGGAGGTGCTCCCGGTGTTGCAGGCATTCCAGCAGCACCAGGCATGAATGCAGGTACTGGTGGTTCAGGCGTTACCATGACAGAAGATAATACTGCTGTACACATACACCGTGGCAGCTTAGGTGATGATAACTTAACGGGTGGTAAAAGTGATTTAGATAATACTGTTCATCGTTGGTTAAACCCTGTTGCTCGTATTACCGTAACGATTAATTAAGAGGCGACCTCATGATTTCAATCAATAAAAAACTAGTGGTAACCGCACTAACAGCAGTAATACTAAGTGCATGTGGTGGCTCATCTTCGAGCTCAAAAGAAATGGTAGTTGAAGTACCTGAGCCTGAACCAGTCGCTATGATCACTTATAGCTACCAAGTAAAAATAACAAATTTAACTCACTCACAACCTATGTCGCCAGTGGCGCTGATTTTACATAATGAAGGTCAGCTATGGTCAATTGGTGCAATGGCCAGTGTTGCTTTAGAAAATTTAGCAGAAAGTGGTGATAACTCAGCAGTACTAGTTGACCCTATTGTACTTTCAGGACAAGGAGGTGCAGGGCTTTTACTGCCAGGAATGACTGAAGTGATTGATGTTTCGTATACTTTTACAGAGGTAAATAACGCGCCGATGATGCTATCGTTAGCGACAATGCTCGTCAATACCAACGACGCTTTTACAGGTATAAATGCTTTAGCCATAAATAATTTAGTTGAGGGTGAAAGTATTTCATTCACAACAAGTTCTTATGACTCAGGTACTGAAAAAAACTCTGAGTTAATGACAACTATTCCAGGTCCCGCAGGCGGTGGAACAGGTGAAGGCTTTAATGCTGAGCGTGACGATATTGACAAAGTGGCTATGCACGGCGGTATTGTTTCTGTTGATGATGGTTTAATGGTTTCAGCATTAACACAAGCACATCGTTTTGATAATCCAACGTTAGCCGTCGTGGTCACGCGCACCGAGTAATAAATTTAATGTTGTAAAGACGTTAAAATACTCATCAACAAGACTTTACGAGAGGGCACTTAGGCGTGCAATCAGTCAAGTAAGTTGGTGAGTATTTATGTTAACCGTTGTATTTTAGTTCCTATTTATATTTCTTATTTCATCAATAAAACATGAACATAAATAGTGAGTTATACATGGACACGATATTAGTGGTTGAAGACGATCAAGATATTGCAGATTTAATGATTTTGAATTTACAAGAACTGTCATTAACGGTTGAACATTGCCTCACCGGTGAGTTAGCGCTAGATAAACTAAGCCATAATAACTATTCGTTGGTTTTATTGGATGTCATGCTACCGGGGATTTCAGGTTTAGATGTTTGCCGTCAACTTAGAGAACAAAAACCGGAACAAGTGATCTTAATGATAACGTCTCGTGACAGTGAAATTGATCGCGTTTTAGGCCTTGAACTTGGTGCAGACGATTACATGAGCAAGCCTTTCAGTGTTCGCGAACTACAAGCTCGCGTTCGCAGCCAGCTAAGACGTTTACATTTATCTGCTCAGCGTGAACAACAACAATCACAGCAACAACAACCTGAGCAGCATTTAACGTTGGGTGAATTACAAATAAACAATACCACTCATATAACGTTATTAGCAGGGAAAGAAATAGAGTTAACGTCTACTGAGTTCGATTTACTGTTATTTTTAGCCTCTCATCCAGACCAAGTTTTCTCTCGAGAGCAACTACTGAGTAATGTATGGGGTTATCACCACAGTGGCTATGAGCATACCGTAAACTCCCACATCAATCGTTTACGTAATAAAGTTGAAAAAAATGCCACTAAACCTGAAATAGTACAAACAGTTTGGGGGGTGGGTTATAAATTTAATAAACAAGGTGTTGCCGCATGAAATTGTCTTTATATCACCGTTTGTCGCTTTCTTTATTGGTGGTATTTATCGCAATTATCAGTGTGTTTTATATTTTGGCACAAGAGCTCGAGCAGAAAACAAGATATGAGTCTGAGCAACATTTACACTTATCGTTAGCAGCAAGTCTAGCCAGGGATAACCCGTTATTACTACAAGGAGTTTATGATCACAAAGCGTTGAAAAATTTATTTCATACCTTAATGGTTATGGGACCGGCATTTGAATTCTACTTTGTTGACCCAGAAGGTGAAATTGTTACTCATTCAATTGCGCCATCATTAATAAAACGTACAAAAATTGATTTACTTCCGCTAATTCAATTAACACAAAATCAAGCGCCATTACCTATTTATGGTGATGATCCTCAACATCTTTCTCGCAAAAAAATATTTTCTGCTGCCCCCGTTTTTAATGGTAATAGTTTGCAAGGCTACTTATATGTGATTGTTGCGGGCGAGCGTTATGAATCAGCCTTTAATCGTTTGCAGTCAAGCCGAAAAATAGAGCTTTCTATTATGGTTATGTTTGGCGCTATGCTTTTCTTATTCGTGGTGATGTTAGGGATATTTTCTTATTTTACTCGACCATTAAGAAAATTAAGTAAAGACATTAAAGCACTTCAAGCTGTTGGCTTTGATAAAAACAAAGTACAGCTCGCTCAATGGATGCCAAACAGTCGCAATGAGGTGCATCAACTTGGCGTAGCGTTTGAGCAAATGGTTAAGCAAATTAATCAACAATTTGACATGTTGCAACAACATGATGAGCAACGACGTGAATTATTGGCTGATATTTCTCATGACTTGCGAACACCATTGTCTTCTTTGCAAGGATATATTGAAACCCTCTCCTTAAAGAGTGATCAGGTCACTAAAGAGCAACGACAGAAGTATGTTGAAATTGCTTTGAAAAATGCTCAACAATTGAAGGGACTTATTGATCAAATTTTTGAGCTAGCGCATTTAGAAGGCGGGCAAGTTTCCTTAAACCTTGAAGCATTCAATTTAGCCGAGCTGTTATATGATGTTGTTGCTAAATTTAGTTTGCAAACTGCAGCTAAGAATATTGATATTAATATTATACCTGAGTGTTCTTATACCCAAGTTCATAGTGATATTGGTAAATTAGAACGCGTGCTAAGTAACTTATTAGAGAATGCTATTCGCCATACGCCTGTCTCGGGGGAAATCACCTTAGTTATTACTGATATCAATCAGCATCAATGCCAATTAACGATTACTGACACAGGAACAGGCATTAAAGAAGAAGAGTTACTTTATATTTTTGATACGCGTTATCGCGCAAGTAATGCGGTACAAGACAAAGAAAAACATACAGGGCTAGGTCTTGCGATCACTAAAAAACTTTTAGAATTATTAAAATCAGATATAAAAGTAACCAGTACTTTAGGTAAAGGAAGCTCATTTTCATTCAACTTACGTAAAGTTATATTGTAGGTTTTATTTTAACGGTCGAAATTCCTTGTTAATTTCCTTAGAATACACACAAGGATTTCATTTAAGCAGTCACCTAAGGAAAAATTTTGAATAATAAAATTACCCTCTCATTAACGCTTGCTGCACTCGTTGTTTTAGCAAGTTGCGCAAAATCTTCTACTGGTCGTAATCAAATAACACTTTTTTCAAGTTCAGAGCTTGACCAAATGGGGGCAAGTTCATTTGAGCAAATGAAAGAAAAAGAAAAAATTAGTACTGATATAGCCGTGAATAATTACGTACAGTGTGTCGCTAAAGCGATCACAATTAATGTGCCTAAATCAGCTCATCAAGGTGAGTGGGAAGTGGTTGTTTTTGATTCTGAACAAGTGAATGCTTTTGCTTTACCGGGTGGGAAAATTGGTGTTTATACCGGTATTTTAAAAGTTGCAGAAAATCAAAACCAACTGGGTGCAATTATTGGTCATGAGGTTGGGCATGTTATTGAACGTCACTCGAACGAACGTATGTCATCAAGTAAAATATCTCAAACAGGCATGGCGGTTGTCGACACGGCATTATCTGCTGGAAATGTAGAGAATCGTAACTTATGGATGTCGGGCTTAGGTTTAGGCTTACAATATGGTGTGTTAATGCCATATGGTCGAACCCACGAAAGTGAAGCAGATATTGTAGGGCAAGACTTAATGGCAAAGTCCGGATTTGCTCCTTCGGCTGCCATCACGTTATGGCAGAATATGGCAAAACTTTCAAACGCAGCGCCACCGGAATTTATGTCTACTCACCCATCCAATAAAACCCGTATTAATCAGTTAACGGCACACTTACCCAAGTCTCTAACTTATTATAAAGCGAGTAACGCGCCCAGTTGTAAAAAGCCAAATAACATATAAAAGCTAATTATGGGAGGGGGATGAAGACACGCTTTAAAAGAGTTATTGATAAAATTAGCGATTATCTCCCTGACATGATTAGCCCAATAGTTTGAGTTAATCATGTCTTCGCTGTTAATCGCATCGCTTAACTGTGTTTGCAGCTATATAAATGAAGGAACTTATCAATTTGATAATAGGAGGATTGCCCAAATACATTGATAATCTTGTTTGTTATCAATAATAAAAATTCTGCTATAATAAAAACACATATCAAAGAGGAGCTTGTGAAAAATTAAAATATTTACTGTGATTAATAAATGGATTTATGCGCTGTATTTACTTTTTATCCTACCGCTTAGCGCTAATGATAATACCGACTTATTTGCCTTATCCCTATCGGATCTGAGGGACGTTAAAGTTGCTATCGCCTCGAAAAACACCGAATCTATTCGTGAAACTGCCTCTTCGGTCACTGTTTTCAATTATCATGATATTGCCGAACTTGGCATTAATAATTGGACTGATTTACTCAGCCAAGTGCCTGGTTTTTATAATATGATGAATGCAGTAGAAGGAAACCAATCTCATATAATTATCCGCGGTCATGCTCAAAAATATGCCAATACGTTATTGGTCTTATTAAACGGCCATCGAATAAATGACGACTACACTGGCGGTATTAATTATCTGATCCGCTATATGGATTTAGCTGATGTGCAACGGGTGGAAATTATTCGTGGTCCGGGTTCTGCTATATATGGCTCTAATGCTTATAGCGGTGTGATCAATATTATTACTCAAAGTGAAAACCGTGTCGCTTTTTCTGTGGGAGAGTTCAACGCCAAAAAACTACTCGCCAGTTATACTCATAAATTGGAAAATTGGCAGTTAGGTGCAACATTTTCTCATTATCAAGATGATGGCGATTTATTTACCGATGTGTTCGATCGCAATAGTTTGCAAAACACGACTAAAGATCCACATAACGCGACACAACTTCGTGTTTATCTTGAGAATGAACAAACTCAATTTTTTGGCCAGTATGTAGAGTCTGAACGACAAGATTACTATTTATTTAGACGCTTGAGGGATAATGTTAGTGAGATCAATCAACGGCATATTTTGTTGGGCCTTAATCATAATTTTTACAATACTGACACTGCTTCTTTAGACTTTTCAGCTGGCTACCAACAAGGTAAAAGAAAGTCATTAACAGCCCTTGAGCCTAAAGGTGAGGAGCCATTTGAAGACGTCGATTTTTTATTTGGCGAAAATTTTACTTATCGTTCAGCAAACCTTGCCCTTGATGGGAAATATCAATGGGGGAGTTCACTGTTACTCAATGCCGGTTTATCTTATGTTAATAGCCAAGTTCCTGAGGGCTTTTTACAAAGTAACTTTGATTTATATGGCGACTTTGAACAGCTGCCGGATGTAATCATTTTTGATGGGGATGATCAACGTGTAGTTTTAGATAAAAAGCGTATTATCACCAGTTTATATTTACAAGCTAAGTGGCAGTTGAATGACAGTTTCAACCTAACCACAGGACTTCGCTTCGATGGTTATAACGATGTTGATAATGTAGTCATGCCTAGAATTGGTTTGATTTATCAAGTGGATAATCAGCAAACCATTAAACTATTATATGGCGAAGGGTATCGGGCACCTTCACTTGGGGATTTGTATGATGAAGAAAGTGGCTTAACCATAGGCAGTAAAAGCCTGAAGGCTAGTGAGATAAGAACAACTGAACTCGCTTATTTCCTGTCGTTGTCTCACTTTGAAATTAGTAGTACGCTTTTTTATAATAAACAGTCAAATTTGATAGGCTTTACACCAGACGTCTCTGACAAACAAGTACTTGCCAATGTTGCTAACAACGAAGCACAAGGGGTCGAGTTTACTTGGTTATGGCAGCCTATCAACAACATACGTGTTAAAGGCTCTGTGACTCACTTATGGAAAAACCAAACCACTAGGGGAGAATATATTGATTTACCTACTTCTGAAGAAATAGCGCCTAACACCTATATGAATTATTCCATTGATTATAAAAAGAAGGCATGGTCTTTTAATCTTAATGGTACTTGGCGCTCATCGGTTAAGGTACTGATTGACGAAGATGACTTATGGCTGGTTAATAGTCATGTGCAGTGGAAGTTGACCCATCAATCGACTCTTAAGCTAACCGTGAAAAATTTGACCGATATAAATTACGACACCTCGTCTTATTCTATTCTTGGTATTAATAACCAAAATCAGTCTGTTCAAGAATACCCTGCACGTGGTCGACAAACTATGTTGACATACGGTTATCAATTTTAGGCTTTAGTACATAGAGCTATTAATAACCCTGTTTAAAGCTTGTCACTATAAATAACGCCCTTGAAGGGCGTTATTTATACAATCATAGTAGCTAAAATTAAGTTAAAGGGTTAGTGCACTTATTTTTGATAACAAGCACGCAAAGAGAAGAGTATTCGACATTACTTAGTCATGCGCCAAAAGGCAATACTTGCTACAACCAGTAAAATCATCGGATAAAAAGCACTCGACACCACCTCAATGGGTGATATTTTTAAGGTTGCGCCTAATAATAGTGCTTGAGCACCATAAGGGAGTAGTCCTTGGTTTATACAGGCATAAATATCTAATAAGCTTGCAGACTGTGCAGGGCTAACGCCACCATCATCAGCAAGCTCTTTCGCCGTTTCACCTGTGACAATAATGGATACCGTATTGTTTGCGGTGAAAAAATTACAGGCAAAAGCTAATGAAGCTATACCAAAACCTGCCGCTCGTTTTTTATTGTTAGGGTTAAGTTTACGCGCAAAATTTTCAATACTATGGGTTAGGGCGGCTAATCCCCCTTGGCGCTTTATCAGTTCACTTAAACCACCAATAAACAGCGACAGAATGAAAATGTCTTGCATGCTGCCAAAACCTGCATTTATATCGCTTATCCATTTGGACAATTGGTAACCGTTATCATACATGCCTATTGCTGCAGCGAGAATAATACCAACAATTAAAACCACAAAGACATTAATGCCCATTAAAGCTAGCGTTAAAATGATCAAGTAAGGCAGTAAACCAAGCACATTAATATCTTGAACTTGCTCGTGTGGAATACTTACCCCCATCGAGGCATAAATAAGCAAACATAAAAGTGCAGCAGGTACGGCAAATTTAAAGTTAACCTTAAACTTATCTTTCATATGTGCTCCCTGACTCCGTGTTGAGGCTATGGTGGTGTCAGAGATTATTGACAAGTTATCTCCAAAAATAGCACCAGAGATAATGCAACCAGCAACAATTGAAGCATCTAAATTTGCAGACTCGATGAACCCAAGTGCAACCGGAGCAATAGCGGCAATAGTTCCCATAGAGGTCCCCATGGCTGTTGCTAAAAAAGCAGCCACTAAAAATAAACCAGGCAACAGTAAATAGTCAGGGAAAAATGACAAACCTAATTGAACGCTGGCATCAACACTCCCCGTTGTCTTGGCGACCGTAGCGAAAGCCCCTGCGAGTAAATAAATTACACACATCGTAATAATATTTGCATGACCAGCCCCCGAAATGAATTGGCTAACTTGATCATTAATACTGTCTTTTCCTAGGTATATAGCAACTAAGATTGCAGGAATAATGGCGATACTGGCAGGGAGTTGATAAAAAGCAAACTCAACGCCTTGTAGCGTCAGTACAATACCTGTACCGAGGAATAAGCCCAGAAAAACAGCAAAAGGTAATAGACTAACTAAACGTTTTTTAGGGGGAGTTGTCACGACTTCAGTATTCATAAAATTATCTTTAACATTAAGTTAACGCTAGTCTATCGTAAAGTTTACTGATAGCAAAACGATAAAAAAGGGCGACATAACTGGAAATTAAAAAATGTATTAAGTTCAGGCTACAGACCAGCCCCACTTTATGTTATCCTTGCGCGAATTTTTATCTAATCGCCATTTTGCACAATAACTGTGTCGGTGAAAACATAAGGAATATCATGTCAGAAAATACATTTGAAACTATTGAGCAACGCGTAAGTTACGGTGTAGGTCGTCAATTAGGTGATCAACTACGTAATAACCCTTTCAAAGAATTTGACGTATCTGCTGTACAAGCGGGTTTAGCTGATGCTATTGCTAATTCAGCAAGCCAAGTATCAGACGAAGATTTAAATGCTGCGTTTTCAGTTGTTTCGAAAAAAATGCAAGAGTTAGAACAAGCTGCAGCTAAAGAAAAATCAGCTGAAGGCGAAGCATACTTAATTGAAAATGCTAAGCGTGATGAAGTAACGGTTACTGAGTCTGGTCTTCAATATGAAGTATTAGCAACGGGTGAAGGCGAAAAGCCAACAGCCGCAAGTATGGTTCGTGTTCATTATCACGGTACTTTTATTAATGGCGACATTTTTGATAGTTCTGTAGACCGTGGCCAACCTGCTGAATTTCCAGTAGGTGGCGTTATCCCTGGTTGGACAGAAGCTTTACAGATAATGGCTGAAGGTTCTAAGTGGCGTTTATACGTACCTTACCATTTAGCTTACGGTGAGCAAGGCTCACAAGGTGCTATACCACCATACTCAACATTGGTATTTGATGTTGAGTTATTAGCCATTGTTAGCTAATTCGTTTTTTAAAGCCCTCCGTTGAGGGCTTTTTTATGGGCGTGATGCTTGGTCAGCTTTAGTTGCAGACAAAAGCTAAGTACCACAGTCCTTGCCAGCAATATCGTGGTGCGTTGACTATATGGATGCAAGAAGTAACGCAGAAGTCTTTCCGTAATAGTAATGAATGTTGAATACCCTGCAAACATAACTAATATAAGTAAATAGATATTTAACCTTAACAATGTCATAAAAGTAGGAACGCATGTTAGAGCGAGCACTGATCAAATTATTTAAAGATTATATTTCTGCCTTTGAAGATTGTAATTTAGCTGCTGCACGTGCTTGTTACCATTTACCTTGTACATTACATACCCCCGATAAAATTGCTTATTTAGTGGATAGTGAAACATTCAATCAAGAATTTGAAAATATTTTTACGGTATTAAAGCACGCAAACACACAAAAAATAGTCCCTACAATTGCAAGCTATAATCAATCAGCTAACGGATCAGTCGATATTTGTATTGATTGGGCTTTTATTGATAACAATGATGAAATCTATGCTGACTTTACCGCTTTTTTTCATATTGTTAAGATAGCCGAGGCCTTTAAAATAGTCAGTGTTGTTTCACACGACTTAACCAACAGTGTTGAGTTAGCAATACCATTAGTGTTGGTACGTTAAAAGTGATTTGTATCAGAATATAAATTTATAGAGATTTAAAATGAAAGTAAAAGTAGCCATCTTAGGATGTAGCGGCCGCATGGGGCGTAACTTAATTCAAGCTGCCGTTGAGCACCAATCTATTGAACTTGTGGGTGGCAGCGTACGAGAGTCATCATCGTTTGCTCATTTTGATTTAGGTGAACTCGCCGGTATTGGCGCTATTGGCCAAAAAACATCAACAAACTTAAACGACTTAATAAATGCGGATGTTTTTATTGATTTTACATCAATTGAAACAACGTTAGAGAATATAAAGTGGTGTCAACAACACGATAAAGCACTCGTTATTGGTACTACGGGGTTTAGTGATGAACAAGTTAACATTATTGAAGAAGCAGGAAAAAGTATGCCTGTTATTTTGGCGCCCAATACCAGCGTCGGCGTTAATTTAATGTTTAAACTACTAGAAGTTACCGCAAAAGCAATTGGTGACTATACTGATATAGAAATATTTGAAGCACACCATAGATTTAAGAAAGACGCTCCATCTGGAACAGCGGTAAAAATGGGGCAAGTTATAGCAAATACTCTAGGTAGAGACTTAAATAAAGTCGCTGTTTATGGCCGTGAAGGTATTACTGGTGAACGCGATAAAGAAACCATTGGTTTTGCCACAGTGCGAGCAGGGGACATTGTTGGTGAGCATACCGCCTTTTTTGCAGATATTGGTGAACGGTTAGAAATCACCCATCGTGCTAGTTCAAGAATGACTTTCGCTCTTGGTGCTATGAGAGCCGCATTCTGGTTAAGTGAAGCAGATAATGGCTTTTATGATATGCAGGATGTTTTAGGCTTAAAATAATAAAATTTTAAGGAAAACAGTTACTTTTGGCTGTTTTAACTGAATATTCAATTAAACGCTTAGTTTTTACAATTATCGCTAGACGAATATGTGATACAAGCGTAAAATAAGTGGATTTTGTCAAAAATTTAGTGGTTCTGTTAGTAATAACGAAATTTTTGGCATTTTTTATGGGTGTTTCTATAGGAAACAGCCGACACGTAATTTGTACTTAATGATGTTTTTTAGTTGCATCGTTAAGCTTCTTTCTTCTTTACGGAGGTTAAATTGACTAAATCTGCCATTTTAGTGCTTGAAGACGGCACTGTATTTAAAGGCACCGCTATTGGTGCAGACGGAGCGGCTGTTGGTGAAGTAGTATTCAATACTTCAATGACCGGTTACCAAGAAATTATTACCGACCCATCATATGCAGAGCAAATTATTACCCTAACGTACCCGCATATAGGTAATACAGGTACCAATAGTGAAGATGAAGAATCAAACACTATTTGGGCTAAAGGTTTAGTTATTCGTGACTTACCGCTATTAGCGAGTAATTTTCGAAATGAACAGAATTTAAGCGACTACCTAAAAGCACGTAATGTTTTAGGGATTGCAGATATTGATACGCGTAAATTAACGCGTATTCTTCGTGAAAAAGGTGCTCAAAACGGTTGCATCATGACTGTTGATACAATGTCTGAGGCTTTAGAAAAAGAGGCTTTAGCTCAAGCTAAAGCTTTTCCGGGCCTTAAAGGTATGGATTTAGCAAAAGTTGTTTCAACGAAAGAGCAATATCAATGGACAGAAGGTAGCTGGGAATTAGGTAAAGGTCATATTACTCCTGAAAATTCACAGTTTCACGTAGTTGCCTACGATTTTGGTGCCAAACGTAATATTTTGCGTATGTTAGTTGACCGCGGTTGTAAAGTAACCGTCGTACCAGCACAAACACCTGCTAGTGATGTTCTTGCTATGAATCCCGATGGTATATTTTTATCAAATGGACCTGGTGATCCAGAACCCTGTGATTACGCCATTTCCGCAATCAAGACATTTTTAGAAACAGACACCCCAATTTTTGGCATTTGTTTGGGTCATCAACTCCTTGGCTTAGCCAGTGGCGCGGGTACCGTAAAAATGAAATTTGGTCATCATGGTGGCAACCATCCAGTTAAAGACTTCGCACGCAATGTCGTTATGATAACTGCGCAGAATCATGGTTTTGCGATTGATGAAAACAAAATGCCCGCGAATTTGAAAGTCACGCACGTCTCGTTATTTGATCAGTCAATTCAAGGTATTCATCGCACAGACAAGCCAGCCTTTAGTTTTCAAGGTCACCCAGAAGCAAGCCCAGGGCCTGCAGATGCTGCACCATTATTTGATCACTTCATCGATCTAATGAACGATAAAAAAGCTTAGCCCTTCAACAAGATATAAGAGAGAATTAAAAAATGGGAAAACGTACTGATTTAAAAAGTATCTTGATTTTAGGCGCGGGTCCAATCGTTATTGGTCAAGCCTGTGAATTTGATTATTCAGGCGCACAAGCCTGTAAAGCACTTCGTGAAGAAGGTTATCGAGTTATATTAGTTAACTCAAATCCAGCTACAATTATGACTGATCCAGAAATGGCTGATGCAACTTATATCGAGCCTATTCACTGGGAAGTTGTACGTAAAATTATTGAAAAAGAACGTCCTTGTGCGGTTTTACCGACAATGGGTGGTCAAACCGCTTTAAACTGTGCTTTAGAACTTGAAGCAAAAGGCGTACTAAAAGAATTCAATGTTGAGATGATCGGCGCAACCGCTGATGCGATTGATAAAGCAGAAGATAGATCTCGCTTTGACAAAGCAATGAAAGCGATTGGCTTAGATACACCCAATGCCGAAATTGTGCATACGATTGAAGAAGCGCATGCAGCCAGTAAAGTTCTAGGTTTTCCTTGTATTATTCGTCCTTCATTTACGATGGGTGGCAGTGGTGGCGGTATTGCTTATAACCGCGAAGAATTCCATGAAATTTGTACGCGCGGTTTAGATCTTTCTCCAACCTCTGAATTATTGATTGATGAATCATTAATCGGTTGGAAAGAATATGAAATGGAAGTGGTTCGTGACAAAAATGATAATTGTATTATTATCTGTTCGATTGAAAACTTTGACCCTATGGGTATTCATACCGGTGATTCTATAACGGTTGCTCCTGCGCAAACGTTAACAGACAAAGAATACCAGATTATGCGTAATGCCTCGATTGCAGTCTTACGTGAAATCGGTGTTGAAACTGGGGGGTCAAACGTACAATTTGGTATTTGTCCTAAGACTGGCCGTATGGTTATCATTGAGATGAATCCACGTGTTTCTCGTTCATCGGCATTAGCTTCCAAAGCAACAGGTTTTCCGATAGCAAAAATCGCTGCAAAATTAGCAGTAGGTTATACGCTTGACGAATTAACTAACGATATCACTGGTGGCGCAACACCAGCATCATTTGAGCCAACTATCGATTATGTTGTTACTAAAATCCCACGTTTTAACTTTGAAAAATTTGCGGGTTGTGAAGACCGTTTAACCACGCAAATGAAATCTGTTGGCGAAGTAATGGCAATTGGTCGTAACCAACAAGAATCCTTACAAAAAGCATTACGTGGCTTAGAAGTCGGTGTTAATGGTTTTGACTCTATGGTTGATGTAACGCAACCTGGCGCTAAAACTAAAATTATGCACGAGCTTCAAGAAGCGGGTTCTGACCGTATCTGGTATATTGCAGATGCGTTCCGTTTAGGATTAACAGTTGATGATATTTACCGTTTAACCATGATTGACCGTTGGTTCCTTATTCAAATTGAAGATATCGTTTTAGAAGAAGCAAAAGTTGCTGAAGGCGGTTTGAAAATATTAACAGCCGATTATTTACGCAAACTTAAACGCAAAGGTTTTGCTGATTCTCGCCTTGCTGATTTAATTGGTATCGCTGAAGCTGAAGTGCGTAAAAAACGTCATAATGCTAATATCTTCCCCGTTTATAAACGTGTTGATACCTGCGCCGCTGAATTTAGTTCTGATACAGCTTACATGTATTCAACTTATGATGAAGAGTGTGAAGCAAACCCAACCGATAAAGAATCAATTATGATCTTAGGTGGCGGTCCAAACCGTATTGGTCAGGGAATTGAATTTGATTACTGTTGTGTTCATGCTGCATTAGCACTACGCGAAGACGGTTATGAAACAATTATGGTGAACTGTAATCCTGAAACTGTTTCAACCGATTACGACACATCTGACCGTTTATATTTTGAATCAATCACTTTCGAAGATGTACTTGAGATTGTTCGTATTGAAAAGCCTAAAGGCGTAATTGTGCAATATGGCGGTCAAACGCCTCTTAAATTAGCGCGTGCCTTAGAAGCTGCCGGTGTGCCAATCATTGGTACGTCTCCTGATGCTATCGACAGAGCAGAAGACCGAGAACGCTTCCAACAAGCCGTTGAACGTTTAGGTTTATTGCAACCTGAAAATGCTACTGTTACGTCAATCGAAGAAGCAATGGCGAAAGCCGAAGCGATTGGTTTCCCATTAGTTGTTCGTCCGTCTTATGTTCTAGGTGGCCGTGCAATGGAAATTGTTTATGACCTAGACGATTTACGTCGTTATATGACCGAAGCGGTTAGCGTTTCAAATGACTCGCCAGTATTACTTGACCATTTCCTTGATGATGCGATTGAAGTTGATATTGACGTTATTTGTGACGGTACCGATGTGGTTGTTGGCGGGATTATGCAACATATTGAACAAGCAGGTGTTCACTCAGGCGATTCAGCATGTTCATTGCCTGCTTATAGCTTAAGCCAAGAAGTTCAAGATGTTATGCGCAAACAAGTCACTGATTTAGCTTTTGAGCTAGGTGTTGTTGGCTTGATGAATACCCAGATGGCGGTAAAGGATAACGAAGTTTACATTATTGAAGTAAACCCTCGTGCTGCACGTACTATTCCTTTTGTATCTAAAGCGACTTCTGTTCCTTTAGCTAAAATAGGTGCACGTGTTATGGCAGGAAAGTCATTGAAAGAGCAAGGTATAACGAAAGAAATTATTCCACCTTATTTCTCTGTGAAAGAAGTTGTTATTCCGTTTAACAAGTTTCATGGCAGTGATCCATTAGTAGGACCAGAAATGCGCTCTACGGGTGAAGTGATGGGCGTTGGCAAGACATTTGAAGAAGCGTATGCAAAAGCTTGTTTGGGTGCCGGTGTTTCAGTACCTAAATCAGGCCGTGCGTTAATCTCTGTTCGTAATAGTGATAAAGTACGTGTTGTTGAATTAGCGAAACAGTTGGTTGCTTTAGGGTATGATGTTGATGCGACTCATGGAACAGCGATAATATTGGGTGAAGCTAATATACCATGCCGTCTTGTAAATAAAGTTCAAGAGGGGCGACCGCATATTCTTGATAGAATCAAAAATGGTGAGTATAGTTATATTATTAACACCACAGAAGGTCGCAAAGCGATTGAAGATTCTAAAGTCTTGCGTGGAGGAGCATTGCGCTATAAGGTGGAATATACTACGACCTTGAATGCAGCATTTGCTACATGCCAATCTCATTCCGCTGACGACAGAAATACGGTAACATCGATACAAGAACTGCATAAACAATGTAGTTAATATCGAACTATGTAGGGTGTTTGCTTACCATTAAGTAAATACCTTATTAAAAATATATTATATAAGGGTGGTTATACTTTTTAAGTAAGCCACCTTTATCATTTGAAAAAGAAGAGAAAAATGACAAAATATCCAATGACACTTCTTGGTGCTGAACAGCTAAAAGAAGAGCTTAGAGTTTTAAAAACAGAAAAACGCCCTCGCATTGTAAAAGACATTGCGGTTGCCCGAGAGCATGGTGATTTAAAAGAAAATGCAGAATATCATGCAGCAAAAGAAGAGCAGGGCTTTTGTGAAGGACGAATTCAAGATATTGAAGGAAGGCTTTGTAATGCTCAGGTTATCGACATAACTAAAATACCCAATCATGGCAAAGTGATTTTTGGTACAACCGTTACCTTATTAAACATCGATACCGAAGTGGAAGTCACTTATAAAATTGTTGGCGACGATGAAGCTGACTTTAAAACAGGGCGTATATCATTAAACTCACCTATTGCACGTGGTTTAATTGGTAAAGAAGTTGATTCTGAAGTAGAAATTACTATACCCGGCGGTGTTGTTGAATATGAGATTGTATCAGTCGACTATATTTAACTATTAATGTATGTGTTAAAAATATTAAGAGCCCATTATGTAAGTAATAGGCTTTTTTTTTGACATGAATTCATGCTACGTATTTTATAAACTTTTGTAGCATTTACTGAACAATCAGATGTATTCGTTTACTTAACCTATCATGGAGATAATATGAAAAAAGTAGCATTTATTGGTTTAGGCGTAATGGGCTATCCTATGGCCGGGCATTTGAAAAATGCAGGTTTTGATGTTTGTGTATATAACCGCACAACAGCAAAGGCAGAAAAATGGGTAAAGGAATTTGGTGGTTGTTTAGCTAATACCCCAAGAGAAGCCGCAGAAGGCTGCGAGATTGTCTTTTCATGTGTAGGGAATGACAACGATGTAAGACAAGTTGTTTTAGGCGACGATGGCATATTTTCGGGCTTAGCTACCGGTGCTATTTTAGTTGATCACACTACCGCTTCAGCAGAGCTGGCAAGAGATCTTGATTCACTTGCTAAATTACAAAATAAGCACTTTATTGATGCACCTGTATCGGGAGGTCAAGCTGGCGCTGAAAATGGTGTGTTAACGATTATGGCTGGCGGTGAACTTAATATTTTTGAACAAATAAAACCGGTAATAGATACTTATGCACGCTTTAGCCAATTAATGGGTAAAGTTGGCTCTGGGCAGTTAGCTAAAATGGTGAATCAAATTTGTTTTGTTAACACCGTTCAGGGTTTAGCTGAAGGATTGAATTTTGCTCAAAAGGCGGGTTTAGATACTGACAAGTTAATCGAAACCATTTCAAAAGGTGCTGCGGGCTCTTGGCAAATGGATAATCGTGGTAAAACGATGTGTGCTCGAGAATTTAATTTTGGTTTTGCGGTTGACTGGGTTAGAAAAGATTTAGCAATGGCGTTTAGTGAAGCCGAGAAGATTGGAGCTGACTTAACGGTTACAAAACAATTAGACGGTTACTATGAAACGGTTCAAAAAAAAGGCGGTAATCGTTGGGATACTTCTAGTTTGATTACTCGGTTAGATGATTAAGCGGTTTTAAATAAAACTCGTATGTCATTGGTTTGTTTATTTAGTTAACAATAATCTAAAATTTCACCTTAGATAAACAAACCGAAAAGGTAATTGCTCAAACCAATTTTGTAATACTGATGGTTTCAATTTTTAATGTTCTTGTTTAATTTTTTATGATTATTTAGCCAATAGTTAGTCTTTCTTTCACTCTTATCTATGCCCTTATACATGATGTCAGCTTAAACCGATAACTTGAAATATGCCATACACAGGTAGCTCAAACAGTTCTGTCTAACTCAAGTGTAGAGTTAGTGATGAAGTTCTTTGCTTGCAGAGCCTTTGGGGTCAAAAGCTGATATGCCATGAATAAAGATCAATATGGTGTGAGCGATACCTATTACGACTAAATGTTGAGACTCTACGCCACCAGGTCCGTCATTCATTGCAAATAGCAAAATCCAAAATGTATAAGAAATAGCGTAAAAGGCTAGTGCTTTTAAAAAGCCTAGTATTGTACTGCCAGTTGGTTGTTTATTAAATTTAGTGTTTTCAGCTGAAGTGTTATTCATTGTGTTCTCGTTTTTATAGAAGTTATTTTTAGTTAGTAACCTTAGGAGTTAAAAACTTACACCTTATCTGAATTTATTTTAATTTATTGTCTGGGTTGTGCACTTTATTGGGAGTGAAGGGGAATACAACTTAAGTAATAAGTGGTTAACTTTACTTTAGAGGTAGGCTCACGAGTATTTTTGCTGTTACGTTTTTGTCATATAATCGAGGTTTAAAAGTTTTTAGATAAGATAAGCCTGCAAATAATTGCAGGCTTATCTTATGTGGCTCCTCAACCTGGACTTGAACCAGGGGCAAACGCTCATTTTATTTAAGCACAGTCCGTTGCTCTACCAACTGAGTTGTTGAGGGGTTTTTCTTTAAATCATTACTATAAATTAAGTAAAGTATCGTTTTTTAGATAAAAAAAAGCCTGCAAATAATTGCAGGCTTATCTTATGTGGCTCCTCAACCTGGACTTGAACCAGGGACAAACGGATTAACAGTCCGTTGCTCTACCAACTGAGCTATTGAGGAATTGTTCTTTCATCATTATAAATCAAGTGACGTATAGTGATTTAAATTAATAAAAAAGCCTGCAAATACTTGCAGGCTTTTAAATTTGGCTCCTCAACCTGGACTTGAACCAGGGACAAACGGATTAACAGTCCGTTGCTCTACCAACTGAGCTATTGAGGAATTGTTCTTCGTGTAACCGCTTTAAAATATTATAAAGCCATTACTATAATTTGGCTCCTCAACCTGGACTTGAACCAGGGACAAACGGATTAACAGTCCGTTGCTCTACCAACTGAGCTATTGAGGAATTGTTTTGTTTACCAAGGGTCTTGGCTAACGGGGCGAGATATTAAATGTCCGTGGGTGAACTGTCAACACAAAATGTAGAAAAAAATCATTATTTTGTTTGTTTGCTTGTTTTGTCGACACTAAGTCTGCTTTATCTTCAAAATCAGTGCTATTTTTGCTCTTTAGATTTGTAAGCGACTATTTCACAAAGTTACCCACAATTTCTGTGGATAACTTTGTGAGTTAAAGTGTAAAAAAGCGTAACTGGGTTGAAGAATGCACGTTACAGCTAAATGGGGATATAATAGGTTTTTATCTTTATTCTTTTATAACAATGCTTTAGCTTTTTTTGATGTCAGCTTTACTCTCTTAGTGTGATTTTTGTGCAACGTTAGTTTTTATACCCATTTGCTGTGAGTTATACAAAAGTAAAGATATTTCAACGTTATTATTTATTTTTTTAACATTAAATTTATATAAAAAATTAAAATGAAGTTTAAATAAAATATATACATAGCGAGTCTTATCACTATCTTTTACAATACTTTGCTATTTTCCTGCAAAGACAAGCAAAAGCTACCTTTAAATGACCGAAAAAAATAAAACAAAGAAAATCAACTTACTCGAAGACCCCGTTGCAGATACGATTAAACGCATGACCATTCCGATGATCTACGGCATGGTTTTATTAATGACCTTTAATTTAGTTGATACTTTTTTTGTTGGCTTACTTGGTACGCAGCCCTTAGCAGCGATTAGCTTTACCTTTCCGATTACTTTTACTGTCATCAGTCTAACGATTGGTTTGGGTATTGGCACGTCAGCGGTTATTGCCAAGGAGTTGGGTAGGGGCAGTGATGAGTCAGCAAAAAATTCAGGTACCGCCGCTATATATTTAGCCGCAATCATTGTTGGTATTTTATCTTTTGCAGGTTTTTACTTTATTGATGAAATGTTTTTATTATTAGGGGCGAGTGAAGCCTTGCTACCACTTATTCATGAATACATGGATATTTGGTTTGTCGGCAGTATTTGTTTAATTGGCCCGATGATAGGTAATGCAATTTTAAGGGCTTCTGGTGATACTAAAACACCTAGTATAATCATGGGCAGCGCCGGTTTAATTAATGCGATATTAGACCCTATTTTTATTTTTGGGTTAGGATCTATCCCCGCGATGGGAATAAAAGGCGCCGCAATAGCGACATTAATCTCTTGGGTTTTTGGATTGTTATTAGTTTTATACATTATTGGTGTGAAGCGTCAATTAATTCATACTAAACTTTTACCTTTAAAGACATTTATTGCTTCAAGTAAAGGTATCTTAAACATAGGTTTACCTGCAGCGGGTGCTAATATGCTTACTCCATTAGCTGCTGCTGTTTTAACGGCAATTGTAGCTAACTATGGTGAGTCTGCAGTTGCTGCTTTTGGTGTGGGCTCTCGAATTGAATCGATAGCCTGTTTAGTGGTTTTGGCTATGTCTATGACGCTACCTCCTTTTATCAGTCAAAATTTTGGTGCGGGTAATATGCATCGTGTTGAGAAAAGCTATAAAACATCCATAAAGTTTGTCTTGATATGGCAGTTACTTATTTATTTTTTACTTGTGTTAATTGCTCCTTTTATTGCTGATATTTTCTCGAAAGAACAAGCCGTAGCCGATATTATTATATTATTTATGTGGATATTGCCATTAGGCTATGGATTACAGGGGGTTATTATTTTAACTAACTCTTCATTTAATGCACTGCATAAACCGATGGTGGCATTAATGCTTAGTGCTGTTCGACTCTTCATCTGTTACGTACCTCTCACTTATTTCGGCAGTGTTTATTATGGCTTGGAAGGTTTTTTTATTGGTGGATTTCTTGGTAATCTTATTATGGCAATGATTTCTTACCGTTTATTTAATAAACAATTTCCACATGAGCTTGTTGAAGCAAAGGAAGTATCTTAATGAAAACCATGGATTTAAAGTCAGATTATACACCCAATGGTGATCAGCCTGCTGCCATTAAACAATTACTTGAAGGCCTTGAAAGTGGTTTGGCACATCAAACACTCTTAGGTGTGACCGGCTCAGGAAAGACCTTTACGATTGCTAATATTGTTGCCACGTCAAATCGTCCAACGATGATGATTGCGCCTAATAAAACCCTCGCAGCTCAACTTTATAGCGAAATGAAGGAGTTCTTTCCAAACAACGCGGTGGAATACTTTGTTTCTTATTATGATTACTATCAGCCAGAAGCCTATGTGCCTACAACCGATACATTTATAGAGAAAGATGCCTCAGTTAACGAACATATCGAGCAAATGCGTTTGTCGGCCACTAAGGCACTCCTTGAGCGCCGAGACGTTATTATTATTGCTTCAGTTTCCGCTATTTATGGTTTGGGTGATCCTGACTCGTACTTAAAAATGATGTTACACATTAGTGTTGGCGATATTATTAATCAGCGCGATATTTTGCGCCGCCTCGCTGAATTACAGTATAAGCGTAACGATGTTGCTTTTCAGCGAGCGACTTATAGGGTGCGTGGTGATGTTATTGATATTTTTCCTGCAGAATCGGACCGTTTAGCGTTACGAGTTGAATTATTTGATGAAGAAATAGAACGCTTGTCAATGTTTGATCCGCTGACTGGACAAGTTGATCGCACTTTAGATAGAGTAACGGTATATCCTAAAACACATTATGCTACGCCAAGAGATAAAGTATTATCCGCGATTGATAAAATAAAGATCGAACTCAAAGAACGTTCAACATTTCTCAAAGAAAATAACCGTTTAGTCGAAGAGCAACGCATCGTGCAACGTACGCAGTTTGATATTGAAATGATGACAGAGTTGGGTTATTGCTCGGGTATTGAAAATTATTCTCGATATTTGTCAGGTCGCGGTGAAGGCGAAGCACCACCGACTTTATTCGATTATTTACCGGATGATGGCTTATTAATTATTGATGAATCTCATGTGACGGTGCCGCAAATAGGTGCGATGTATAAAGGGGATCGTTCACGTAAAGAAAATTTGGTGAATTATGGTTTTCGTTTACCTTCAGCACTCGATAATCGGCCAATGAAATTTGATGAATTTGAAGCGTTAGCCCCGCAAACGATTTATGTTTCAGCGACACCCAGTAATTATGAAATTGAAAAGTCAGGTGACGATATTGCCCAGCAACTTGTTCGTCCAACAGGGTTACTCGATCCCATTATTGAAGTTCGTCCTGTTGAAACACAAGTTGATGACTTATTGTCTGAAATTCGGAAACGTGTTGCTATCCAAGAGCGTGTTTTAGCCACTACGTTAACCAAGAGAATGGCTGAAGATCTTACTGATTACTTAGATGAACATAATGTAAAAGCGCGCTATTTGCACTCTGATATTGATACTGTTGAACGTGTCGAAATTATTCGTGATTTTCGTTTAGGTAAGTTTGATGTACTTGTTGGTATCAACTTGCTACGTGAAGGTTTAGATATGCCTGAAGTGTCGTTAGTGGCAATCTTAGATGCTGATAAAGAAGGTTTTTTACGCTCAGAACGTTCTCTTATTCAAACCATTGGTCGTGCTGCTCGTAATATTAATGGCCGTGCTATTTTGTATGCGGCGAAAATTACCGGTTCAATGAAAAAAGCGATTGATGAAACCGAACGTCGACGTGAGATGCAGCATCAATACAACATTGACAATAATATTACCCCTCGTGGTGTAATAAGCAAAATCAGCGATGCACTTCACAATGGTACGGTATCTTCAAGTGATACGCTGTTAAATGTGGCTGAACAAGCAACAGATTATAAAGTACTGTCTATTAAAGAGATTGATATAAAAATTAAGCAGCTTGAAAATGATATGCTTAGTCATGCTCAAAATCTAGAGTTTGAACAAGCTGCTAATTTACGCGATGAAGTTGCAAAATTAAGAGAGCAACAATTATCTCGTTAGTAAATCCATTGATTATTTGAGCTCACACATCATATATTGACTGATGATGTGTGAGACGGCTTCACAATTACAATGTGTTAAGTGGCTAATGTCATTAATTATCTTATCTTGAATATCTAAAGGAAACAGCATTAACTGTTCAAGATAAAGGTGTGCTTGAACTTCGTTATTATTATTAACGAAGTCTACTAGTCGATTTGCATGGTTTTTCCAAATAACACTCATATATTTCCCCCTGAAACTTAAATAACTTTATGCTTGTTACTGTTAGTAAATTTAACCTCAACTGAGTACAAGCTCAGCTTTGACTTATATCAGTTAAGCTTAGAGCATGTCAGTGTTAGGGTTATATGTTTTAGGAATTAAAACTGTTTATTAGAAGCTTCGTTATATAAGGAAGTTGTACTTTAGTGCTAATTATTTGATGTTTAGGGGTATTTAAAATTTACCTGAATAATATGAAAGTACTCTATAAGCTAAATTAAAATTTTTGTTGATATTTACCTCTGTAGCCAACTATTCGAAGCTTTTGGAAAGAATACTTTTAAGGCTGTTACCGATTAACATTTAATAGGGTGTATAAAAGTAATGATTAACGTCTAATTATAATTAATAAAAAGCCAGTCTAATGACTGGCTTTTTTAGTTTTACTTATGGGTAAAGATGATGCTTTACCGATAAAGTCTACGGTTTTGTTGGACCAGCACCACTGCGGCTAATTGCATCAGATACCATTGCCATCTTACCTGATGAAGTATGTTCCTTACGATTTTCGTTTGCAACGAAGTCAGTAGGGATTTCATTGATCATCGTAATAGTTTCTGTTTTAGTCATCGGTGAAGATGACTTACCTGGCTTGCTGCCTTTACTGGAAACCTTACCTGCTTTTGAGCTGATTTTCGGGCTTGGTTTTCTCGATATAACTCGCTTCGGTTTTTCAATAGCATCTTCAGTTGCTTGTGCTGCTACTTGAGGTTCGTCAAAAGGTAAATCTTGCTGTACTTCTGTTGTTGGCGTTTCAACAACAGGCGTTTCAACAACAGGCGCTTCAACAACAGGTGTTTCAACAACAGGTGTTTCAACA
>NZ_JACGUZ010000075.1:0-130947 GCF_014076955.1 Colwellia sp. Bg11-12
ACTTACTTTTAAAACGTTAAGTTAACGACTTTGCCCTAAAGCGATGTAGATAACTTATCAAAACAGCTCTTTCGTGGTTCGTTTTAACTGAACCCCTTGGAACTGGAGCGCATTCTAGACATTTTTCGCTGGGCGTCAACCCTTTTTTGTCATATATTCGAAACAATCACTTTTTTGGTTAGTTAACGTACAATCATCGGTTGCGCTGCAGATTATTTGAGCAGCTAAAGTAAAGTTATCTCAAAAGTGCCTATATGTTCAAACAAGAATTGAGTGTTCTAAGCTATTTTTCTTTCGGATCTTTAAAGTCTTCATCTTTATCATCCCCGACGACATGTTCTAGTTTTAACTTATTAACAGAACGAATAGTAGTGAAAGGTCCGGAGCAAGCATAGAAACCAAAGATGATAAGTAGTACGTTCTCTGGGCTAGAAGCAACAATAACGAAGGCTAGTACGATCAATAGCACAACAAAGAAATTCACTTTCCCTTTCCAGTCAACATCTTTAAAGCTGTTATAACGAAAGTTACTTACCATCAACAACCCTGAAAGCATGGTAATAATACCAACAACAATGCCATAGTCTTGCCCGTTTATTTGATATTCTGCGCCAACCCAAACTAAACTCGCAATTACTGCAGCCGCTGCTGGGCTAGCTAACCCTTGAAAAAAGCGTGCATCGGCAATACCCACTTGTGTATTAAAACGCGCTAATCGAAGTGCTGCACAAGCAACAAAAACAAAAGCGGCTAACCAACCAAATTTCCCATAACTCGATAGTGCCCAGTTATATGCAACAAGCCCAGGTGCTATACCAAAAGATACCATATCAGCCATGCTGTCATATTCTGCACCAAAATCACTTTGTGTATTGGTCATTCTTGCAACACGCCCATCTAAGCCATCAAATATCATCGCAATGAATATTGCCACTGATGCACTAACAAAGTGGCCGTTCATTGATGAAACTATGGCATAAAATCCTGAAAACAGACCTGCTGTGGTTAATAGATTAGGTAGTAAGTAAATACCTTTAGAAGGAGTGCTAGTATTTGTTTTTTTATCATTCATTGTTGGTGCGCTTGTTTAAGAAGTTATTTAAAGTGATTTATTTAAATCTAACATAAATTTATATGATGGGTATATTAGAGAGTGATGGAACAATATTCTTTTGCTTATATTTGTAAAGTTTCAATTGTGTTGTTATATAAAGTATAAGGGACTTTTCTCTCAAAACTTATGGGTGACTCAATGAATTTTCGTATTATATCTTTTGGGCTTGTTATCTATGTTAGCTATTGTTCTGCGAGTGAGCTTGTGGTCTATCGCTGGCTTGACAAAAATAATGTCGTACACTTTAGTCAACATCAACCTATTAACGATGAATACACGCAGTTTCTAATTTCAAACCAATCAAAAGTCATTAGCCGTGCCGATGTTATGCCCCTTTTACCTGCCAATAAAGTTGGATTACCTAAGAGTGATAAAGAGAATATTCCATCTACAATAAATACATCTGAAAAATGTAAGGAGGCAAAAGAGAATCTGGCCATGTTGTTAGCGTTTAAAAAGTTGCAATATACGGATGAAAATGGTGTTAAACAGATATTAAATGAACAAGAAAAAAATCAGCAATTAGCAATAAACCAAAAGCGCACAGAGGTTTACTGTGCGCCAATAAAAAAAGAAGAGTAACCGCTTATTTTCAATGCCTAAAAACTAACTCTCCATTACTTACGTCTATATTTATTTCACCTTTATTTTTAAAGGATCCAGAAAGTATTTTCTGCGCTAAAGGATTTTCAATTTTCTGTCTGATCACTCTTTTTAAAGGCCGTGCACCAAATAATGGATCAAATCCAGCCAGAGAAATTAGCGCTAACGCTTCCTGTGTTATTGATAACTTAATATCTTGATCCGCTAAACGTTCTTGTAAACTATTAATTTGTATCGCCGCTATTTTTTCTATTTGTTGTGAAATTAAGGGATGGAAAACAACGGTTTCATCAATACGGTTAATGAACTCAGGTTTAAAGTGTAAACTCACCTCTGACATCACCTTTGTTTTCATTTCTTCATATTGACCATCATCTGCAAATGTTTGTATGTGATCGGAGCCAATATTAGAGGTCATAATGATAACCGTATTTTTAAAGTCAACGGTACGTCCTTGGCCATCAGTTAATCGTCCATCATCAAGCACTTGTAATAGAATATTAAAGACATCGCTGTGCGCTTTTTCAATTTCATCAAGGAGAATAACTGAATAGGGCTTGCGTCGAACAGCTTCTGTTAAATAGCCACCTTCTTCATATCCTACGTAACCTGGGGGAGCCCCCACTAAGCGAGAAACTGAATGTTTTTCCATAAATTCAGACATATCGACACGAATAAGAGCATCTTCACTGTCAAAAAGATAATGCGCTAAAGCTTTAGTTAATTCTGTTTTCCCAACACCGGTAGGACCTAAGAATAAAAATGAACCAATCGGCTGACTGGGATCTGCAAGCCCTGCTCTTGAACGCCTAATTGCATTTGACACACTAACAACCGCTTCAGTTTGTCCAATTACACGTTGATGTAAATTATCTTCCATTTGTAATAACTTATCGCACTCTTCTTCTAACATTTTTGAAACAGGAATACCCGTTGCTCTACTTAACACATCAGCAATTTCAACTTCTGTGACCTTATTTTTTAATAATGTCATTTCTTGCATTTCTGCTTGGCTTGCTAAATCGAGTTGTTTTTCTAACTCGGGTATTTTGCCATATTGTAATTCGGACATTTGGTTAAGATCGCCCACACGTCGCGCAGCCTCTAAATCAAGCCTTGCCTGTTCTAAATCAGCTTTTATAGCCTGTGTACCATGTAAAGCAGCCTTTTCTGTTTTCCAAATTTCGTCTAATTCGTCAAAGTTATTTTGGCAAACGCTGAGATCTAATGAAATCAACCCTAAACGTTTTTTAGAAGCATCATCTGAATCTTTTTCTAATGCTCGTTGCTCTAATTTTAGTTGAATGATACGACGTTCTAAGCGATCTAAGTCTTCTGGCTTAGAATCTATTTGCATGCGAATACTTGATGCAGCTTCATCGATAAGATCTATCGCTTTATCAGGTAATTGCCTATCACTTATATAACGATGTGACAAAGTAGCAGCAGCAACAATAGCAGGATCAGTAATATCAACACTATGATGGAGTTCGTAACGTTCTTTTAAACCACGCAATATAGCAATGGTGTCTTCAACACTGGGCTCTTCAATTAATATTTTTTGAAAACGACGCTCTAAAGCCGCATCTTTTTCAATGTACTTTCTATACTCATCTAGTGTTGTGGCACCTACACAATGTAAGTCGCCACGGGCGAGTGCTGGTTTTAACATATTTCCAGCATCCATTGCGCCATCAGATTTTCCTGCGCCAACCATTGTATGAAGCTCATCAATAAACAAAATGACTTGCCCTTCTTCTTTAGCTAGCTCGCTCAATACCGCCTTTAAGCGTTCTTCAAATTCACCACGGTATTTAGCGCCAGCGACTAGTGCCCCCATATCAAGTGACAATACTCGTTTTCCCTTTAAACCTTCAGGGACCTCATGATTAATAATCCGCTGTGCTAAGCCTTCGGCAATGGCAGTTTTACCCACCCCCGGTTGACCAATTAACACAGGATTGTTTTTTGTACGGCGCTGTAAAACTTGAATAGTACGGCGAATTTCATCATCTCGGCCAATAACAGGATCAAGCTTTCCTTGCTCTGCGAGTTCAGTTAGATTAATCGTATATTTATCGAGTGCTTGTCGAATATCTTCTGCATTGGGTTCATCAACCTTTTGCCCCCCGCGCACATGCAATATTGCATCTTGTACCCGTTGTTCACTGGCCCCTAATGATTTTAATATTTGCCCCAACTTTCCTTTGTCTTCGATGGCAGCAAGGATAAAAACGTCTGAAGAGATATATTTATCTCCCATTTTTTGGGCATATTTATCGCAGAGATTAAGTAAATTCCCCATGGCAGAAGAAAGTTGCACATCACCACCAGACCCTGAAACCTGAGCGAGCTTTTCGATAACCGTTTCTATTTGAGCGCGCAGTGATCTCACATCAATACCCGCACTTTTCAACAATGGGATAATGCTACTCGCGTTCTGATTTAATAGCGCGAGCATAATATGCACGGGTTCAATAAATTGATGATCCCGCCCTAATGCTATTGATTGGGCATCAGAAATAGCCACCTGAAATGCTTGAGTTAATCTATCTAAACGCATGGGACTCTCCTACTTAATAAATAAACATATTCTTTTATACCTTATAGATAAGGATAAAATTGAAATATTTCAAGGAAAGAAGTGAAAAGCTTTTGATTTGGAATAAGTTTTACTGACTTTATTATATGTTTACAGCTAATTTCGACAAATTATCGAAACCATTCTGCCCGTAATACTATCTCGTCGGTAAGAAAAATACTGTTGTTCGTCAGAGTAAGTGCAGTGATTTAAGTGATGAACCTTATTAATGCCAAGTACATTTAATTGAATTTTTGCGATCATCGCTAAGTTTGCTAAGTATTTATTGTTACCTTCAGTTTTTGTTGAAACAGATTGCTCAGCAGGAACAAAAGCCAATGAAAATTTTTCAGATTGACGTTCAAACACTATTTTTACTTCTTCACCTACCTCAAAAGCAGATTGACCAATACAAGGACCTAACCAAGCAATAACATTTTCATTCGCCGTTTTCATATTATCAAGAGTATGAGCAATAATATTTTTAGCTAAGGGTTTCCATCCGCCATGAATGGCCGCAATTTCATTACCGTCAATCGATGTTAGTAGTATGGGTAAACAATCTGCCGTCATCACGGCTAAAGCAATATTCTTTTGCCGAGTGATTGCTGCATCAGCCACTAAAGGCGTTATTGAATGAGACTCTATGGTAACAACTTTATTACCATGCACTTGTTCAAGCCATTGAATTTTGGTATTCGACGGTAAGTATGCGAGTAACGAAGCTCTATTTTTGTTGACATGCTCATGATCATCACCAACATGTTTGCCCAAATTAAATTGGTCGTATGCCGAAGAGTGTGAATGATTAAGGGATAACGTTTTTTGTTGAGGAGCGAGTCTTGTCGTAGTAAAAGCCAGTACATTTTGTACTGGCCACTCTACATTGTAGAGACTATTATAAATAGTCGTCTGTTGCGTTAAGTTTTGAATCCTCACGCAAAATATTTGTCAAATTCACCATATCGTCTGGAATAGGTGCATGCCAAGTCATTTCTTCACCGGTAATAGGGTGAAACAATGACAACATTGCCGCATGTAATGCTTGTCGTTTAAAACCACGAAGTACATCCCGCAAATCTTCTGTCGCATTCTTAGGTGGGCGTGGACGACCACCGTAATTAGGATCACCAATCAATGGGTGAGTAATATGCGCCATATGAACACGAATTTGGTGCGTACGACCTGTTTCAAGACGTAATCTTAAACGTGTGTGTAAACGGAATTTTTCCATTACACGATAATGCGTTACCGATGGACGACCAAAAGGACTAACAGCCATGTGAGTTCTTTTAGTTGAATGACGACCTATGGGTTCATCAACCACACCACCAGCGGTCATTAAACCATTAGCAATCGCTTCATACTCACGCGTGATTTCACGCTCTTGTATAGCATCAACTAAATTTGTTTGCGCAGCAATTGTTTTAGCAATAACCATCAAGCCCGTTGTGTCTTTATCAAGTCTGTGAACGATACCTGCGCGAGGTACAACATTAAGCTGTGGGCAATAATACAATAAAGCATTAAGCACGGTACCGTCAGGATTACCTGCTCCAGGGTGAACAACAAAACCAGCAGGTTTATTAATAACGATAATATCGTCATCTTCATAAACGATATTTAAAGGAAGGTTTTGTGGTTCAAATCGCACATCACCTTCAACTTCAGTTGATATTTTAACAACTTCCCCACCAAACATTTTCTCGCGAGGTATGATTAAAATAGCGCCGTTTAAAGTAACGTGACCTGCTAAGATCCATTCTTTTATGCGAGAACGAGAATATTCAGGGAACATCTCAGCTAATGTTTGGTCGAATCGTTTACCTAAACAAGTTTCAGGAACCGTATCTGTATGTTGAATTATTTCAGCCATTAAAATTTCTATTTAACTCTCTATAAATTTACTATGAATTAGCGCTGTGCAAGGCAAGTATGCTAGGTTAGAATGCCAGTGTTTATTTTACCTCTTTGCTAATTCAATTACATTAAGTAATTTGCAAAGGACGTATATTTATTTAACTAATACCTTTAACTAAAACAAAGTAGTGATACCGAAGTCTATGCAAAAATTGACAATAAAAATGATAATACTAGTGCTTTCATTAGGGCTAGCGGCGTGTTCGTCATCAGATAAAACCGATATTGAAAAGGTACCAGACAAGTCAGCGCAAGCATTATTCACTGATGCTAGAACTGCGCTTGATAGTGGCTTATACCAAAGAGCTATCCAAATTTTATCGGCAATTGACTCACGCTTTCCATTTGGACCTATTTCTCATCAGGTACAATTAGACTTAATTTACGCCTATTACAAGAGTGGTGACTCAGCTCAAGGCATTGCTTTAGCCGATCGATTCTTACGCTTAAATCCAGATCATGTAAACCTTGATTATGTTTATTACATGCGCGCATTAATCAATATCTCGACTGAAGATAATATGTTCCAAGAATTAGCCGGGATTGATCGCTCTGATAGAGACCCAACTGCGGCCCGTGAAGCCTTTAAAGATTTTAAAACAATTATTACTGACTTACCTCAAAGTAAATATGCCGCTGATTCACGCAAACGTATGATAGGTATAAAATCACGGTTAGCTAAATATGAATTGTCCGTCGCCCGTTTTTACATGAAACGTGATGCTTGGGCATCAGCAGCAAATCGTGGTAAATATATTGTTGAATACTTCTCACCAAGCCAACAAGTAGAACAAGCTCTAGAAATTATGATTGAGTGTTACGACAAGTTAGGTTTAATGGATTTAAAAACTAATGCTAAGCAAGTATTAGTCGCTAATTATCCAAATAATAAATTTTTGACTCGTTAAATTATGCTCAAAATAAAGCCCACTTAGTATAAAGACTAAGTGGGCTTTTTTTATGACTAATTTACCTAAAAAATTTATATAGCTGCTTCGTCTTCTTCGCCTGTACGAATGCGAATGACACGTTCAACATCAGTAATGAAAATTTTTCCATCACCAATTTTACCCGTTTGTGCAGTTTCAATAATTGCGTTAACACAGCGCTCTACTTGCTCTGTGGCAACAACAATTTCTAATTTTACTTTTGGCAAAAAATCTACCATGTACTCAGCACCACGATAGAGTTCGGTATGGCCTTTTTGTCGGCCAAAGCCTTTAACTTCTGAAACTGTCATGCCAGTTACCCCGATTTCACTCAGTGCTTCACGCACATCATCCATTTTAAAGGGTTTGATAATTGCTTCAATTTTTTTCATTTTTATTGTCCATTACCCGCAAAATATACTTTGAATTGTACACAATTATATGAATTAAACCCAAGCCCTATATTTATTCTACGCCATTTAAATTTTAGATCCCCCTGAAACTCCAAAATGCTAGTTTCCTTTATTTTGAAGTATCACGGGGATACGTTACAATGGGATTATTTCTCCTATCGAATAAATGGCAAAGGACATTCAATGGATCTGCAATTAATTATAAATGAAATGAAAGTTTTACCACAAATAGATGTCGATTTTGAAATAAAGCGCCGAATTGAATTTATAAAGAAGACACTTAAAACGTCAGGATTAAATAATTTGGTTTTAGGTATTAGTGGTGGTGTTGACTCTTCTACTTGCGGTCGTCTTGCTCAACTTGCCGTTTCAGAGCTCAATGCTGAAGAAAAAGTTTTAAATAAAAATTCAGCCATTGTTTATCAATTTATTGCTGTGCGACTACCTTACAGCATTCAAGCCGATGAAGACGATGCTCAGCTCGCTTTGAGCTTTATTCAACCGACACATTGCTTAACCACGAATATTGCTGATGCGGCAAATGGTATTCACACTGAAACTATTAACGCACTAGATCAAGCAAATATATTATCAGCCAATGAAGCAAAAATTGATTTTTCAAAAGGTAATGTAAAAGCCCGTAGCAGAATGGTCATGCAATATCATATAGCCGGTATTGTCGGTGCACTTGTTTTAGGTACAGATCATTCAGCAGAAAATATTACTGGATTTTTTACTAAATGGGGTGACGGTGCCTGTGATTTAGCTCCTTTATTTGGCCTATCAAAACGTCAAGTAAGATCATTGGCTGAAAAGTTAGGTGCTCCAGACTTGTTAATCAATAAAGCACCAACAGCTGATTTAGAAGACTTGGAACCGGGTAAAACAGACGAAGATGCTTTAGGGATGAGTTATGATGATTTAGATGACTTTCTTGAAGGAAAGCAGGTAACACCTGAAATACAGACACTTATTATGAATATTTATAAAAAAACACAACATAAGAGGTTAGCTATCCCAACAATCTACAGTTAATTAAATACACAAAACTTGTAAATCAAAAGTTAACAGCCATAATTAGTAGCACATTAATTTAGCCAACGGACGGCTTGCTACTATGTCATACAACACATTCAAAATCGTTGGTTTCACCCTCATTGAAACATTAATCACTCTCGCTATACTGATCTCTATCGCTACAGTAGCGCTGCCCAGCTTTGCAGATTTATTCATCAAAATACGAGTTAATAATGAAATTTCAGCTCTGCACCGGTTGCTCTTATTAACGAGGAATCATGCGGTTAATCAAGAACGTTTTGTTACGGTATGTCCATTAAATAAATCAGGACAGTGCTCTAACCAATGGCATGAAGAGCTAAGTGTATTTTATGATGACAATAAAAATAAAGCACTTGATCCCTCAAGCGCTGAAGTTATTATAAAAATAAAGTTAGCGATAAAGTCTGGCGATAAATTGCAATACGCCCAAGGAAGAACAGCATTAATTTATGCACCTAGCGGCCGGCTTGCGGTTTGGGGGGGAAATGGTACTTTTCGTTACTGCCCAAAGAATCATAGTAACAAGTCACGGGGAATTATTATTTCAGGTGCTGGTCGCTTTTATTTATCTACCGATCAAAATATGGACGGCACAGATGAAAATCGCAGTGGCAGAATGATTCATTGTAATTAATAAATTAAAATAAGTTACACCATTAAAACTCAATGTTCTGTAAATCCCAAAAAATCTAGTTTCTCATATCCACCTGAGCAACCTAGCGAAATATTAGCTTAAGTGATATAACTTAGTTATCTTGAAATATTCTCGACGCTGTTTTGAATATGATGTAATCAATAAGGCTGACTAAGTGCTCTCATTGATATAACAAGAAGTTAAGGCTGATATTATGAAGAGTTATTATTTGCAATCAAACAACACAAAGCATGGATTTACCTTAGTTGAGCTAATGGTCACTATTGCTATTGGGGCAACCTTAATGGCGATAGCGCTACCGAATTTCAACAGTTTCCTGGTTGAGACACGCGTCGACAATGAAATTTCTCACTTGCAACGTATGTTATTAACAGCGAGAAATACCGCCATAAATGCAGAACAAACGGTTACTCTATGTCCACTCAATGCGAGTAGCCGTTGCGATACTAATTGGCACAAGGAACTCAGCGTCTTTATTGATATTGATGGTGACAAAACTTATGAGCCAGCTAATGATGAAAGATTAATCACCGTAAAGGCTCAAATAAAGAACAATGATAAACTCCAATACGGCCAAGACAGCATTATATATACACCAACTGGCAGTATATTAGGAGGTGTTAGTGCAACCCCTTTTAGCTATTGTCCACAAGGTTATGCTGAAAAGTCACGCGGAATAACAGTGAGTTCATCTGGACGTTCTTATGTTACCTCTGATACAGATAACGACAATATAGATGAAGACCGTTCAGGTAATGAAATTAATTGTCTTTAGTTCAGCCACAGTTAACGCGCAGTATTTTCATCTAATTGTTTTGAAACAGCACTCGTGAAATCATCTTGAGATTTCACACATTCTTTTACCTTATGAATTTGCTGCTTTTTCTTTGAAATCCCTGTTGCCACTTTTTTACCCACTAGCCAATGAGTATATTTGGCAATGCCTTTAGCTTTAATAATGCCAAAATGAATAATGTCTGTCCCGCCCATTAATTCAACATGGCATTTAACCTTAACTTTTGATGCTTGTGCGCCTGTTTTTGCCATACTGTCGATACTTATAAAAAGTAAACTAGCTAAAAGTAAGCTTGGCGTGAGATAACGCTTAAATAATAGTTTCATCATATTACTCCCAGCAATTGGTTGATGTTGCAGCTTTCTTACCCGTATCAGTGATAGATAACATTAAACAAGATGAATCATTTGTTGCTTGCGTTCCTCTAGCCGATGCGGTCAATGTGTAAGTTACCCCTACAACTGAAGCATCTATACTATAAAACCCAGAATCCGTTATGTAAGGATCAGCAGGAACACCTAACTTTGTCATATCTGTTGTGTACTCTCTGTGATCAGTAAAATACTGTTCTTGCAAGCTTGCTAGTCTAAGTAACTCGCGTTGACCTTCACTACGGTTTGCTCTGGAAATATTGTCAATATAAGACGGATAAGCAACCGAAGCTATGATCCCAACCACCGCGACTGAGATCATGAGTTCAAGTAAAGTAAAACCTTTGACTATTGATATTTTTATCATTACTTCGACTCCGTCACATAAAGGTAAGTTCTTGAGGTTTCTAAGCTAATACCCAACGGTATAATTTTACCTGCTAATAGCTTTATTGTAGCAATCACCTCTCCTTCTTCAATCGGAGCACAATTTTCAGTGCATGGTACGGTAGGCTCTTGTGGATCTTTAGTAATAATAATTGATGGTGTATCTGGAATACCAGCAGCAATTTCCCAAGTCCTCCAATCATAAACAGTCGTACCTAACGCTAAATTAACCGCATATAAAATACCAGAACCATCACTTAATTCACAACTATCAGGGTCAGAAGATACGGCAGCGGGCGTAAAGGAGGTAAAATATACGACTCCATTTATAACAATAGCTGACGCCGTATTTTTTTCACCGTCACCGACGAAATCAATAAACCACCCTTTTTTGTTGCCTACTGCTATTTCCAGTGTCTGACGAGCAGCTGTAGTCAACGCCTGACCAAACGGATTATTTGTATAATTATAAAGATCCCCCGCTAATATAACTGAAGGTATTGCACGTTGAGGGTGTGTGGGTGAAGAAACGAATGAGGTAGTGATAATATTTGCATCTTTAATCATGAAAAATTTATCGTCAGTATCATTTGCCGCAGGTGTTGAACGGTCGCCACTTCCAATAAGTATCGCTTCGTAGGGTCTTTCCTGTTTTGTTACCACGGTTGAGCTAATACCATTAGCATCTACTGATGTAGTTTCTATCGTGTCTGAAATGTACGTTCTAGCAATTGAAGGTTCGCTAAAAAAACGGCGATCCGTCGCATGAGTTGTTCCACCAAACTCAGCTAATTTAAAGGCAGTCCACGGCGATGTTCCACTAAAGGGAGCATTGCCTGGCATATCAACCCGCCAAACATTTCCACCCGTATCGCCAAAATAAAGACGATCTGTTAAGCCATCAGAATCACTGTCTAAAATAGCAAGGCTAGAAGGCACACTATCAGTTATCTCAGTAAATTGAGTATTAGTCGCACTCGTTGCATCAGGGCTTAAACTCCATTTTAGTACGCCTGTTTCAGCATCGACCATATAAACAGCTCGACCTAAGGTATCATCTGCACCAACGGTTAAGTTATCTTTAGTTGTGTCATACCCGCCAGCAAAAAAGAGTACAGGTTTTGGTGTACCATTATCTATATTAAGCGCTGAAAACCCTATTTTAGGTTGCGACCATGATTGTCCTAAATGGCTAAATCCTGGAGAGCTTGCATCTATGTGCCACAATAACTTAGGAGTATCGGGATCACTAACATCCATCGCATAATATGAAGAGCCACCACGACGTAAACCAAAAAATATCCACGCTTTATCTCCACTTGCGCTATCAATAGACCCATCACCATTAACGTCCAGCAAGTATGAAACGGCTGGGCTGTCTATGCCGTATGATTTACCTGATGAAGTAAAGTTTTCACGTAAGCCTTTTATTTTTGAAAAAAATTCTTTAGGCATAAAAGCCCAGTTTTCATCAACTGTTGCTCCATTATCGTCAAACATATGTAAAACGCCTGCATTGGTACCAACAATAATTCGGATATCCTGATTTGTACTGACACCTCCATAGTTAACAACTAAAGGTTTAGAGTGTAATGGGTCACCAAAAACATCACCTCGAATATCAGTGATCAAACCATCGTTATCAGCATCATCAACATCAATTCCCTTCGCCCAATTAAGCATACTGTCAATTTCATTAACCGGGACATCCAACTCAACAGCGAGTGTGGCAGCATCACCGTAAGATGTTTCAGCATTCGTTCGGGTTAATGGCGCTAGAGCATCGTTCACCCCGAGGTCACTAATGATAACGCGACCTGATTTGGTGCGTAACATTTCAGCCACCCCGCCCTTTTTAACATCATTGCCATCAGGTGTAGTATCTGTTGTCCAAAAAGTTTTAGCGTCTTTTGAAATATTACCGTTATCATCAATCGCTGCAACGCCTACTCTGTCAACCTGCTTACCATTAGTCACTTTTAATTTTTTCAAATTACCTTGCCATCTTGCACCATGATCGGGAACAAACATTGCGTAATAAACAGAATCTAAGGTTTCGGTACGATCAAAGTTATTTGAGGCAACCGAAGGTGCGGTAAAACTGGTATTCACTTCTAAAATATTGGTTAATGCCGCCTGAAGTGAGGCGAGTAAAGCACTAGGATCTCTAGCGGGGTAATATTGCCCTCCACCTAAGCTTGCAGCCTCTCGTAATAACTCACCCGCATCATCAATAGCGTCTTGACCAAAACCGATAGTAAAAAGTGTTGCTGATTGTACATCGGGTAATGTGCTATGTAGATCATGAGTATGCATCCAACCGGCTAGCGCAGCTAAATAATTATCAGTGCCATTAACATCAAAAGGTAATCCAATGTCAGGCAAATTTCTAATATAACTGTCAGCGGCAAGATCTCGAGTTGGCTCCCCATCAGTAATAATGATCACATAAACCTCATTAGTACATGAATTATAAGGAGATTTATAGACACCTCTATCTTCTATTGCTGTATCTCTTGGCGGCGTATTGCCCCGATAATTACTTCCAGAATTTGAATCATTATCACCAAAGTCTACTGATTTGCCACTAAAGTATCGTGAGGCTTCGTAAAGAGATTCGCATAACGGTGTATTTGTTTCTGCATCAATGTCTAAATCAATAATATTTACTAATTCAGCGCGAGCTGCTGCAGTCATTTCTTGGATACCAAAAACAATTCTGCCACCGTCACGAACATATTCACCGGAATGATTATAATTGAAAACTTGTAAGCCAAAATCAACGGAAGGTGCTGATTCAATTAAATCAGTAACCGTATCTTGTGCTATTTCTAAACGGGTACGATTAACCTGGTCAAGTGACTCACTATTTGCCCAACGCAAATAGTTGTCGGTATAAAGCGTAACAACCTCACCCGACCAAATAACATTTGAATTATTGGCGTTTACCGTATAATAAACAGGACTTTGTTTAGACCCTTCACCATCGATGGGAAAGCCATCAGGTAAATCAACAACGGTACCGCCATTTGTTTCTATACCTGCATTATCTTCAGGGTTTGCAGGCACTAAATTAACATCATCTTCACAGTCAATTACATCAATATTAGCACCATTGTTATCGGGAATTTCTTGCCAGCTACCTGAATTTCCTTGAAAGGCATATTCACGAATGTGTCCAGTATAAAAGCCAACAGATGCCAAACGTTCACGGGCAGTTGCACAGCTATTTATTGCATCGAGAAAACGACGGCTTTCACTTGGACTGTCGGGGGTAATTGAAGAAGCGCCATCAATGCCACCTTTTGTGAAATAAATAAATCTATCAGATAACGAATTTAAACCTCCAACTGCGGGGTAAACTATATTAGGATCATATGGCTCATCGACTGACTCTAAACTATTCATGCTGCCAGAGTTATCAAAAATAATCAGTACTTGTGGTTTATTGCCAGTACGTTGCGCTGCATCACCAATATAAAGTTCAATATCTTCACTATAAGCAGTAAGTGATGTAAATATCAATGAGCCAAATAATAATAACTTTTTCATGATCAGTTCCCCACATTAAGTAGTTGTTGCGATACACCTGAATTAACTTCAATAGTGCTTTTATTGGTGCGACCATACAGTCGAGTAACCTGTACTTTAAGTACATTACACTTAAACACCTGTACAGAAGAAGCTGCTCGAGAGTGGGGGCAATCGGCTTCAATCTTATACGGATTAGCCAGCGTTATTTCTGCGCTGGTATTACTTGCACTTCTCACTGTTGGAGAGAGTGGAAACCTTGCAATTTCAGAAGCAAAAGCATTGGTCCCGCTTATTTGTGTTACTTCTTTATAAATAACTTCATCAATGGCACTTACCGCTTCCTGGGTAGCCACCACTTTTTCTTCACTTGCTCCTGACATTTTCATATCTATAGTGGTATTTTGCATTAATGCAGCAGCAACTGCGGTTAAAGCAATCAAAAAAACCAGTGAAACAATCAGTACAACACCACTTTGCTTAGAGTACTGCATATTTAAATCTCGATGATAGAGTGAATGATTCTGTTTCATTAATCTTATGGCCATGAGTCGACCCTCGCATTGTAAAGTGTAATGGTAGAACTAAATAATAAACGTCGGTAATTGTCACCTTTACCGTCCCCATCAATAAAATCAATATTGAGATCACCAAGCTGATAACTATTTAAATTTTCGTAATCTCGATCCGGTAAAATATTTCGTGCTAAGACAAAAATCTTAACCGCGAGTATCCGAACATCACTTTCATTATCCCAATAACTATTAGCCATATTATCAGCTGAAATAAAAGCATTCACTACACCATTATTAGTCGTATCGACACCATACATAAAACGAATATATTCGATGCCTTCGACCACCATATCAAGGTTCATCACTAACGCTTTATTTTGTAATCGGCCTTGAACTAAAACGGGAACGTTATTAGTGCCTTGGCTGTCTTCACGAATATAATAAATATGCTGTTGATACTCCCAAATTTGACCAAAATTCACACTGGGTACGGCAGCCCCACCGGCAAATATACCTGCGGTGTTTGAATTTGAAATAATATAATAATCATCACTAGAGATATCTGCTAAGGCTGTCGTCGATGAAACCGCTCGTTTGAGCTGCAACACATCAGAGCCTATTTTTGCATTGTTAATACAGCCCATTAACGTCGCATTATTGACTGTTTTGCCCCACAATGTTCTAAAATGACCAATAGCCGCAGGAAAACTGGCATTATTTACGCCTTCACCAATACAGTCACCCGCAACCGTCGTTGGTAATGGTGAACTTACCAAGCCACTTACATCAAGTGATCCCGATAAATCCCCCCAAAAACCTTGCCGTAATAAGTCATCACTCAGTAAGCTAATCGCATATCTGCCATTTTCTTGTAACTCTCCATAACTGGTCGTCTCAACAGTGGTCGTTTTCATACCAACAAAAATACTTAATATACCTAACAACAACATTAAACCTACCGCAAGCGATATAAATATTTCAATTAAACTAAAACCTCGTTGAGCATTAACCATCATCTTCTCTTATCTAAAATAAACTCAATACTTATTACCACTTCACACCAACTTACCGTTTACCGCCTTAATACACGAAGGCTTCAACGGTAACTTGTCGACGTTTATTATCACTTGTGCCGCAAGCGTTTGCTAATGTTGCCGCCGCTGAACTATTGTTATTGGCATCATAGCCGTCAGCCGTTTCTATTCTGCCTTGCCAGCTTATCACCACGGTGACTGCGTTTCTGTTATGATCAATACAGCCAAAAGCGCCCACTAATCCCCCTGAATTTTTACCTCCAGCGGTCACATCAGCCCCCATTAACTTTACTTCCCATTCATACAAGTCATTAGTCACCATTTGGGCACTCGTACACAAAGAGGCAGCTGAATTACACCTCACACCAGGTATTGCGTTTAAAGCAGCACCATAAACACCTTGATAGGTCTCTAAGACTAGAAAATCAGAGTCATTGCTACGCATTCGTTCAATAATATCTTGCGCTAACGCTGAGGCAACAGAACGTTGCATCGCATCGAAGCTACCTTTTTTAGCTGATGCCTGCATCGCTACGGCGCCAAAGATTCCTGTCACCAAAATCACCAAAGCGACTAAAACTTCAATAAGTGTCATCCCCTTATTCACTGAAAGGGGTTTTTTATTGGGGTAGCTGATCCTAAATAAGTTATTGCGCATAACATTCCTTAATACACTGCCAATCGTGGCTAACTAGACAGATAAATTGTGCTTTAAAATATAGAGTGAGAGGGAGAAAAATAAAAGAAAAAACACGGGCGAGTATACTTTTAAGTAATAAACGGTAAAAAAATAAAAATAAGATTTTACAGACAAAAATAAACGAAACTAAGCCTAGGGCGAAGAATTCGGTGGTAAACTTATATGTGTTAAAAATCACTAACGTGAACCGCATTAACCCATACCTTAAAATCTATTATTGAATAGCTAATTTACACAGCTACTATTCATGATAATAAGGTTAAGTAATGAATATTGTCATTAATGCACTTGAAATTTTACCGCTTGAAGAAGGATAAAATTATATTCAATCACTTAACCTAATATTTTAAGACTAGCGTAATTCTATGGGTACCGCAAATACAGTATTCTCTTCACGACCAGGATATTCGATAACCTCTTGACCACCAAAGTCTTTTAATGCATCAATAACTTGTTGGATAAGTATTGCAGGTGCTGAAGCCCCCGCAGTAACACCAATTTTTTTAATATTATCAAGCCACTGTGGTTGAATATCAGCAAAGGTATCGATCAAGTAAGAAGGTGTGCCCAACTTCTCAGAGAGTTCACGTAAACGATTAGAGTTAGAGCTATTCTTCGCCCCTACGACTAGAAGTAGATCAACTTCTGCAGAGATAGTACGCACAGCATCTTGACGATTTTGAGTCGCATAACAAATATCGTCTTTGCGTGGGCCCTTAATGAGCACAAACTTTTTTCTTAAGGCATCAATGACTTCAGAGGTATCATCAATTGATAATGTTGTTTGACTACAGTAATACAACTGAGATGGGTCTTTAACTTCAAGTGTTGCCACGTCAGCAACTGACTCAACTAAATAAATCCCACCTTGTTCACTTTCATACTGCCCCATAGTCCCTTCTACTTCAGGGTGTCCGGCGTGACCAATAAGAATACATTCAATATTTTTACGGCTCGTACGTGAAACTTCCATATGTACTTTAGTGACTAACGGACAAGTCGCGTCAAACACCTTCAGGCCACGATCTTTAGCTTGTTTACGTACAGCTTTAGAGACGCCATGAGCACTAAAAATAACGGTATTGTCATCAGGAACTTCAAAGAGTTCATCAACAAAGATTGCGCCTCGGTCTTTTAAGCCATCAACAACAAACTTGTTATGTACGACTTCATGGCGCACATAAATAGGTGCACCAAATAAGTCTAACGCTCTGTCTACAATACTAATTGCTCGGTCTACACCAGCACAAAAACCACGAGGGTTAGCTAAAATAATTTCCATGATTTTTTCCTGAAGGACTCAATACAAGTCCTAAGAGTTAACAACTATAAGACTTCAACAACGTCGATAACAAAAGTAACGGCTTGTCCAGCTAATGGATGATTGAAATCAATAGTTACGGATGTACCAACAATTTCTTTTACCATTCCTGGTAATTCTATATTCCCAGGTTGAGTAAACGTAATAATACTGCCCACTTCAGCAGGTACGTCACTACCAAATTTATCGGCGTCAACGTAATGGAAGTTGTCAGGGTTGGGCTCGCCAAAAGCATCTTTTGCTTCAAGGGTAAATTCTTTAGAATCTCCAGCAGCGAGTCCTAATAGTTGTGCTTCAAAAGCAGGTGAAATACTTGCATCGCCCATCACTATTTTAGCCGGTTTTTTATTAACTTTTGTACTGTCTGCAGCTGAGCCGTCAGATAGTTTCATGGTGATATGTGTGATAACTTGAGATTTTTCAGTAATTAACATAGTCATTATATTTCTCGTATACTCTTATCTATTAAGCGTTATTTGGTTTCAGATTTTTTTGCTGGTTCACCGTTCTTAAATGAATCAAAAATCATCACTGCTGCACCAATAAAAATAGCAGAATCAGCAATATTAAAAACGGGCCAATGGTTACCAGCAATATGAAAATCTAACATATCGATAACATAGCCAAATAATGCGCGGTCAATTAAATTACCCACTGCCCCACTTAGCATAAACGCTAAAGCAATACTCAATAATGGGTTTGATTTTGGCGTTTTAGCCAACCACACTAAAAATACCACACTAGCAACAGCAGCAATGATGGTAAAAAACCAACGTTGCCACCCGTCTTGATCCGCAAGAAAACTAAAAGCGGCTCCAGGGTTTTGAACATATCTTAAATCGAAAAAAGGTAAAATATTCATTGATTCGCCCAAGTCGAAAGCGTTAACAACTAAATACTTGGTTACTTGGTCAATGATCAAAAATAAAACAGTTAACCATAACCATTTAAAACCTGTTTCTGTAAAAAGTTTATTCATTTGCATATTTATGATTTTTCTATTTAATTTTTGATAGCGATAAAAAGATTATTGAAGCTTTTATTGGCATGTCAGTTGACAGCCTTTCCAGCAAAACTAATCAATAGAATATTGGCTTATTCAAAACTAGTTCATTCAAGAGTAAAGAGAAAGCACGGAGCCTAGTTCACTAGGTGAGTACTTTCGATGCAACTCTTGGATGAAATAGCAAAGAATACGCAAATATTTAGGCGAATTGGCGAATCTCGCCCTCACCCTCTACGTTAGTTATACAACGTCCGCAAAGTTCAGGATGCTTTTCATCTTGTCCTATGTCTTCAGTAACATGCCAGCAACGTTCACATTTAGTCCCCTCTGCTGGAGCAACAGTTAACCATAAACCTTCAATCTCAGTTGCTAAGACACCCTCTGGAGCGCTTTCAACCACTTCAACCGTCGCTTTAGAGGTGATCAGAACAAAACGAAGTTCTTCGCCTAACTGCTGTAATTTTTCAGCCAACTCAGCGGTAGTATATAAAGTAACTGACGCTTCAAGTCCTTTACCCACTTGCTTTTCTTTACGGGCATTCTCTAAGGCTTTGTTTACTTCAGTGCGCACCAGTAAAATTTCATTCCAGTAATCATTGTTTAATGCATTACTTGTTTCTGCTTTAGGCAAGCCATTAAACCAAACACCCGTAAAAACGAATTCATCACGTGTTTCACCAGATGGTGTCGGTAGCGCCTGCCAAATTTCTTGTGCAGTAAAAGATAAAATAGGTGCCATCCAACGAGTCATCGCTTCAGCAATTAAGTACATGGCTGTTTGACATGAACGACGAGCAGTACTGTCGTCTTTCGCGGTGTACTGGCGGTCTTTAATAATATCTAAATAGAATCCACCTAACTCGGTAGTACAGAAGTTCATCAGTTTATGAACAACTACATTGAATTCATATTCGTCATAAGCGCTAACAATTTCTTTTTGCAATTGTGCGGCTTTATCAATAGCCCAGCGATCAAGAGCAACCATATCGTCAAAAGCAACTGAATCTGTTTTTGGATCAAAACCATTAAGGTTTGATAATAAAAAGCGCGAAGTATTACGAATACGTCGGTAAGCATCAGCTTGGCGTTTAAAAATTTCGTCAGAGACGGTTATTTCTTGCGTATAGTTAACTGAAGCCACCCATAAACGTAAAATATCAGCCCCTAACTTACTGGTAATTTCTTTTGGAGTGATAACATTCCCTAAAGATTTAGACATTTTATGACCGTTAGTATCAACGGTAAAACCATGAGTCAGTACTTGTTTATAAGGTGCTTTACCATTCATCGCTACCGATGAAATCATTGACGACATAAACCAACCACGATGTTGATCTGAACCTTCAAGGTATAAATCTGCAACACCATCAAATTCTTCACGTGCATTAACAACAGAGTAATGTGTAGTACCTGAGTCAAACCATACATCTAAAGTATCAGGTACTTTGATATATTCTTTTGCGTCATCGCCAATAAGTTCAGCAGCGTCTAAATCAAACCACGCTTGAATGCCTTTTTCTTCAACACGTTTAGCAACTGTTTCAATTAACTCAATGCTACGTGGATGCAAAGCACCTGAATCTTGATGTATAAATAATGCCATTGGCACGCCCCACGTACGTTGGCGTGAAATACACCAATCAGGACGAGCTTCAACCATCAATTCAATACGGCGTTGCCCCCAATCAGGGATCCATTGGGTTTTTTCAATTTCGTTTAATGAATCTTGACGTAAGCCTTTTTTGTCCATGCTAATAAACCATTGTGGTGTAGCACGAAAAATTAATGGTGTTTTGTGGCGCCAGCAATGCGGGTAAGAATGCTCTATTGCATGGTGGTGTACTAAAGTGCCATGTTCTTTCAATGTTTCAACGACATTCACATTGGCTTTAAAAACATGTTGACCTGCAAATAATGGCGTATCTTCTAAATAAACACCATTCGCACCAACAGGATTTGCCACTTCAAGGTTGTATATTTTACCCACCACGAAATCTTCAACACCGTGACCAGGTGCTGTATGAACACAACCTGTACCAGAGTCGGTAGTAACGTGTTCACCTAAAATCATTGGCACAGTAAAATCATAAAAAGGATGTTTTAGTTGCACTAAGTCTAAATCGCTACCTTTACAAAAACCTAACGCATGGTATTTATCAATACCGAAACGGTCCATACAACTTGTGACTAAGTCAGACGCGATGATAAAACGTTCTTTACCTTGCTCGGTTTCACATTGTACTAGCGTATATTCAACATCAGCATTTACTGAAACCGCGCGGTTAGCCGGTAATGTCCAAGGTGTTGTTGTCCAGATAACAACTGAAACGTTGCCTTCACCTTGATGCCCCTCTGGATGATCAAACTTGTCAGCAACGCTTTGGTCAACAACAGTAAATTTCACATCAATCGCAGGAGACTGTTTATCTTTATACTCAACTTCAGCTTCGGCTAAAGAAGAACCACAATCTGTACACCAATGAACAGGTTTGAAACCTTGATGTAAATGACCATTTTCAGCAATTTTACCTAAAGCACGAATGATATTTGCTTCAGTGCCAAAATCCATAGTGAGATAAGGTTTTTCCCAATCAGCAAAGATACCTAAACGTTTGAAATCTTCACGCTGTCCAATAACTTGCTTGGCTGCATATTCACGACATTTTTCGCGAAAAACACTTGCTGAGACTTTATGCCCCGGTTTGCCAATTTTTTTCTCAACCATTAATTCAATCGGTAAACCATGACAATCCCAACCTGGAACGAATGGCGCATTGAAATCAGATAATGTTTTTGATTTAACAATAATATCTTTAAGAATTTTATTAACTGAGTGACCTAAATGAATATCACCATTTGCATACGGAGGACCGTCATGCAAAATAAATGACTTTTTACCTTTCTTAGCTTCACGAATTTGGCCATACAAGTCTTTCTCAGCCCACTCTTTTAGCATGTTTGGTTCACGGTTTGCCATGTTACCTTTCATCGCGAAAGAAGTAGCTGGCAAGTTTAGGGTTTGTTTATAATCACTCATTTAAATCATTATCCGTTGTTATATTCGCTAACTGGTGGTTAGCCTCTAATAAGTTAATAATAAAATCAACATCGGTTACATATTAATTTTATTATTAACTCACGTATCTGTTTATTTACAAGTTTTGAACAAAGGCCTTTGCCTGTTCGCTGTCTTGTGATATTTGCGTTGTTAATTCATCTAATGATGAAAATTTTATTTCATTTCTTAGTTTTTTCAGCATAACCACTTCAATGGTTTGACCGTATATATCTTTGTTAAAGTTAAAAATATGTACTTCCAATTGTTGTCTTATACCTGCAACCGTAGGCCTTGAACCTATGTTAGCCACACCATAAAAACAATCTTCAACCGTATTAACTTTTACAACAAACACACCTGAAATAGGCGAAACTCGTCTTTTTAATAGCACATTAGCTGTTGGAAATCCCAACTGCCGACCACGTTTATCGCCATGAAAAACACGACCTATAATGGAATAAGCACGACCCAGCATTTTTTCTACATCGGCTAACTCATTTTCTTCTAAGGCATTACGTATTTTGGTACTACTGATCCGACTGTCTTCAAGTTTAAAACTTGCGGTATCAGAAACAGTAAAATCAAATTTTTCACCTGCCTGTTTAAGTAAACTAAAATCACCAAGACGGTTCTCACCAAAACGAAAATCATCACCAATAATTAAATGTTTAATGCCTAATTGTTTTACTAATAATTGCTCTATAAATTCTGACGCGCTTTTACGGGCAAATTCTCGATGAAAGTTCACACAAATTAAGCGTTCTACACCCAGGTTTTTTAATAAAAAATATTTATCTCGCAAACGTGTCAATCTTGCAGGCGCCGTTTCAGGAGAAAATAATTCTTGTGGTTGTGGCTCAAAAATCATCACTGCAGGTGTACAGTTCAATGCTTTGGCTTTTTCAATTAAGGCTTTTATCACACGAGCATGCCCCAAATGAACACCATCAAAATTACCTATGGTTAACACACAGCCATGATCTTCAGCTTTAATATTGTGGATACCGCGTATTAACTGCATTTAATTAAAAAACCTAAATTTAACTTACATTGCTTTGCAAGTGTCGCCGTTGAAGAATAAAAACCGATAAATTATATATCACTCAAGCTTAAGAATCAGCACTTGAACGCAATTTCATCAATTTATTTTTACGTCTGCTTGAACTTTGAAATCTTTCACTCGTATTCCTAATGCAGCAATAGAAATAAAGTAACTGAGCATCCCCAAAGTAATACAAATAAGTAATTGTTGAATTTGCATAGCGGTACTCATGGCTAACCACCCTTTAAACGGTGGCGACAACCCATAAACCACTCCAGCCATTATGCCCGCGGAAAAAATAAGTCGAGCGAAAAACCACCAGGTGGTTTTCGACAGTACAAAAACATTGTTCTTTTTCAAGCCATGATAAAGCATCAACGCATTTAACGTTGCGGACATTGCCGTAGCTATCGCTAACCCTACATAACCAAAGAAAGGTGCCAGCATCAAATTGAAGACCATATTAGCAACCATTGCTTTAATACCTATTTTCACCGGCGTTTTTGTATCTTGTCGGGCATAATAGGCGGGCGCTAATATCTTAATAAACATAAAGCTTATTAATCCAGAAAGGTAAGCAAACAAGGCATAAGACACCTTTAATACCGTTTCTTCTAAAAACTCACCACGCATAAATAAAATCATAATAATAGGCTGAGCTAACACCATTAAGCCAGCAAGGGCAGGCCAACCAAATAGTGAAACAATCTTTAATCCCCAAGTAATCGTATCGCTAAACTCTTGGTTATTTTTCTTAGTATGAAGTTTTGCCAAACTTGGAAGAATAACTGTCGCAATACCAATACCAAATAATCCTAATGGAAATTCTAATAATCGGTCGGCATAATAAAGCCAACTGATAGACCCTGTCACTAAGATCGTCGCAATGACAGTATCAAGCAGTAAATTAATTTGTGTCACCGAGACACCGAATAAGGCAGGTACAATAAGCTTGCGTATTTTTGTTACGCCTGGCTCGTGCCATGCCCATTTGGGCTTAACAAAGACCCCTGCTTTAATCAAAAATGGAATTTGAAATAAAAACTGAGCTAAACCACCCAAAAACACACCCCAAGCTAATGCATAAGCCGGATTTTCAAAAAATGGTGATAGGTAGATTGCACAAGCAATAATACAAACATTAAGTAATACGGGAGTGAATGACGAAACAGCAAATTTGCCAAAGGTATTTAACACCGCGCCAGCAAGGGCAGTGAAACTAACAAACCATAAATAGGGAAAAGTAATTTTAAGTAAGGTGGATGCTAATTCAAACTGCTGTGCTTTAGGGCCGTCGTTAAGCCAGTCAACAAACCAGCCATAGCCAAACAATATAACAAAAAGTGGTGAAGCGACCATGCCAAATAGTGTCACTAAGGTGATTATGACCCCTAAAGTACCTGAAACTTGCCCAATGAGTTTTCGTGTTTCGCCTTCACTAACCCCTGTACCCGCTTGCTCATCTTTCGTATGATATTCACTCAGCACGGGGACAAAAGCTTGTGCAAATGCTCCTTCAGCAAACAATCGCCTGAAAAAACTGGGAATTTTGTTAGCAAAGAAAAAAACATCTGATGCTAAGCCCGCACCAATAATATTGGCGATAACAACATCTCGAACCAAACCGAGCACGCGGGAAACCAAAGTCATAAAACTCACTATCAGACCTGATTTTATTAACTTTTTACTCAACGAATAGCTCCAATAAATTGATGAAAACAGTAATTTTGCAAGATGTAATTTCTCATTAATATTATGCAGCTTTTTACTGGTTATAAACAAGTAAATGCAAAGAAGTTTTTAATCTATTTAAAATCCCGAAAATAACAGGTAAAATACCTGCATTATTTAGTAACCAATAATGATAATTATTATATAATGGTAAATTCATCGTTATTAAGTAAATTAAACCGGTAAAAGGTTTGACAATCGAGCTAAAAAAAGGCATATTTCCTCGCCTTAAATTTAGGCTATATATACAATCATATTTTAGGAGTTCACCTTGGCTAATTCAAAGCAGGCGAAGAAACGCGCGGTTCAATCAGAAAAACGCCGTCAACATAATGCAAGTCGTCGTTCGATGATGCGCACGTTATTTAAAAAAGTACTCGCTGCAATTGAAGCTGGTGACAAAGACACAGCATCTAAAGAATTTGCTGTTGCACAACCGATTTTAGATCGTTTTGCAAGCAAAGGTCTTATTCACAAAAATAAAGCCGCTCGTAGTAAGAGTCGTTTAAACGCTGCTATTAAAGCGCTTTAATTTTTGTTATTGAATTAAAAAACCAGCTTTTGCTGGTTTTTTTTTGCCTGTTTTTTACCTTCTTCTCATTCACCAATAAAACAACCTTGTTTTAGTCTTACTACGCTCCCTAACAGTAAGACCTTGCGCATCCTGCTATTTTTGGTAACCTCTTTGCGTTATATATAATAATTTCATCATGCATATACAAAAAAACGCGAGAGTAAAAATGAAACTAACAAAATTAGCTACGGGTCTTTTGCTCGCCACTAGTCTTTTAAGTGCTTGTAGTGAAAGTAATAATCAAAAAAATACCGCTCCCACTTTATTAGCTGAAGCAAAAAGTCGCTTAGACATTTATAAACCAGTCACGCTTACTGCTGATTTAAGCCATTTATCAGCAAACCAAAAAAAAATGATCGTATTACTTATTGAAGCTTCAGATATTATTGATGAACTTTTCTGGCAGCAAGCCTTTGGTGAAGACAAAGAAACCTTCCTTGCGAGTATTGAAGATGAGAAAGTACGTGAATTTGCTCGTATCAATTATGGTCCATGGGATAGATTAGACGGCGACAAACCTTTTTTAACTGGCGTAGAAGAAAAAGCACCTGGCGCAGAATTTTATCCAAGTGACTTAACTAAAGAAGAATTTGAGCAAGCCGATTTTACGGATAAAGATGGTCAGTATTCAGTGGTGCAGCGTAACAGTGACGGTCAGTTAACCTCTGTTGCATATTCTGAACTCTATAGCGACAGTATTAATCGCATTGCCGCTATTTTAGAGGAAGCATCAAGTTTTGCTGATGACAAAGAGTTTGCCAATTACTTAAATTTACGTGCCACTGCGATCCGACATGATGATTTCCAAGCTTCAGATTTTGCTTGGATGGACATGAAAAACAATCCAATCGATGTCGTTATTGGTCCTATTGAAACCTATGAAGATCAACTATACGGATACCGCACAGCTTTTGAATCTTATGTGTTAATTAAAGATTTAGCTTGGAGTAAAAAACTGGCTAAATACGCAGAGTATTTACCTGAATTACAAAAAGGTTTGCCTGTTAAGAAAGCATATAAGAAAGAAATTCCGGGCTCAGATGCAGACTTAAATGCCTACGACGTTATTTACTATGCAGGGCATTCGAATGCGGGTAGCAAAACAATTGCAATTAATCTTCCCAACGACGAAGTAGTGCAATTAGAGAAAGGCACGCGTCGTTTGCAACTAAAAAATGCTATGCAAGCTAAGTTCGATACCATCATGTTACCGATAGCCAGTACCCTTATTGTGCCTGAGCAGCGTAAAAATGTAACGTTTACCGCTTTTTTTGCAAACACCATGTTTCATGAAGTCGCTCACGGTTTAGGTATTAAAAATACCATTAATAATAAAGGTACGGTAAGAGAATCATTAAAGGAACTCGCCTCAGCATTAGAAGAAGGTAAAGCTGATATTCTTGGTCTTTATATGATCCGCCAGTTACTCACTAAAAACGCTATTGAAGAAGGCACTTTGCAAGATTATTACACAACCTTCTTAGCGGGTATTTTCCGTTCAGTACGCTTTGGCGCGTCGTCTGCTCATGGTAAAGCAAATATGGTACGCTTTAATTATTTCGCCGAACAAGAGGCATTTACCCGTAACGCAGAAGGTTTATATTCTGTCAATATAGATAAAATGACAGCAGCCATTGATTCGTTATCTGAATTAATTTTAACCTTACAAGGTAATGGCGATTATGACGGTGTTGCAGCACTTGTTGCAAAAAGTGGTGTTATAAAAGCTAATTTAACTGAAGACTTAGCCCGTATTGAAGCCGCTAATATTCCAGTTGATATTACGTTTAAGCAAGGTAAGCGAGTGCTAGGTTTATAGCACACTTAAGTTAATTGACGCCCTAAACTAACACCCTGTTAAGCCTATCTTTTGCGATAGGCTTTTTTTTGATAAAAATTGAAAAGTATTTCAACTTATAGCGGTCTAATAAGAACTCACTAAGATAACTCATCATTTAATACGAAAGGTTTATTCATGAAAACAGCTTTATCGATTTTTATTATACTGAGCAGCTTGTTTACTTTTAATGCTCAAGCAAATGACGACATCAGTGCCAAAGCCCCCAATTTTACTCTAGCAACTCAAGTGGGGAAAAGTATTTCTTTAGCTGACTATCAGGATAAACCAGTCATTTTACACTTTTGGGCGACATGGTGTCCCTATTGTAAAAAATTACAGCCAACTTTAGTGGCACTAAAAGAAAAATATGAAAACACGGGAATTGAGATTGTCGCCATTAGCTTTAATGAAGACGAAGGGGCTAAACCACAAGATTCAATAACTCAACGAGGTTATCAATTTATTACCGCTGTTGAAGGGGACAACGTTGCTGAGCTGTATAACGTAAAAGGCACACCAACAACATTTTTTATTAATAGAAGTGGTCAAATTGTTTTCAAATCAACCAGTTCAAATAGTACTGATCCACGTTTAGAATTAGCGATTAAAGAAATAATCAAAACAAAATAAGCAGAAAATAAAAAGTGGCGTCGCTTTACAAGTAAGCACTTACTTACACAAAAATCACTCACTGTCTCTGCTCGTTACCAACTTAGAGACAGTTGTTTTACCTCTTTCGCATCATGATGAGCAAAACCTAACGTTAAGCCAATTAAACGAATTCCCCTAGATTGGCTGCGTAAAAGCGCTTTAACGAGTAGTTGCTTAAATGTGCTTTCATCACACCCCTGGCTCTGCTGCTCTACCGTCGTTTGCGTAAAATCATTAAACTTAAGCTTTATGCCTTGTTTGCTTATCATCATGTGCTGATGCTTTTCTAACCGTAATAAAAGCTTCTGGTATAGAAGTTCAACGGCACTTTCACACTCTTTTTCACACGATAAGTCGTGGGCAAAAGTGGTTTCAATCGCTAACGATTTACGCACTCGGTCTGTTTCTAATCTACGGTGATCAATACCAAAGCTTCGCTGATATAGAGCGGGAGCAAACTTACCCACAATCGGTATTAATACCGCCACAGAGCTTGCACGAATATCCGCACATGAAGCAAAACCATAACCTAAAAGTTTTTGCGCGGTTTTAGGACCTATACCCGGAATTTTCTTTAAAGGTAAGTTTTCGACAAAACGACTGATGTCACTTGGTGTAACTACACATTGCCCATTAGGTTTATTTTCATCACTGGCAATTTTAGCAATAAACTTATTTGGCGCAACGCCTGCTGACGCAGTTAGCTGCAATTCATTAAAAATATCACGTCGTATTTGTTCAGCAATAAGTGTAGCACTGCCGTTAAACGCTTTATTATGAGTAACATCAAGAAAAGCTTCGTCGAGCGATAGAGGCTCAATCAACTGAGTATAACGTTGAAATATAGCTCTTATTTGCGCAGAAACTTCTTGATAAACAGACATTCTTCCTGAAACAATCACTAAATCTGGACACAGTTTCATTGCTTTTATTGCAGGCATTGCAGAACGTACGCCAAATTTTCTGGCTTGATAATTACAGGTGCACAATACGCTTCTTGGCCCATTTCCACCGACGGCAAGCGGTACATTACGCAACGTTTCATCGTCGCGCATCTCAACAGCAGCATAGAAGCAGTCCATATCTATATGTATTATTTTTCGGTTTTGAGTCATATTTTAATTATGCTAAATAGTGTTTATGAAAATGTGCTGCATTTTAAGTATTTACATCAATAGTGATGCACCGCTTAAAACCGTAAGACATTTTTATCAATAACCCATAGCGAAGCTGTACATAAAAACAGTATAACCTTTTGGTTTAATAATTCAATATAGAAATAATAGGTCGACACCTTTTAATTTCTCGTTAAATACGTTAATTTGTCGCATTATTTTTTTCCACAAATAGCCGGCATTACCTTTATGATAACGCGTCTTTTAAAAACTATTTTTACCCTGCTACTTTTATCACCTTGGATAGTTAATGCTCATAGCAATGAAGCCAATCAAGCAGAATTACAATTACTGGCAGATAATAAGTACCAACTAATAATGAGTATTGATCTTTTACATGTGATTAAGAGCCATCAAAACTCCTCGGCTGATGATGCTGAATTAGTGCATTATTTAAAGGGTTTATCTTTAATTGAAACGAAGCAGTTATTATCAAAAATAACATCAATAATAAACAAACAAAGCGCTTTTATTATTGATGAAAATAAATCGATTATTGCTCCATTTTCAGGATTAACTGTTGCTGAATTAAGGGATAGACTTCATCCTAATACGTCCAATAATCCTGTTAAGTTACTTTCACAAGGTGACTTACCTATTGCGGTAAACAATAAGATCGCACTCTCTTTCCCGCCACTATTAAGCGATATGTTGTTAACGGTGACCAGTCCCAAAAAGTCTTTAGTGTTATCAGGTAGCAACAGCCATTATTTTTCTATTGATGAAAACAAGACGGCTGTACGTGAGCTTTCAACAGCTGAAATGAAGTTACTGAACATTGTTGAGTATATCTATCAGGGCTTTGTCCACATTTTACCGCAAGGGCTTGATCATATTCTCTTTGTGTTAGCGTTGTTTTTATTAGCAACAAAAACATCAACTTTATTGTGGCAAGTAAGTGCCTTCACCCTTGCTCATACCATTACACTGGCGCTAGGTATTTTCGGCATCATTAACTTACCAAGTAGTATTGTAGAGCCGCTCATTGCTTTATCAATTGCTTATGTGGCTATCGAAAATATTTTTTATCATAAACTGACAAAATGGCGCTTACCGATTATTTTTGCTTTTGGTTTACTGCACGGCTTAGGCTTTGCTTCGGTATTAGTTACACTGGGTTTACCCGAAAGTGAGTATGTTAGCAGCTTAATATCATTCAATATCGGTGTAGAGTTAGGTCAAATAACGGTGATAATTTTAGCTTTATTGGCAACCCGATGGTGTGCTGATAAGCCTTGGTACCGAAAGTTCGTAGTTATTCCAGTAAGTGCACTTATTTCAGCTACAGCAATATACTGGGTTGTTGAACGGACCTTTTAACGAGAAAGGCAAGTAGTGTTCCCGATGTAGTCAAAGATAAATGTACTATAGGGAAAAACGACCTTAAGTCTGTTTAAAAAGACATAAGGCCGTTGGTGTTTTTAATATAATAGTTTGCACTACATCAATAAATAGTCAGCTAAAGTATCCTACTCAGGCTCATAATCTAAGTTAGCTGACAACCAACGCTCTGCTTGTGGCAGTGTCATGCCTTTGCGAGTAGCATAATTAATCACTTGGTCTTTGGCTACTTTAGCGACCGCAAAATATTTAGATTCTGGGTGAGCAAAGTACCAACCACTAACCGCGGCTCCTGGCCACATGGCAAAACTTGAGGTGAGCTCCATACCTATGTTTTCTTCAACATTAAGTAATTCCCACAATAAACCTTTTTCAGTATGCTCTGGGCAAGCCGGATAACCGGGGGCGGGTCTAATACCTTGATATTTTTCACGAATTAAATCGTCATTAGCAAGCGACTCTTGTGGCGCATATCCCCAGTATTCTTTGCGAATTTTTTCATGGAGATATTCAGCACTCGCTTCTGCTAACCGGTCGGCAACAGCTTTCACTAAAATACTATTGTAGTCATCATGTTGGGCGGCAAATTCTTTCACTAATTCATCACAACCATAACCAGCTGATACGGCGAATGCGCCAACGTAATCTTTGACGCCCGACGCTTTATCAGCAATATAATCAGCCAAACAACGGTTAAATTGCCCTGCTGGTTTTTTACTTTGTTGACGTAATTGATGTAATTTCATCAATTGCTTATCTCGGTTTTCATCTGCAAATAATATTAAATCATCTTGTTGACGATGAGCCGGGAACAGACCAAAAACCGCTTTTGCGGTTAACTTTTTACTGTTAATAATATCGTCTAATAAAGCATTGGCATCATTAAATAAATTAGTTGCTTCTTCGCCAACCACTTCGTGTCGTAAAATAAGTGGATATTTTCCTGATAACTGCCAAGTCATGAAAAATGGTGTCCAATCGATGTAATTTCGAATGACATTTAAATCAAGATCATCAAGTACCGTAACACCAAGTTTATTGGGTATTTTAGGGGTATAGTTTTCAAAACTTATCGGCGCAGCATTGGCGCGTGCATCTTCTAATGATATTAAGCTCGAACGTGGTCCTTTTTTATAATGACGCTCTCGCACCCGCGCATATTCATCATCTTGACGCGCTAAAAATGCCGCACGTTTCTCACTATCATCTGAAAGTAAGGTACTAACGACTGAAACTGAACGCGACGCATTAGGCACATATATAACCGGATGTTGATATTGTTGCTCGATTTTAACGGCAGTATGAGCTTTTGATGTTGTCGCGCCACCAATAAGTAACGGCAAGTCAAAATTAAGACGTTTCATTTCTTTAGCGACATGCACCATTTCATCAAGCGACGGTGTTATCAAACCTGATAATCCAATCACATCCACCTTTTCGGCTTTCGCCACACGCAAGATATCATCACAAGAAACCATGACACCTAAATCAATAATCTCGTAGTTGTTACATTGTAAAACAACACCGACTATATTTTTACCAATATCGTGGACATCACCTTTTACCGTTGCCAGTAATATTTTACCATTTGATTTTATTTCAGTTTTTTCAGCTTCAATAAATGGATTTAAATGAGCAACAGCTTGTTTCATCACTCGGGCTGATTTTACCACTTGTGGCAGAAACATTTCTCCCGCGCCGAATAAATCACCAACGGTATTCATACCATCCATTAATGGTCCTTCAATAACATCAAGAGGACGTTCAGCCACTAGCCTTGCTGCTTCAGTATCTTCGACAATAAATTCATTAATGCCTTTAACCAAAGAGTATTCTAAACGCTCTTTAATCGGTAGCTCACGCCAGGATAAATCAGCCTTATTGTTTTTGCTCCCCGCTTGCCCGCGATAAGACTCAGCCACATCAAGTAAGCGTTCTGTTGCATCGTCATCGCTATTTTGTATAACATCTTCAACAGCAAGGCGGAGATCGTCAGGAATATCTGAATAAATAGCTAACTGACCTGCATTTACAATGCCCATGTCCATACCATTTTTTATTGCGTGGTATAAAAACACCGCATGAATCGCTTCACGAACTGGGTTATTACCACGAAATGAAAATGATACGTTAGAAACACCGCCAGAAATCATCGCATGAGGCAGGTTTTCTTTTATATCGGCAACCGCTTCAATAAAATCTACCGCATAATTATTATGCTCTTCGATACCAGTTGCTACCGCAAAGATATTGGGATCAAAGATAATGTCTTCTGCAGGAAAGCCTATTTCATTGACTAAAATTTCATAAGCACGTTTACATATTTCATACTTACGTACCCGTGTGTCTGCTTGACCTTGTTCATCGAAGGCCATAACAATAACAGCCGCGCCATAACGGCGTAATAGTTCAGCTTGTTTACGGAAGTTTTCTTCGCCCTCTTTCAAGCTGATTGAGTTAACAACCCCTTTGCCCTGAATACACTTCAAGCCTTCTTCTAAAATATCCCATTTAGAAGAATCAAGCATAATAGGCACTTTCGCGATATCTGGCTCACCAGCAATTAAATTCAAATAACGGATCATCGCCGCTTTTGAATCAAGCATGCCTTCATCCATATTTATATCTATAATTTGCGCGCCATTGGCAACTTGTTGCAGGGCAACGGCGACGGCTTGTTCGTAATTTTCTTCGGTAATTAAGCGCTTAAAGACAGCAGAGCCAGTAACATTGGTACGTTCGCCAACGTTAACAAACAATGAACTTTCCTCTATGGTTAACGCTTCAAGCCCGGACAAACGACAAGCAATTTTCCTGGCGCTAATTTCCCTAGGTTTTACATTGGCAACCGCATCCGCCATACCTTTTATATGCGCTGGCGTTGTACCACAACAGCCACCAATAATGTTAAGGAATCCCGACTCAGCCCACTCATTGACATGAACATTCATATCTTCGACGCTGAAATCGTATTCACCAAAGGCATTAGGCAAGCCTGCATTAGGATGAGCTGAAACAGCAAAGTCTGATATTCGACTTAGTTCGGCCACATATTGTCTTAATTCAATGGGACCTAATGCACAGTTCAAACCAAATGAAATAGGTTTTGCGTGGCGCAATGAATTATAAAAAGCTTCGGTTGTTTGCCCAGACAATGTTCTGCCTGATGCATCAGTAATCGTGCCTGAGACCATTACAGGTAAACGTAATTGTAATTCATCAAAAACAGTTTCTACCGCAAAAACAGCGGCTTTAGCATTTAAGGTATCAAAGATAGTCTCAATAAGAATAATATCTGAGCCACCTTCAATAAGTGCTTTAGTTGATTCTATATAGGCATCTTTTAATTGATCAAAAGTCACATTACGATAAGCAGGATCGTTAACATCTGGTGAAATAGAACATGTTCTGTTGGTTGGCCCTAAAACACCGGCAACAAACCTAGGCTTATCAGGGTTTTTAGCGGTAAATTCATCCGCTGCTGCGCGTGCTATTTGTGCCGCAGCTAAATTTATTGCCGCACTGTACGACTGCATATCGTAATCTGCCATCGCAATCGTCGTGGCGTTAAAAGTATTCGTTTCAAGAATATCAGCACCCGCTTCAAGGTATTCATAATGAATTGCTTTAATTACCTCGGGTTGTGTAAGCACTAACATATCATTATTGCCTTTGACATCAAGATGCCAATCAGCAAATTGTTCACCACGATAATCTTGCTCTTCAAATTTATAGGCTTGGATCATTGTTCCCATAGCACCGTCTAAAATAAGAATTCTTTTTTGTATTTCTTGCTCAAGACGACTAAATGATGCTGATTTTTTCATGCTATTTCTCTACTTTTACTTACAAACTTTATGAATGGCTAAATATATTGGTCACTGTTTATATTTCTGTGTCTGGGTGTATTGCTTGAATATTTGTTGCGTCTAATTTGTACGGTGTGATCTGATAAACATAATAGTTTAACCAATTGGTAAATAATAAGCTGCCATGACTTCGCCATGAACTGTGTGGCACCTTTGTTATGTCATCATTAATATAGTAATTATTTGGCATAACTGCATCAATATCAGCCTTAAGGTCACGTTGAAATTCTTCATCTAGCGTAGTTGAATCATATTCTGGATGACCGGTTAAATAGACCTGTTGCTTATTTTTACTCGCGACGACATAAACGCCTGCTTGAGGAGATTCAGCAATAATTTTTAATTCAGGAATTGATAGGTAATCAGACTTATCTATATAACCGTATCGTGAGTGTGGGACATTAAAAAATTCTTCAAATCCGCGGGTAAGCTGTTCTTTTTGGTCAACAGGGCTATGCTGAAAAACACCTAATAATTTTTCTTTTCTTAGGTGTCGCTTCAAACCATAGTGATGATAAAGTGCGGCATGAGCGGCCCAACAAGAAAACATCGTTGAGGTGACATTTTTTTCAGCCCAATCAAATATTTCACATATTTTGTCCCAAAAGGTTACTTTCTCGTATTCCATTAAAGCCAGTGGTGCCCCCGTTATAATTAAACCATCGTATTGCGTATTTTTGATGTCATCAAAGAGACGGTAAAAATTATCTAAATGCTCTTTTGGCGTATGCTTGGATTCATTAGCGTTGATACGAACAAAATCGACGTTTATTTGTAAGGGTGTATTAGACAATACCCGTAGTATTTGAACTTCTGTTTCAATTTTATTAGGCATTAAATTGAGAATGGCGACTTTCATTGGGCGAATTTCTTGGCTTGCCGCCCTGCGCTCAGACATTACAAAGATATTTTCTTCACCTAAAATAGATAAAGCAGGTAATTGATCTGGAATTTTAATGGGCATAGCGTTTACCTAATCAAATAATGTCAAAAAAGCATGAAACACTTCGTTCTCTAATTTCACGTATTAACTTTTATATAAATATGAGTATTTTATGGTACGTGTATTTTTAGCTATGTCAACATCTAAACGTATAGACGTCTATAACGTTTTATTTTATAAAATAAGTAACTCATTGCTTTGGCATTAAAAGTAAGCACATTGTTAATGTTTAAGAACCTATCTGTATTTATTTATGGGTAACATCTTGAAGTGTTATTTTTTATTGGATTGCGGTAATATCGAAACTCTGAAGAAAACATGGCAGATTTTACCCTTGACTATAAAAGTACTATCCCCGGTAGAGCGACACAATAATGACGTCATTAAAACTTATGACAGTATCTTAAAAGATATACAAGATGAAGAAGCGCTTATTTTTATGAATCATGGCTTTGCTCCATGTGAAATTTTATTAGATGACACTGATCAAAAATGGAAACATCAAATATCGCTTTACAACAACATGTTAATTCAAGCATTTAAGCTTGGCTTAAGCGAAGATTTAACCGATAAATCGATCTTAGAAATAGGGAGTGGACGTGGCGGTGGCTTAGCTTTTGTTAAAAAATACTATAATCCAAAACAAGCAACAGGCGTCGATCTAAATAAAAATCAAGTAACTTTCTGTGCTAACACTCATAAAAAAGAAGGTCTGAACTATATAGAGGGCGACGCATGTGCCTTAGATATTGAAGACAACACCATTGATATTATCTTTAATGTAGAATCTTCGCATTGTTACTCAAACATCAATCAATTTTATCGCCAAGTTAGTGATAAACTTAAACCCGGAGGCTTCTTCCTCTATACAGATATATTTTTCCCAGATGAGAAGCTTTATGATGATTTCTTAGCTTTTGAACAGAACTTAATTCCAGGCATGGACATTTTGTATGCTAAAGATATGACCGAAAACGTCATTGATGCTTGTCGATTAGATAAAGTAGACTTTAAAACAACACTGCCTAAGACAATTGCTGCTTTAATGTCAGAAATTGCTGAAGTTAAATTAGATAAATACGAAAAAGGTCTCATTAAATATATTACGGTTGTGGCAATAAAGCGCTAGCGCTTCATTGTAAATGAATAGCGACTATTAATTGATTATAATGATCAAAGTTATATTCTTCAGATATAAAAAAGCCACCGCAAATGCGATGGCTTATTAGAATATTTTCTATTAATAGCAGCTTATTCGATAACTGCTTCTTCGTCTTCTTTAGCTGGTTTTTCACTTGCTCTTACGCTTTTAACTAACAGTAATTCACGTAAACGTTTATCAAGCTCTTTTGCCATTTCAGGTTTTTCTGCTAACGATTTAGAAGCGTTTGCTTTACCTTGGCCAATACGATCGCCATTGTAGCTATACCAAGAACCGGCTTTTTCAACCATATTATGCTGAACACCTAGGTCAATTAATTCACCTAAGCTGTTAATTCCTTCACCATATAAAATTTGAAATTCAGCTTGTTTAAATGGAGGTGCTATTTTATTTTTAACCACTTTTACACGTGTTTCATTACCAATAATTTCATCACCGGCCTTAACCGCGCCGATACGTCTGATATCTAAACGAACAGAAGCATAAAACTTAAGCGCATTACCACCTGTTGTTGTTTCTGGGCTACCAAACATCACACCAATTTTCATACGAATTTGGTTAATGAAAATGATCATGGTGTTAGATTTTTTCAAGTTACCTGTCAACTTACGCATTGCTTGTGAAAGCATACGGGCTTGTAGTCCCATATGAGAGTCACCCATGTCACCTTCAATTTCTGCTTTTGGTGTAAGCGCAGCAACAGAATCGACAACAATAACGTCTATAGCACCTGAGCGCGTTAGCATGTCACAAATTTCCAATGCTTGCTCACCCGTATCAGGTTGAGAAACAAGTAACTCATTAATATTAACACCTAGCTTTTCAGCATAAATAGGGTCAAGTGCATGCTCTGCATCAACGAATGCACACACTTTACCGTTACGCTGAGCTTCAGCAATAACTTCAAGTGTTAATGTTGTTTTACCACTTGATTCAGGACCATAAATTTCAACAACACGCCCTAGTGGTAAACCACCAGCACCTAATGCAACATCAAGCGCTAATGAACCTGTAGAAATGGTTTCAACATCCATTGTGTTGTTATCACCAAGCTTCATAATTGAGCCTTTACCAAATTGTCTTTCGATTTGGCTTAATGCTGCTGCTAATGCTTTTTCTTTATCATCTTTCATGTTTGTTCCGCCGATGTTGCTAAGATTTCGTTTTGATGGAGCAAGTATACTGTATGGTCGTACAGTATCAAGCTTTTTTACAATTATTTTCATTTTATTATTAAAAATAAAAAGATGTGACTTATATACTACTGATATAAGTGAATTTAATTAACAATAGTAACTTTTAACGTTACCTTGTAAAAAAGTTACTATTTGTAATTTTACAGGTAATGTACAGGATAAATCTTATAGGGTTCGGTAAAATTTTAGTTAAATAAATAGAGTCTAAATTTATGGGTTATGGCATAATTACCTTATTACTTTTTCATTAATCTTATGAGTTACCGCATAGAAATGACTACAGCAAACTTAGACCTTTCCTCACACACACCTATGATGCGCCAGTACTTAACAATTAAAGCCGAGTTTCCTCATATTTTAATTTTTTATCGCATGGGTGACTTTTACGAGTTGTTTTTTGATGATGCTAAAAAAGCATCTGACTTACTCGACATTTCATTAACCGCTCGTGGTAAAACAGGAGGCAATGCTATACCAATGGCAGGCGTTCCATACCATGCTGTTGAAAACTATTTAGCTAAGTTAGTACAGCTGGGAGAGTCTGTTGCGATTTGTGAACAAATTGGCGATCCAGCAACGAGCAAAGGTCCTGTTGAACGTAAAGTTGTTAGAGTTATCACTCCTGGCACAGTTAGCGACGAGGCTTTATTACTCGACAAGCACGACAATTTGATTGTTGCCGTCAGTGAAAGTAACAATAAGTCATCACAGCGGTTTGGACTGTCTTATCTTGATATGACCAGTGGCCGATTTGTACTCACCGAGCCAAGCACCATCGAGCAGTTACAAGCTGAATTACAGCGTTTATCTCCTGCAGAACTTCTCTACAGTGAATCGTTCTCAGCGCCAGAGTTACTAAAAGGCTATCAAGGATTAAGAAGAAGATCTGAATGGGAGTTTGATTTAGACACGGCCATTAATTTACTAAATACACAATTTGGCACTAAAGAACTTTCTGGCTTTGGTGTTGATGATAAATCATTAGGCTTAATGGCCGCTGGTTGCTTATTCCAATATGTAAAAGAATGTCAACGCAGTGCGCTTCCTCACATTCGAGCCATTATTTGTGAGTCTTCTGCTTCTGGTGTCATTTTAGATGCAGCAACTCGTCGTAACTTAGAACTCACTCAAAACTTACAAGGTGGCTTTGAAAATACCCTCGCATCGGTATTAGACAAGTCAGCGACACCAATGGGCTCTAGATTACTGAAACGTTGGTTACATTTTCCTTTACGTGATTTAAACATATTAACCGCACGTCAAAATGCAATTAGCGAACTATTGTCACAAGATTTAACGTCTGAATTATTTAGCCAACTTAAATCTTTTGGTGATATTGAGCGTATTGTTTCTCGCATTGCCTTACGCTCTGCGCGTCCAAGAGATTTTGCTCGTTTACGTAATGCTTTAAGTCAACTGCCTGAACTTCAGCAACATTTACAAGCTTGTCAGCAAGCACATATCACTGAGTTAGCGTCAAAAAGCTTTCCAATACCCAACTTACACGACTTATTGCAACATGCTTTAGTTGAAAACCCACCGGTTCTTATCCGTGATGGTGGCGTTATTGCCAAAGGCTATCATGAAGAACTTGATGTGTTACGTGACTTAAGTGATGGTGCAACTGAATTTCTTGCCCAACTCGAAGCGCGTGAAAAAGAACGCACGGGTATTAGTTCCTTAAAAGTAGGCTATAACAGGGTTCATGGGTTCTTTATTGAAATGAGTCGTACTGCCGCTAACGATGTACCTGATGACTATATTCGCCGACAAACCTTAAAAAATAACGAACGTTTTATCACCAATGAACTAAAACAACATGAAGAAAGAGTACTCAGTGCCCAAAGTAAATTTCTAGCATTGGAAAAACGTTTGTATGACGAACTGTTCGATTTAGTCTTACCCGATTTAGAAAAACTGCAGATGCTTGCACAAGCGATTGCAGAATTAGATGTCTTAAATACTTTTGCTGAACGTGCAGAGAGCTTAAATTACGTACAACCCAATTTAACAAAAAATAACGGTATTGAAATTAGCGCGGGTCGCCACCCTGTTGTCGAGTTAATGACAAGCGAACCCTTTATTGCCAATCCAGTAACGTTAAATAACGAACGTAAAATGCTGATAATTACTGGCCCTAACATGGGGGGTAAATCAACATATATGCGCCAAACGGCACTCATTGTTTTATTGGCTCATATTGGTTGTTATGTACCTGCAGATTCGGCAAGTATTAGTATGGTTGACCGTATATTTACCCGTATTGGTGCGTCTGACGACCTAGCGAGTGGTCGTTCAACCTTTATGGTTGAGATGACAGAAACCGCTAATATTTTGCATAATGCGACAGAAAAAAGTTTAGTGTTATTGGATGAAATAGGTCGAGGTACCAGCACTTATGATGGTTTATCTCTTGCTTGGGCGTGCGCTGAAATGCTTGCGATTAAAACCAAAGCTTTTACTTTGTTTGCCAGCCACTATTTTGAATTAACACTTTTAGCCGAGCAAATACCGACACTGGCTAATGTACATTTAGATGCGGTTGAACATGGTGATACTATTGTCTTTATGCATACGGTTCAAGAAGGTGCCGCAAGCAAAAGTTTTGGTTTACAAGTAGCACAATTAGCCGGTGTGCCTAAGCCTGTTATTCAACGAGCCAAACAACGCTTGGCTGAACTTGAAAAACAACAGGTACCTTCTATTATCAATATTGAACAGCAACCTTTTGAGCAACTTTCATTTATCGAAAATATTCACCCCGTACTTGAATCCTTATCATCAATTGATGTTAATGATTTAACCCCTAAACAGGCATTAGATTTATTGTTTGAGTTTAAGAGTAAAATTTAAATACTTATTCCCGGCATAAAAAAACCAGCAATTGCTGGTTTTTTTGTTTTATAGACTCAATCAATTCATTAAGCTTGGAACAAGGCTTCTATTGATAAATCTTGTTGGGTCAATATATCCCGCAAGCGCTTAAGCGCTTCAACCTGAATTTGGCGAACACGTTCACGTGTCAAACCAATTTCTACACCAACATCTTCTAATGTTGCTGCCTCATAGCCTAACAAACCAAAACGACGAGCAAGTACTTCACGTTGCTTAGAGTTCAGTTCATTTAGCCAATGAATAATGTTATTTTTAATATCAGAAGTTTGTAGGCTGCCTTCTGGACCGCCACTCTTATCATCAGGAATAACGTCTAATAATACTTTATCGTTTTCACCACCAAAAGGTGAATCAACCGACGTCATACGCTCATTCAAACGAAGCATTTTAGTAACACTAGCGACAGGGACATCAAGTTTTTCAGCAATATCTTCTGCAGTAGGTTCGTGGTCAAGTTTTTGGACTAATTCACGCGAAGTGCGTAAATAAATATTGAGTTCTTTTACGACATGGATAGGAAGACGGATAGTGCGTGTTTGATTCATAATGGCACGTTCAATCGTTTGACGTATCCACCATGTTGCATAAGTTGAAAAACGGAAACCACGTTCTGGGTCGAATTTTTCGACGGCGCGGATCAAGCCTAAATTACCTTCTTCAATTAAGTCGAGTAGTGGCAAACCACGATTGTTATAGCGACGGGAAATTTTAACAACTAAACGCAGGTTACTTTCAATCATGCGTTTTCTGGAGGGTTCGTCACCTTTAAGAGCAAGGCGAGAAAAATAGACTTCTTCTTCTGCGCTAAGTAGCGGAGAAAAACCAATTTCACTTAAATACAACTGAGTAGCATCTAAATTTGATGGGGCATCTTCTCTATCTTTAGATGATGCATTAGTTGACTCATTTTTATCTACAACAGTATTTACTAATTCTTTTTCTATACCCATGCTGTATCTCCCGATATGCTGCAAAGTCTACTACCATTGATTAAATATTCACGCGAACTCCAATTTATTATTGTTATTATTATTTGTTATTTCGACAGATACTTCATTGGGTTTACTGATTTTCCGCGAAAGCGAACTTCAAAATGAAGCATAATTCTTTCAGCGTCTGTATCACCCATTTTAGCGATAACTTGACCCGCTTTTACCAACTGCTGTTCTTTAACTAAGATACTCTCATTGTGAGCATAAGCACTAAGGTAATCATCATTATGTTTAACAATAATTAACCGTCCGTATCCTCGTAAAGCATCACCGGCATAAACGACTACGCCATTAGCTGTTGATTTAACCGAATCACCGCGTGTACCTGCGATATTTATTCCTTTATTACCTTGTTTTGCTGTGGAAAATCCTTCAATAATTTTTCCTTTAGCAGGCCACACCCAATTCCTTATTTTTTGAGAAAATGTTGTGCCATTTGCAGAGGGTTTATTGTTTACTTTTTGCCCTCTTACATTTTTACCATACGCCTGCTTTTTATTTGATGCAACAGGTTTTTTTACCCTTCTTGGTTTCTTATTTTTTTGCTTTTCAACGCGAGCTATATGATTACTGGCTTGAGCAGAATTTTTGACTAGAAATAATTTTTGTCCGGGAAATATTCTGTAAGGTGACGCTAGGTTATTAAACGTTGCCAAGCTGTTAATATCAACATTAGCGCGCCATGCAATAGAGTATAATGTTTCACCTTTTTTGACTATGTATTCACGTCCCTTCAAACTACTTTTAAGACGTTTGCTTAAAGGGATGGAGCCTTGAACATCTACAACAGGTGCTGGCTTATGGTTCGAAGAACAGCCCGCTAAGAATAAACTAAGCGCTAAAAAAGCGACATAGGTGAGCTTTTTATAGGGCAAAAAAACATAGTGTTCAATATGTAAAGTCAAAAAACATTCCTAATGTTGTCGATATTTATTTACCGCAATAAAAAATAAGCAACAATGATAAGTCCAACAATGATCCAACCCAGTAAGTCTACCCATTGTCTTATCTTTTGTTCCATTGCTGCACCGCCCCAACGTATGACGCCTGCAACCAAGAAAAATCTCATGCCACGACCAATCGCAGAAGCGATTAAAAAAGGTAAAAAGGCCATTTGTAAGAAACCGGCACTCACAGTAAATAATTTATAAGGGATCGGCGAGAAGCCCGCAATAAAAACCACCCAAACACCCCACTGCACAAACCATAACACGACCGCATCAAACGCCTCTTGTTTCCCCAAAGCGGTAATTGCCGGTTGTATCCAAGGTTCAAACATATAATAGCCGAGTAAGTAACCAACAGAGCCCCCCAAAATAGAAGCAACCGTCGTTAACGTTGCGTAGGACCATGCTTTATTAGGTTTAGCTAAAACCATTGGCGCAAGCAGCACGTCAGGAGGAATAGGAAAGAATATAGATTCAGCAAACGTTAATAGTGCCAGCATTCTTGGCGCAAATTTATGTTCAGCAAAACGAAGTGTCCATTCATACATTTTTGAAAAAATTTTCAATTAATCATACCTTTTGTACAATAATAAAGAGGATATAACCTTGCCTAGTTTTTTACGAAAGCGCAGTAAGGCTATGGATATCAGTCAGATTTCATCATTTAAAAACAGTTGAATTGTTGTCTACTTTACAGACAACAATTAAATTAACGCACCAGGAACAAGCGGCACAAATTTAACCATCTCAACTTGTTGTTCTTTATATTCGTCACCATAACGAGTAATGACTTTTAATATTTGTGTCTCTGATCCTACGGGAATAACTAAGCGTCCCCCTTCAGCTAATTGTTCTAATAATGCTTTAGGGACTTCTGTCGGTGCCGCAGTAACGATAATCGCTTGAAAAGGAGATTTACTACTCCAACCTTTCCAACCATCGCCATGCTTCATTGAAACGTTGTTTAAGTCTATTGACTGTAGGCGACGCTTTGCCTGCCACTGTAAAGATTTGATACGTTCTACCGAAAAAACTTTAGGCACCAACTGCGTAAGAATTGACGTTTGGTAACCTGACCCTGTACCTATTTCTAAAATACTTTCAGGCACACCGTCAGCTAATAATAATTCCGACATTTTCGCAACGATATAGGGCTGAGAAATAGTTTGCCCCTGTCCAATGGGCAGCGCAGTATTATCGTAAGCTTTATGTGCCAATATTTCTGGAACAAAAAGATGACGCGGTGATTGAGCAATGGCATGTAATACTCGCTGATCACGTATTCCTTCGGTATATAATTTCTGCGCCAATATTTCGCCACTACGACGTGATTTACCGATGAAACGGCTCCCTACCTTTACATTCATAACGTGCTCTTTTTATTTTTCTTATCTAAAATTAAAGTCGACTAAACGGTTAAGTCACCCACCCAACGAGTGATTGATTCCAAACTGCCATGCGCCGTCATGTCGACGGTTAATGGGGTTATTGACGCATAGCCATTAGCAACAGCATGAAAGTCAGTGCCTTCTCCACAATCTTGTTCTTGGCCTAAGCGGCCATACCAATAAATATCACGTTGCCATGGGTCTTGTGTTTTTTCCATCATCTCAGCTTTATGGCGATTACCCAAACGTGTTACTTTTATACCTTTTAATTCATCAAGAGGAATATCAGGCACATTAATATTGATAATTTGATCCGCCGCTAATGGATGTGATTGCAAACGCTGAATAAATTTTGCAGTGACTACCGCTGCCGTTTGGTAATGCTGCTCACTTTGTCCCACCAATGAAACAGCAATAGCCGGCATGCCCATATGACGTCCTTCCGTTGCTGCCGCTACCGTGCCTGAATATAAGGTATCATCACCTAAATTAGCGCCACAGTTGATACCTGCGACAACTAAATCTGGCGTAACAAGTTGGCTTATCCCCAGGTGAACTGAATCTGTGGGTGTGCCGTTAACTGAAATAAAGCCATTGTCTAAAGTCTGAATGCGCAACGGGTTCAATAATGTTAAAGAATTACTGGCGCCACTACAGTTTCTATCGGGTGCTACCACAGTTACATCAGCTATTTTCGCTAATTCGTCATGTAAAATTTTAATGCCTAAAGCATGCACGCCATCGTCGTTACTTAATAATATTTTCATCCGTTTAGTTTCCTACTCGTTCAGTCATATCTTGATAATTAATAAGTTCACGCAATATGGTTGTTGCATAACAACCCGAAGGGAGAAAAAAACTTAGCGTTATCGTATCATTTCCAGAGGTAATTTGACCTTCTGTTAATGATAATCTTATTCTGCGTCGCTCTTGTTTTAAGCCAAATTTGACTAAGCCCTGGCAAAAATCACTATATTCGTTAGCAATTTCTTGCTCTAATTGTTGCGATTCACCTTGCGACATTAATTCACCCGCCCCCCATAGGGCAGCCGTTAAATCGATATCTTTTTCTTGAAAGCGCTGCATGATGGTTTTGTCAATTGCTTCGGCTAAAAAAACCGATTGCGTACCACTCAACATAAAAACATCACCGATACTTAAAGATTCAAACTGATTATTTTCAATACGTTGGCTAATTGTTTGATTAAAGATCTCTGAACGAGCAGCAGATAAATACAAACCTCGTTTCTTTTTGTCTTTTACTTTCTTTCCTTGAAATAATTCTAAAGCCCTATCAAGGTTACCACCATTAATACCAAAGCGTTGTTCACCAAAATAGTTAGGCACGCCAAATTGGCTAACAGCAGCCCATCGTCGTAAGACGTCATCAATATTACTCACTTTTCGTAACACCAATTCAAAGCGATTACCTGATAAGGCCCCAATACGTAACTTTTTGTTATGGCGTTTTACCGAAAGCACTTCAACACCTTCAATGGCTAAATTACTTAGATCATAAACAGTCTTACCAGGAAGATGAATACCAAACCATTGCTCGGTAACGGCAAAGCGGTCTTTAAGACCAGCATAGGAGACAAGTCCTTCTTTTACTTTGAAATACTTAGCTAACTCCCGAGCGACAACGAGGGTATTAGCACCGGTTTTTCTAATATGAATAAAGAGATGTTCGCCTTCACCACAAGGCTCAAAGGGTAATCTTTCGAATACCTTAAAGTCTGACATTTCGCTACGTAACTGACCTGTTGACTGCGGTTGTGTATATAAATATTGTAATGACTTACTCATATTATTGATTTTTCTCTATTACGGCTGCAGAAGATTTTAGTAATAAGACAACAGCATGAACCGCTACGCCCTCTTTACGGCCTGCATATCCTAATTTTTCAGTGGTTGTTGCCTTAACATTCACTTGATCAAGTTCAGCGTGTAGGTCTTCGCTTAAGCAAGTACGCATCGCTAGTAGATGCGGTGCTATTTTAGGTGCTTGTGCAACAATGGTAATATCAGCATTACCCAGTTGATAGCCTTTTTCAATCATCAAGCTGACCACATGTTTTAATAAAATCCGACTAGAGATATTTTCATATTGGCCGTCAGTATCAGGAAAGTGATTACCAATGTCGGCTAAGCAAAGCGCGCCTAATATTGCGTCACATAACGCGTGGATAGCCACATCGCCATCAGAGTGAGCGATAAACCCCTGTGGATAATCTATTTCTACGCCCGCTAATATAAGGGGGCCTACACCACCAAATTTGTGTACATCAAAGCCGTGACCTATTCTCATGCATTTTCCTGTGATTTTTGTTTTTGTTGTTTTTGCTTAGCTAAGAAAAAAGCAGCGAGTGCGAGATCATCAGGATGCGTAATTTTGATATTTTCACTGCTTGCCCAAACCAACAGACTAGGTAAATTAGCGAATTCAATTGCTGATGATTCGTCAGTTATTTCAGCGTCTTGACTAAGACCATTAATGATCGCCTCTTTTAACGCCTTTACTTTAAACATTTGTGGTGTCAGCGCATGCCATAAATTTTCCCGAACAACCGTCTTTAATACTTGCTGTTTAGCTAAATCTCCACTGAATGAGCGTTTCATCGTATCGCGAACTGGCGAAGCTAGCAGACCACCGGTTTGTTTTTCTATACATGCTTTCATCAAGTTAGAAATATCGTCATGGCTGACACAAGGCCTAGCTGCATCATGCACTAACACCCAAGCGTAACGCTGAGTGTCAATAACCTTTAATCCGGCAAGTACCGAATCAACTCGCTCTTTACCGCCAATAACCGTTTGAATATTTTTGTTATTTACCAGAGACGTGCGCGGAAAGTACTCATCATTATCACTAAGAGCAATAATCACTTTGTTTACCAAAGGATGACTGAGTAATCGTTCAACGGTATGTTCTAATATGGTTTTATTATCAATGGTTAAATATTGCTTTGGGCAATTAGCCAACATACGCTTACCTGCGCCAGCAGCAGGAACAATGACAACGAATTGTTGAGGAAGCGCTATCGGCTTAGTTAACATAAAATTATTTTTCCGGATCTATTTGCATAGTATTTTTTTCTGAAGGAATTAAACGAAAAAATATTTCGCCTTCTTTTATCATGCCTAATTCATTTCGAGCACGCTCTTCAATAGCTTCAACGCCAGACTTTAAATCATCGGTATCGGCATAGAGTAATTTATTACGTTGTTTAAGTTTATCGTTATCAAGTATTTGACGTTGTACTTCATTCTCTAAGGCAAGATAATCAGGCACACTATTTTTACCGAACCAAAGCCGATGTTGTAATAACACAATAAAAATTAGTAGAAGTACGGTTATTGCACGCATAAAAACCTAAATTAAGCCTAAAATTGATCTATAGAAGTAGCAGTATGACGACCATTATAAATAGGTGTTTGCTGGTGTAAACATTATTAGCACATTTAACATTTTTTAAAATCAAATGGCTAAAGTTTGTTTGAAATTACGCCAATTGATTGCACATGATAACAACAATTCACGCAAACTAGGTGTCATTGGGTTGGATCTATGAGTATTTAGCCAACAATGACCACTACAAGCGGCTATCATTACTTTCTTATTAGGTTTGAGTAACTGCCCTGTCGTTTTATTTTGTGCTATTGCAGACAAATAAAACCAACCGTGTAGGTTTGTTCTAAAACGCTGCTGTTCAAGATCGATTCTATCAATGGAGTCTAAGAGTATTGTTGACTCTGTCGCAATAGGTACCACTAAACCATGATGTAAATTCGCAGAAACATACCACCTATTTACTGATTCACTGTCTTGACCGTTTAACGGCATTTGTACACTTTGTTTAGCTGACCAACTTGCATTTTGTACGTCAAGCTTAAGTGGCGTTTCTACCTGAAGCATAGAATGCGCTGTTCGCTTGATATAATGTGGCAAACTTTTAAGCCGTCCTTGAATTGATGGGGCTGACGAAAGCGCAAGTTCACTGAGTAAGCCAAGTTCCCTTTCGTACAATGCATTACAAAGCTCAGCAAAATCAGCTGATTGATAGTCTTCTTGCCATAATGAAGTTTGTTCATTCATGAATAATTGAGTGCTTTTTAATACGTTACTGGGTAGAATTCAACCTGAAGTTTAAGCATAACCTATTGTGTGAAAAAGATAAAATAAAGCTATATTCTTGTTTATGTTAGTAGGTAATAAAATTTCACTTTAATTAAAACTGACAATTCATGGATATTATATGTTTGAAAAAGTAGCAAGTACCCCCCCAGAAGTAGAAAAAGCGATCTCATTAGCACCAACAGACTTATTACGACAAGAAATAGATCAGGTGAGTTATATCTATAATATCATTGTTGATTTTTTTGCGAATTACACCTTTCAGTTAATTGGTGCTTTCATCATTTTTGCACTGGGCTATATCGTCGCAGGAAAAATTTCAAACGTTGTATTAAAACTTTGTACCAAGCATAAACTTGATATTACCTTAAGCCAGTTTTTAGCTAGCACCACTAAAATGCTTATTGTGATCATGATAACGGTTATCTCGCTGAGTAAATTAGGTATTAGTGTGACGCCATTTATTGCTGCCATTGGTGCCATTTCTTTAGGTGCGGGTTTAGCACTGCAAGGGTTATTAGCAAACTACGCGGCTGGCTTTAATATCATTATTATTCGCCCGTTCGTTGTTGGTGATACCATAACCGTTCAAGGTGTTACAGGTGTGGTACAAGAAGTTTTACTCGCTTACACCATTATTCATGACCAAGACGGTGTTTGTATTACTATTCCTAATAAGCATATTGTTGGCGAAATATTGCATAACTCAAAGCATGACTCATTACTTGAGTTAACGGTTGGCATTGCTTATAAAGAAGACCCTTTGCAAGTGATCGCCATTTTAGAAAAGATGATCGATGAATTAAACATTGTTGGTGAATCACGGTTACCTCAAATTGGTATTGACGAATTTGCTGACAGCTCTATTAATATTTCGATACGCTTATGGACACCCACCGCTAATTTTTATGACGCTAAATTTAAAGCATACAAAGCAATATACTTAGCCCTAAAAGAAAACAATATCGAGATCCCGTTCCCACAACGCGATGTTCATTTAATTTCTAAAGCGTAAAAATTGTAAAGGAAGTCCGACTTTCAACCACGAATTCAGAACATCGTCCTCTTTCACATCGACGTACAGGGATGTACTAATGCCGAGAAGGCATGGATGCCTAAGAACGGCCATGTAATCATGACATACCGTTGACGTGCATGGATGCACTAATGCCATGAAGGCATGGATGCCTAAGAATGGCCATCCTGAACATCGTCACTCTTTCACATCGACGTACAGGGATGTACTAATGCCAAGAAGGCATGGATGCCTAAGAACGGCCATGTGATCATGACATACCGTTCATCCTGAACATCGTCACTCTTTCACATCCATGTGATCATGACATACCGTTCATCCTGAACATAAAAAACCACTCAAATGAGTGGTTTTTTTATCGCTATATTTCATCGCTAAAATAACGAATGAACTTGCAGCTAGACAATTTAAGAACAAGGCGGATGCACGGAGCTAACGATAGTTAGTGAGTACATCCAACACAGTTATTAGATTATGTAGCAAAAAGATCGTCGTTATTGGCCTTTAACTTCTGAGAGGCCGTTGAATATAGCTTTATCACCTAAGTATTCTTCAATACGTAACAATTGGTTGTATTTAGAAACACGGTCGCTGCGACAAAGTGAACCAGTTTTAATTTGCCCTGCTGCAGTACCAACCGCTAAGTCAGCAATGGTTGCGTCTTCTGTTTCGCCGCTACGATGAGAAATTACCGCAGTAAAACCCGCGTCTTTCGCCATTTTAATTGCCGCTAACGTTTCTGTTAGTGTACCGATTTGGTTAAACTTAATTAAAATTGAGTTACCAATACCTTGCTCAATACCACGCGCTAAAATTTTAGTATTTGTCACGAACAAGTCATCACCAACGATTTGTATTTTATCGCCCAGTAACTTAGTTTGGTAAGCAAAACCATCCCAATCTGACTCATCTAAGCCATCTTCAATTGAAACGATTGGGTATTCTTCACAGAGTGTTGCTAAGAAATCAGAGAATTCGTTAGCGGTAAATTGCTTACCTTCGCCTTTAAGGTCGTAAATACCTTTCTCGCTATCGTAAAACTCTGAGGCAGCACAATCCATCGCTAATGTTATATCTTTACCTAATTCATAACCGGCAGCAGAAACCGCTTCTTTAATCACTGCTAGGGCATCAGCATTTGAGGCTAAATCGGGTGCGAAACCACCTTCATCACCCACAGCGGTATTGAGGCCTTTCGCTGATAATACTTTTTTCAAGGCATGAAATATTTCGGCGCCCATCCGTAATGCTTCACTAAAGTTTTTAGCGCTCACTGGTTGGATCATAAACTCTTGAATATCGACATTATTGTCTGCATGCTCACCGCCATTGATGATATTCATCATAGGTAAAGGTAATGAGTATTGACCCGGCGTGCCGTTTAAGTCAGCGATGTGTTCAAACAATTGCACTTTCTTTTCCATTGCAGCCGCTTTTGCATTCGCTAATGAAACAGCAAGAATGGCGTTAGCACCAAATTTTTCTTTATTTTCAGTACCATCTAGGTCGATCATAATTTGATCAATAGCCGCTTGATCTAAAGCACTTTGTCCAATCAATGCCGTTTGAATGTCATTGTTTATCGCCGCAACCGCTTTTAATACGCCTTTACCTAAATAACGAGACTTATCACCGTCACGTAACTCTAACGCTTCACGCGAACCTGTTGATGCGCCAGAAGGTGCAGCAGCACGTCCCCAAGCACCCGATGCTAAAAACACGTCAGCTTCAACGGTTGGGTTACCACGTGAGTCCATAATTTCACGCGCGATAATTTTACTGATATTCGACATTATAATTCCTTTGAATGGGGCTCACTACAGCGAATGAACCGCGATTAAGTTTTTAATAAATTTTAGTTTCAAATTTTAGGGATAAAACACTCTGCCATAAATAATTTTGCCAGAAAGCAAAACCGCAGCATAAGGCTACGGTTTTATTAATTTTCAGGTTTAATTTGATTGCTGTTTTTGATGCTCAAATGAAGCAGCAATAAAGCTTTCAAATAATGGGTGTCCATCACGCGGTGTTGAATTGAACTCCGGATGAAACTGCCCAGCAATAAACCAAGGATGATCAGGTATTTCAATCATCTCAACTAATGTTTTATCCGAAGATAATCCCGAGAACACTAAACCAGCTTTACTGATTTGGTCACGGTAGTTATTGTTTACCTCATAACGATGACGGTGTCTCTCATGAATTGTTTCACTGCCATATACGTTGCACGCCTTGGTACCTTTCACAAGGTGACACAATTGTGAGCCTAAACGCATAGTGCCGCCTAAGTCTGAGTCCTCATGACGATATTCAATTTGGCCTGCTTTATCTAACCATTCATTAATCAAACCAACCACTGGGTGTGGTGTTTCAGGGTCAAATTCAGTACTGTGCGCGCCAGTTAAGCCAGCCACATTTCGTGCATAATCAATAAGCGCTACTTGTAAACCTAAACAAATACCTAAATAAGGTACTTTGTTTTCACGAGCATATTTTGCCGCTAAAATTTTTCCTTCAACACCTCGAATACCAAAACCGCCTGGGACTAAAATCGCATCAACGGTTCCTAAGACATCAGTTCCTTTACTTTCAAGGTCTTGTGAGTCTATGTATTTAATGTTTACCGTAACCTGATTTTTCAAACCTGCATGTTTTAATGCTTCATTTACAGATTTATAAGCGTCAGGTAATTCAATATATTTACCGACCATACCAATAGTCACTTCACCAAAAGGATTCGCTTCTTGATAAAGTACTTTTTCCCACTCACTTAAATCAGCAGGAGGTACATCGAGACCAAAACGTTTAACGACTAGCTCATCAATTCCTTGCGCTTTAAGTAAAGCGGGAATTTTATAAATACTATCGACGTCGCGCATTGATAAAACGGCTTTTTCAGCAACATTGGTGAACAAAGATATTTTTGCTCGCTCGTTTGCTGGAACCGTACGCTCACTTCGACACACTAAAATGTCTGGCACAATACCAATCGAGCGAAGCTCTTTCACTGAGTGTTGAGTTGGTTTGGTTTTTATTTCGCCTGCTGTTGCAATATAAGGCACTAACGTTAAGTGCATAAACATTGCACGTTCACGTCCTAATTCGGTACCTAACTGACGAATAGCTTCTAAGAACGGTTGAGATTCAATATCACCCACCGTACCGCCAATTTCAACCATTGCTACATCGTAACCTTCAGCACCTTCAATAACTCGACGTTTAATATCGTTCGTTATATGAGGAATAACTTGAATGGTAGCACCTAAAAATTCGCCTTTACGCTCACGCGCTAGAATATCTTGATATATTCGACCAGTAGTGAAGTTATTGCGTTTAGTCATTTTGGTACGAATAAATCGTTCGTAATGCCCTAAATCTAAATCGGTTTCAGCGCCATCTTCAGTAACAAAAACTTCCCCATGTTGAATAGGGCTCATTGTGCCCGGATCAACGTTAATATAAGGGTCAAGTTTTAACATGGTTACTTTCAAGCCGCGCGCTTCAAGAATTGCGGCAAGCGATGCTGCTGCAATACCTTTACCAAGAGACGATACAACGCCGCCGGTTACAAAAATATATCTAGTTGTCATGTGATACCAAAAGTCAGAGTGAGCAGGAATTTTGTGTTTTTTGCTTAAGTTGTTTAGCTAGCTTATTTTGCGAATAAATTGCGAATAATAAGGTAAGTTTAGTCATGATTTTGAAAAACACACCAACCTAGCAGGACGGGAAAACATTATACTTAAAACTAGCTACCACGACAATATGATCAACAGATCAATTTCTCTTATTTTGACAAAAAATTTAATTGGAGTTTTTATTTTATCCATAAAAAGCTAACATATTGTTTTAATTCGCCCTAGGCATTGGATACCCTTTATGAATTCATCTCGTTTAACAGCCGTACATTCTGCGATTGACAAAATAAATAGTGAAGATCCCAACAAAACGCAGGTTAATGGGCTTTCTCAACCCAATGAGTTACTTTACGGTCAGTACATGACCGCTTGCCTAGAGCAGTATTTCCCCCAGTCGAATGAATTAGTAAAAATTGCGGTGCGTGCACAGCATATTAAACGTTGGGATTTAAAACGTAACGAGTTTGATGAAGGTAAAGCAGGGTATTATCAGTGGCGGATTGCGCAAGGAAAATTCCATGCACAGCTTACTAAGTCGTTAATGTTGGAAAATGGTTATGATGAAAATGAAGCTGAATTGACCGCTTGTATTTTAAGAAAAGAACAGCTTAAAACTAACGAGAATACCCAAACTTTAGAAGATGTGGCTTGCCTCGTATTTCTACAATATTACTTTGATGCTTTCGCCGCAAAATACACAGAAGCAAACAACGAAGCTAAAATTATTAGGATTGTACAAAAAACGTGGGGGAAAATGTCAGACCGTGGCCACGAAATAGCCCTTTCATTAACGTTACCTGATCACCTAGCAGCATTAGTGGGTAAAGCATTAGCTGAATAAGTATTTAAAGATAATAAAATATTTTTTATTTACATTTATTAAATAAAAAATAACGGCTGAAGTTTACCGCTAAGTTTGCTTATTTCCATCCGAAATAGGCAGTCGCCATAAAAAAAACAATGGCCCTGTCACCAAAGCGATGATCACAATCCGTAATATATTATTATCTAATAAATAGCACGACCAGCTAGACGCTAAGACAATAGAAGTTAACGCTATTATCTTAGCACTTCTTGGAAGACTGCGAGATGCTTGCCAATGGTAAATAAGTGGTCCAAAAATTTTATTTTCCAGTAACATTTTATACATTTTCGGCGAAGACTTAGCGAAACAAGCCGCCGAAACCAATAAAAAAGGCGTTGTAGGTAAAATAGGTAAAACAACACCTAATATAGCAAGAGCTACAAAAAATATGCCGACAATTTTTAGTAACATATAAACGCCTTAATGCACTAACGATCAAACAGTGATAACAAAGTTATCACTTTAATATTAACGTTCGGTGTTCCAACTGAATAAGTACGAACCTAATGCTAAGAAAATAGTACTCATTATTAATAGTGCCATTACGTGGTAACTTATATCGGCAAGCGTAGCCCCTTCTGTGATCACTTTTCTCGCGCCAGCCACTAAGTGAGTTAAAGGTAAAAAGTCAGCCAAGGCTTTCACCGCATTAGGTGCACCTTCTAAGCTGAACCATACGCCTGATAGCAACATCATTGGCCATGATGTTAAATTAAGTAAACCGCCAATAAGCTCTTCGCTTTTACTTCTGCTTGCAACAAGTAACCCTAACGAAATTAAGCTAACCGCGCCTAGAATAGCAATAATAAAGAGATCAAAATAACTGCCCAACATATAAAAATCAAAAAAGAAATTACAACCAATATACACAACGCTCGACATAAACATCACAATAAAGATACGTGAAACCAACTGTGCAGACACAAATTCAAAAGCTGAAAGTGGTGTCGCTTTTAAGCGTTTAAGTACAGCATTTTTACGATAACGTACAATGACATAGCCAACCCCAAATAAACAACTAAACATCATATTCATGCCTAAAATTCCAGGTAACACCCAATCAACATAACGGATTTTCTTACCATGGGTTTCTAAACGTTGAAAGTCACTATGTTGTCCTATAAATATTTTTTCAACAAGGTAACTATTGGGTGAACCTTGACTCACCCAGTAACTTTTTTCATTAAAATCAACTAAAAAATCAATAGCATGCTGTTCTAGCTTTCGTGTTGCTAACGCTTTATCCTGGTAATCAATAAAATCAATATAACGTGTTTCCATAAACGTTGATTGTACAGAACCAATGTTAACAACCCCTACTTTATAAACCGCTTTCCCATCGCCAGAAAAGACAAAAGACAAACCGGCTAGCATTAATATGGGGAAGAGCAAATTCCAACCTAAGGATGAACGATCACGAAAAAATTCAATATTACGGGCCTTTACTACCGCAAAAAAACGTTTTAAATTCATTAATATTACTCCCTTAACGAATGGCCAGTTAATTTTAGAAAAAGATCATCAAGGTTTGGAGACTTCACTTGTAATCCGTCTAGCGGAACTTGTGCAGCAATTAACAAACTGATGGTTTCTTCTACTTGTTGTGTGCTAATTTCGACACGGTCGTGTGCAATAATCCACTGATGCTTATCAATTAATACTTGAGGTACTTGCGCTTTAGGCAGGTAAATAAATACGTTTTGAAAATGTTTAGCAAGGAGTCTATTAGGTGTACCACTTTCAATAATTTTACCATTGTCCATAATAACCACGTCATCACAAAGTTGCTCTGCTTCATCCATGTAATGGGTGGTTAAAATAACCGTTTTATTTTGTGCTTTAATATTTTTAATTAACTGCCAAAAATTTCGTCGCGCTTGTGGATCAAGTCCTGTGGTTGGTTCATCAAGAAAAATTATTTCTGGGTCGTTAATTAACGCCAATGCTAATAATAACCGTTGACGCTGTCCACCCGACAATAGGCGATTATCTCTATCTAAAAAGTCTTTTAAACCACAAAGTTCGATCAATTGCTGATGAGGTAAGGTATGGTCATAAAACGCAGTGAATAAATTTAAGGTTTCTTGTACCGTTAAAAAATCTTGCAAGGCGGTACTCTGAAATTGAATACCAATTTGCTGACTTATATCTTTACTAATGGCTTTTCCTGAATACAGTACTTGCCCACTCGTGGCATTAATTATCCCTTCCATTATTTCAATCGTTGTCGTTTTACCCGCCCCATTTGGCCCTAAAAGACCAAAACAGTGCCCTTTAGTAATAGCAAAACTGATATCGTCAACGGCTTGAACACCTTTGTAGGTTTTCACTAAACGATTCACTTCAATAATATTATTTTTTGTATCGTTGAGTGAATTTTCAACTTCTGTCATAACTTTCCTATCAAGACCTGTTTCTTGGGCATTATTGTAATGCGATATTTATGAAGATTACATAATTAAACTAAATAAAACTCAAATGATAATAATTATCATTTGCATCATGTCTTTTTTTACATTAAATTAATTTCAAAGAAATCTCAATAAAAGGAGTTTTACCATGGGCGCACAACAATACTATATCAATAGAAAAAATATCCAAGACGGTTACGAGAGCTCAAAGAATGAAAAAGCACAAGTTGAATTACCCATCAAATTATTAGAGAGATTAATATTATCTGGCGCTTTAGCTGGTCATGAATGTAGGTGCTTAGACGATGCAGCACGTAAAACGTTATGGCAATCACTTTTACAGAGCAGCTTACAGGGAGAACAATCATTATGCCGCTAACTTACTCCGCCAATTCACATTCAAAAATTTTTCACTGTGCCATTGCCCATTCAAGCGAGCTTTGCCAAATTGAAGACTGGTTGAATCTATTAACAAAGACTTACGCTACGCACCCCAGTAACGGTTTAGCGAAAGTCATTACCTACTACTTAACGCGCATTATAAAGCATGACGACTTTACCGCTTTCGCTAGTCAACCTTGTCATTATTTTACCATGCTCAAGTTTTGGCGACAGCAAATAGCCTAAGTGTGTTGTTGTGAAATATAATCGACTAATGCGTTGTTAAGCATTTTTTTACCGGTTAGTTGATGATTTTTACACACCTCATTAAGTGTTTTTTTCTGTAAAACTCGTTCAATTAACAACAATATTTGTGGCTGATATTCTTTTTTACAATGAATAACACACCAATAATGTAGCGCTTTTACACAGTGACTAAATTGCCGCTTTTTTAAGATAAAGTCATTAATACTACCCACTTGATGAGCACTTAATTGCGGTAAACTTTTATCAGGACAGTGGTGTAATATTTGCCAAACAAGTTTAGGTGCCAGTCCTTTATATTCGTCAGTGAGCAAGTAATCGAATGAATGATAAAATTCATTGACAATTTTTCGTTCAAAAAACTGACCGCGTTCACTCATTGCAGAAAGCACTAAAGCAGAATGTTCACCACTGGCTTTATCTTGGGTAAAACCGATCCGAGCCACTTGGTAATCCGCATTTTGCCAAAACTTAAGCAAAGGAGCATTAGCGCCAAAACTTGCGCCAATAAAGTCAAAACGTTGCTTTTTAGCAAATTTTTCGAGCTGTTTAATAAAACACGTACCAAAACCGCACCCATGATATTGCGGATGAATAGCAATACGTAAAACGCGTAAATATTGATAATTAAAGCTTTCACTAAATCCACAATGTGTCAGTAATGACTGAGGAATAAATTGATTTTTTAATCGACGTTTATTCTCTGCAATGGCTTGAATGTCAAAGTCTTCATTGCAACCTTCTTCAAGGAGTACCGCAACCCCGACAATACGGTTATCGACAGTAGCGATAAAGAGATTTACCGCTTTATTATCAAGTAATAGCGTAATATCGTTTGGTGATGTTTGATAATGCGCCGTCACTAAAACAGCAAAAACCTGCTGTAATAAATCAGTATCTTCAATAAGCGACTCTGCCGATACTTGCTTAACACATAACTCGCTTTCCCTTGAGCGCTGCGCTGATGCCTGGGTTAACAATAAGGGATTCAAAGAAATATCCGCTAATGCAGGCAGCGTTGCTAACTTCGCATTGAGTAAGCAACTTTCGAAAACAAAGTTTTCTAACGGGTCTTCTTTACACCAACGAATAGGTTCATCAATATGAAATCTTCGCCACTGTGGTACCCGTTGTTGCAACGCCTGCTGAAATTTAACCGTAAAGCCACGCCCTGCTCCCTCATAACCATGTACGGTACTCGAAAAAACAACTCGTGAAAAACGAGACGTTAACGTTGTTAATAGCGGTACAGGAATGGCTGCAGCCTCATCAACGAGTAGTAACGAAATATTCAATGAATCGCTTGCTTGAATAAGTCGGTCAACCGCAATAAAGGTGATAGAACCAAAGGGGTGAGTTATTGATGTTTTACTAGCATTAACATAGTCAATTTTTGTGCCCCGTGCCGCAAATGAAAAAGCAATTTGGCGGTAAAAAACCGTTAAAGCGCGAATATGGGGAGCCGTGATGAAAATATCAATTTTCTCGCTACCAACAGCATTATTATTTTCAATTAACTGAACACAAGCAATAGCCAGTGCAGATGATTTACCCCGACCACGATCGGCTGTTAGCACTAAGGGCCGGTTTCTATGGCCCTGACTCACTTTCATAATATGTTCAACTGCAACTTGTTGTTCTTTTGTTTTACATTGATATAAAAAATCACCTGCCACAGAGGGTGGTACAGGTAATGCCTGTTTTAGCACAGGAAACGTTTGCTTAACGCTTTGCGAAAGAGTGATCAATTCATTGTTGTTGAGTAATTGTTGATAAAAGTATTTTAATGAAAGTAAATCAGTTTGTTCAATCGCTTGTGCTAACGGGGTTTCAAGCCACAAGAACATAACGCCCCCTGCGACCAAAGTGCCTGAAAGAGCTGCAAAAGCGTCTAAATTAATAGTATCAAGTGTTGAACTTTCATTACCTTCAACACAAGAGAATAATATCTTATTATTCTCGCTACCCAATTGCTGAGCATAATGTTTACTATCAATAGTCGCGGGTATTTCTTGATGATGACTAAAGACTAACCAAGCATCTTTAGGTGGGGTTTGTGCCGTTAATTGCAGTAATTGCTTTACCCAACAAGCATCACCGACAAGTAAAACCAATTGACGCTGAAAATTTGCTAATGCCTGACATTGACATTGTTCAAGCCATTCGGCGAAATTACGATTGGGCATAGTAGTCGCTAAATTATAGTAGGTCTGAAGATAAATCAGTTTATCAATGTGCTACCACAATGCAAAACTATTTATGCGTTAAGATTTATTGTTCTAACGCTATCGTAGTGAAATTAAGTAGATGATTAAGCAATTTTATTGAAATTTTCTCAGTTGTTGCCTATCTTCAAATTAATCCCTTAAATAAATATAATTAACCGTGAGAAAAACACGATAATGTCAGATGAATATAGAGCAAAAGACGAATCAGAGAACTACGACAAAGATCTCGCTACAGGGAAAAAAGCAGATAAAAACTCAAAAGTACGAAAACGTATTGATGATTTGTTAGAAAAAAAACGACTCCGAGAGGCATTAGACTTCTCTGATGATTGGGATATTTAATCCTATATAATTACTGATTAAAGTAAATTAAGCGCACAATCTCTTATTGTCAGATAAAACATTCATGCTACTATCTTAATACTCTTTATCCCTTACATCATTTTATTCTACCGTTATGACATTATTTGAAAAATTACGTTGTTTATTAACATTTGGTCAGGGGGTTGCCTTACCACTCCCCGAGTTTTCTTCACAAACAAATCCCATTGAGCTATTTGATCAATGGTTTAACGACGCAAAGAAATCAGGCATCTTATTACCTGAATCTATGTCGGTTAGTAGTGCGAATAAAAATGGCCAACCGAGCTCTCGTATGGTGTTATTAAAAGAGTTTGATGAAAGTGGTTTTATTTTTTACACCAATTACGCGAGCCGTAAAAGCCAAGATTTAACGGAAAATAATAAAATCGCCTTATTATTTCACTGGAATGTTCTACAGCGCCAAGTCCGTATAGAGGGTGTGGTAGAAAAAGTGACTCATGAACAATCAGAAAAGTACTTTCATAGTCGAGATCGAGGCAGCCAAATTGGCGCATGGGCGTCAAAGCAAAGCTCACCACTGGCGAGTAAAGAAGTATTAAAAGAGCGCGAAGCTTATTATACTGAAAAATTTGCCGATCAAGAAATACCGCTACCTGAATTTTGGGGTGGTTGGCGAATAAAACCTCACTACATCGAGTTTTGGCAAGGTCGCGCTAACCGTTTACATGACCGCATTTGCTTTGAGCAGGAGCAACCTACAGAAGAAACACAAGAAGACCCAAAAGTATTATGGCGTCAATTTAAATTAAATCCTTAATAATATTTTTTATGATTTTAAGACATTTAAATAAAATCTATCTGTAGTAATTTACTGACATGGACGGTCAATGAATTTATAGGATGCCTATTTTGAACAATATGACTGTGTTCAATAAAGTTGTTATTACCTTTATTTTACTGGCTTTATTTAGCTTAGAAACCTTAGCCAATAATAATAAAATTACCGTCGGTCTAGAACCCTTTCCTCCATTAGTAAACGAAGATGGCAGTGGTTTTGTGATTGATATGCTTAATGGGCTACAAGATAATTCAGCCCTAACGTTTAACTATCAAATAATGACCTATGCTCGTGCTAAAAGGGAATTAAAAAGGCGCCGTATTAACATCATAGGTTTAACACCTAAAGATAGTGAAACACAAAAATTTTACCAATTTGCACAAGAGCTTTCATGGCACTTTGACACCACCGTAGACCTTTACTCAACATCACCCAATCACTTCGACATTAACAATTTGCCCGAACGTAGTATTGGTACGCTAATTGGTAATGCTGATTTTTTTGCTGAATTAGCGCAAGTACCTAGAGAGAAATTCATTGAAGTGGGCAGTTTAACGCAATTAATTATGATGATGGCACGTGGAAGAATCAAAGTAATAATTTTTGAACGAGTCGCTATGATGTCGACGATAAAGTCATTACAAAACGATCTTCGCACTAAAATTCCAGCTGAAATCAATTCACCAGAAAGTCCACAGAAAATTTATTATAAGAAGTTTAAAATCATTGCAGCAAGTCTTGCTGTTGCAAAAAGTGAAACCGGAGATTTGCTAAAGAAACAACTCGATGAACTGTTATCTGAAAATACTAGCCAATATTTTAAAAAAATAGCGCCTTACGCAAAGTTACCTAACAGTGGTGTTATTGAATAATAACGTGTTATAAAAACGGGAAGCAAAGCTTCCCGTTAATCATAATATATAGCGGTAATAATAAAACTACTTTTATCCAACGAGCGCCAACAAAATACCTGCAGCAACCGCCGAGCCAAGCACACCAGCAACATTAGGTCCCATCGCGTGCATGAGTAAAAAGTTATGTGGATTAGCTTCTAACCCCACTTTATTGGCAACACGTGCCGCCATAGGTACCGCCGAAACTCCTGCTGCACCAATGAGTGGATTAATGGGTGTTGATGAAAGTTTATTCATCAATTTCGCCATTAACACCCCAGAAGCGGTGCCAATTGAGAATGCCACAGCACCTAAGCCTAAAATACCCAACGTTTCTATGTTTAAGAATGCTTCTGCACTTAACTTAGAGCCAACACCTAAACCTAAAAATATAGTGGTGATATTAATCAACTCGTTCTGCGCTGTAGAGCTTAATCGGTCAACCACACCACATTCACGCATCAAATTACCTAAACAGAACATACCCACTAAAGGTGTTGCTGACGGTAAAAAGAAAATAGTCATCAGTAAAACCCCTAATGGGAATACTATTTTTTCAATTTTAGTGACTGGGCGTAATTGCGCCATCTCAATTTTACGTTCATCTTCAGTGGTTAATGCCCTCATGATAGGTGGCTGAATAATAGGTACTAGTGCCATATAAGAATAAGCAGCAACGGCGATAGCACCTAATAACTCTGGCGCTAATTTCGAGGCTAAAAATATAGCAGTAGGACCATCGGCACCACCAATAATGGCAATGGCAGACGCATCTTTAAGGGTAAATTCAATACCGGGTATCGCGTTTAAAGCAATAGCCCCAAATAAAGTCGCAAAAATACCAAACTGTGCAGCAGCACCAAGTAATAAGGTTTTAGGGTTAGCGATTAATGCGCCAAAATCGGTCATAGCTCCGACCCCCATAAAGATAATCAACGGGAATATCCCTGTATCAATACCCGCATAGTAAATGAAGTGTAATAAACCACCCACTTCTGAAAATCCAGCTAATGGTATATTGGTTAATATCGCACCAAAGCCCATAGGTAATAACAATAACGGTTCAAAGTTACGTGCTATTGCCAAATAAAGAAGCAAACAGCCCACTATCATCATGATCACTTGACCCGACTCAAAGTTAGCTAAGCCCGTAGACAACCAAAGTTTATTTAATGAATCCATTATTATCTATCCTAAACTCAATAAAGCTTGACCAACAGTAACCGAATCACCTTCTTTAACATCCACTGAAGTGATAATACCTGAGTTAACAGCACGAATTTCAGTTTCCATTTTCATTGCTTCCATGATGATAACAACCTCACCGGCTGCAACCTCATCACCTTCATGTACAAGCACTTTAAAGATGTTACCGGCAAGTGGTGCATTTAACGCCTCTGAAGCTGATGATGACGGTTTAGTTGCTTGACCACTACTTGGCTGCGTAATTTGACTAATATCGCCACCTTGCGCTACAACAACGTCAAATACCTTACCATCAACACTTACCGCGTAACTTTCTGGCGCTGTTGAACTTTTAGCTGGGGCAGATGTTGCCACCGCGTCTTCAATAGTCGGTACAGGTTCAAAAGCATCTGGGTTATTTCTATTTTCTAAGAATTTCAGCCCTATTTGTGGAAAAAGTGCATACGTTAAAACGTCATCAATCACTTCGTCTGCTAAATCAATTTTCTTTTCTTTAGCCAGTGTTTCAAGTTCTGCAGTGAGGTTGTCAAGTTCAGGCTTAATTAAATCAGCAGGACGACACGTAATCGCTTCTCCACCGTCTAAAACACGCGCTTGTAATTCGGCATTTACTTTATCTGCCGTTGCGCCATATTCACCTTTTAACACACCCGCAGTTTCTTTGGTAATTGATTTGTAGCGCTCACCCGTTAAAACATTTAATACGGCTTGCGTACCCACAATTTGTGAGGTTGGCGTTACCAAAGGGATATAACCTAAATCTTTTCTTACTTTTGGAATCTCAATTAATACTTCATCGAGTTTGTCTGCAGCACCTTGTTCTCTTAACTGCATTTCCATATTTGTTAACATGCCACCTGGTACTTGTGCGAGTAAAATTCGAGCATCAATGCCTTTTAAGCTGCCTTCAAATTTAGCGTATTTTTTACGCACTTCACGAAAGTAAGCCGCAACTTCAGCAAGTTTAACCATGTCTAAACCGGTATCTCGTTTAGTCCCTTCAACAATCGAAACAATCGTTTCTGTTGGTGAATGTCCGTAAGTCATACTCATTGACGAAATAGAGGTATCGATAACATCTACATCAGCATCAATCGCTTTCATGTGAGTCGCAATACTTAAACCTGTAGTCGCATGGCAATGTAGAGCAATAGGCAAAGAAACGGTTTCTTTGAGGCGACCAATTAACTCTTCAGCATCGTAAGGTTTCAATAAGCCAGACATGTCTTTAATACATAAAGAATGCGCGCCCATATCTTCAATTTGCTTAGCCATTGTTAGCCAGCCTTCAAGTGTATGCACTGGGCTTTCGGTATAGCTTAATGTGCCTTGTGCGTGCGCACCCACTTTCACCGCTGATTTAATGGCGGTTTGTAAATTACGTACATCGTTCATTGCATCAAAAATACGGAACACGTCAATACCGTTAACATGAGCACGTTCAACAAACTTTTCGACCACATCATCAGCATAGTGGCGGTAGCCTAGAATATTCTGGCCACGAAATAACATTTGCTGTTTAGTTTTTGGCATCGCTTTTTTTAAGGCGCGCAAACGTTCCCAAGGATCTTCACCTAAATAGCGAATACAAGAATCAAAAGTCGCACCACCCCAAGACTCAATTGACCAAAAACCAATTTCATCAAGTTTTGGCGCAATGGGTAGCATGTCCTCAAGACGTAATCGAGTGGCGAGTAATGATTGATGACCATCTCTTAAAACAACTTCAGTGATACCTAATGGCTTTGTCATGAGTTTATTCCTATTTAGTTTTATCGGTGCTTGAAGGGTTATTATGTTGTTTGCGGTATTGCGTTACAGCAGAAGTAATTGCCGCCACCACATTGGGTGAAATACCATCAACATTTTGTTTTGTTTTTTGATTCGACCGTGTGGATCGTGTTTGGATAACAGCATCTGGAAATTTAATGGCTAAGCGTTTTAAAACCACATTAATAAAAACAATCGTCAAGCCTAAAAAGGCAAAAACGAAGACCATGCCAGCAAGCATTAATGTACCCGCTTCTATAAATAATTGGTTTAGGTGTTCCATGAAAGATCTCATTCAAAGAAAAAGTGTAATTAGAATAATCACTCCAATGCCTATAAAGCAAACTAATTATTGCTGTTTCAGAAAAATAATTTAGTGTCAATATAGATTAGAGTAAATATTCAGTATTTTTTCAGACATATCAACATAAAATGGTATATTTACTATATTGTATACAATTTAATTTTCTATTGACGCTGAGCTACCGAGTTAAAAGTCGTTATATTATACAATATACACATAGTTATTATTTATTCTTAATATGTGAATAATTATATAATGGCGGCTAATTTAATAAATAATCAACTGCTTTAGCATCTGTATTAGATAGCTATTTTGAACAAAGTAAACATAAGATACCACAGCCCAAAACCCTGAATACTACCCCATCATCCTGAACAACCAACGTTATCGTTAACACAACACCGTCATCCTGATCACGACAACGTCATATTGAAAACAACACCGTCATCCTGAACTTGTTTCAGGATCTGTACTTAGAACCAAAAAACAGATACTGAAATGAATTCAGCATGACGACAAGAGTACCAAACAGTACCAAACAGTCCCAAACAGTACCAAATACGACTGCGAAATTAGGAACACAACACCGTCATCCTGAACTTGTTTCAGGATCTGTACTTAGAACCAAAAAATAGATACTGAAATTAATTCAGCATGACGACAAGAGAAATGAATTCAGCATGACGAAACTAGTCCAAATAATTATAATTCGGTCTATTTATAATCATAAGTTTAGCTGTTTTATTGCCCGATTCCAGAAAATAAAGTGCTTAATTACTCTTCAATTTTCGGGCTAGTTTTGTTGCTTGTTTACACACTAAAGCATAAATAGAAAGTTGTGGATTAGTACCAATTGAAGTGGGAAAAACAGAGCCATCAAATACCCATAAATTATCTAAATAATGGTATTTGCAATCACTGTCGACTATGCATAATGCTGTGTTTTCACCCATAGCGAGTCCGCCCATAACGTGAGCACTTCCCACCAAATTATTACTCACTTGATGCTTGAGTTGATCAAAACCGACTTTAAAAGACTCAAAACTATCAAACCATTGGCCATGTTCGTGTGCTGGGCGTACTTTTTTTGCCCCCGCTGCAAACTGTATTTCAGCCATTGATAAGTAAGCGCGCTTTATGCCGTCAAATAAATAATCATTCATCTGATAATCTACAATCGGGCTACCGTCATCAGAAAGAGTAATACTTGCTCCTTCACTGTCCTCATCAAACCCGTCACGCAACAACGCTAACATAGCGTGAGTATTGTTAAGCTTAGCCATATCATCTACATGGTTTTTACCGTGTCCCATCAACATGATTGATGACATAGCTGGATGTAATGGCGGCACTTCTAATTTATAACTTAATGGCCCAGTAGCGCCATGTTGCCATTGAAAATGATCACTATAAATGCTTTGTGGCGCGCCATAAAAGGGAGATATTTCTTTATCAAATTGGGCAAAAGAAAAAACCGTTGGATGTAAAAAGGTTCTTTTACCAATACGGTTATTTGGATCAGGCGCATTAGAACGTAACATCAAGGCAGGGCCATTAATAGCGCCGCCCGCGAGAATAATATAAGGGGCTTTCGCTATAATTTTTTTCGTTGTTTTTTGCTTATTATCATCAAGGGCAATACATTCTACACCCGTTATTTTCTTATCGGTAATGAGTAAGCGTTCCACTCGGGCTTGATAGAGCAAGGTCGCTCCGTGTTCAAGCGCATCAGGAATCGTTGTCACTAACATCGACTGTTTAGCGTTAGTTGGGCAGCCCATACCGCAATAACCTAAATTCCAGCACCCCTTGACGTTACGTGGAATAACTTTCCATGGAATATTGAGTTTTTCACAACCCTCTTTTAATACCGCATTATTTTCATTAGCGCCGCCTTGCCATGGCGCTATGCTTAAGCGTTTTTCCATTTGTGCGAACCATGGCACCATATCACGGGTGCTACAGCCTTTTACCTGGAAGGTTTTCTGCCAGTAATCAAGCGTTAGTGGTGGTGTTCTAAAGCTAGAGGTCCAATTGACAACAGTTGTTCCACCGACACAGCGACCTTGTAAAATACCAATACCGCCATCTTTAGTGGCTCGTCCGGCACTTTCTTGATATAAGTCAGCGTACGCTTGTTGTTCATCCATTTTGAAATCACGAGTCGATTTTAATGGCCCCTCTTCTATCATCAAAACGTTTAAACCTGCTTGGGCTAATATTTCAGCGCTAGTACCACCACCAGCACCTGTACCAATGATTATAACGTCAGCAGTTATATGGTCTGTTTCAAGTTGATTAGCGTTTATAGTACGCTTAACGAGTGCTTTATTAGCAGCGTATGGATCGCTAATACCACGAATTTCGGAGACTATTTTCACGTTTTATTCCTGCGGTGGCACTATTTTAGGGGGGCCTGGATAACCCGCTTGTAAAAAATTTTCTGGTTGGATATACCAGCTCATCGTGATCAACTTACTTAAAGCCGCGTAACCGCTACGTTTCAATGAAAACATGCTTGTTTTCCAGCCTTGTAGAAAGCGCTCGAGTTGCTCAGTTGATGCTAAAGCCCAATCACTAATGGGTGCGCCAGCGAGGTAACGCAATGTAAAAGAGGATAATAAATCAAACAGTTGTCGTAATTGCTTTTGGGAATGCTCATCTAAAGCGGCAATTTGTTTGTCAATAGCGGTTAATAACCGATGATCGGCTTCTTTTTCTAATAAACCAGGGTAGTTAGCTTTTAACATGACCGGTGCAAGCACTAACAAGAGTTCAGCATCAGCCACGTTAAGAAAATCAAAATTGGGTAAGTCGTCCTCACTCAGTCTTGCTAGCGCAAAAGTAGATAAACTACTGCCAACGAACAAGATAGCACTGCCAAGCAAACTGACTTTAAAGAATTTCCTTCGACTTATATCCACAACGTCACCAAATTATAAAAGGTCACACCAACTGGTATTACCTGTTAATTATGATGAAAAGATAAAGGATAATAGCACCAAAGTCTAGAAGCTTATCTAGACTGACCTATTTTGATGCTTACGATTACCGACTATGCCAATGATACGGTCTGACCTATCATCACAGTTTCATTTGCCTCAACGACATGTACGTTGGTATTTGCCGCTTCTAAACAAACAAATTCATTTTCAGCCCCAACATGAAGATCTTTCATTTTGTTAGCCAGCTCAGCGCCAGGATTCCATAAAACCCATTGCTGACAATTGGTTGACGAAACTTTAATGGTTCTTTGCCATTGCTTATCTTCAATAGAGCAAACCTCATTGCTGTAATAAATACGGTCAACTTCCCCGCTGCAATTTTCTAAAGCAGCAAGCTGCTGTTCTTTACCAGTAACTTTATCATCAAAGGGAAAAGCCGATAATGGCGGAACCTTGATGTTTTCTGGCGCACTAACAGCAAAGTAACTGTGTAATGCCGCTGAGTACTCAAACGCCTTCGACGATAAGTTACTGATAAAGAGTCGTTGTTCAAATTGTTTAGAAAAAATTAACTGCTGTTTTAACTGATATTGATGAGGCCACAGCGGATGATCATTTAGACCAGACAAAAACATGGTCACAGTAACACTGTTTTTTTCAATGGTCACTTCATCAAGCTGCCAATTCCGCTGACGAGCAAAGCCATGATTCCCTGCGGTTTCACCACTGGGCGCCTGATATGGACCAAACCAGGGCCAGCATAAAGGAATGCCTCCACGAATGGCTGTTCCTTGCTCAAATATCGCATTTTCGCTTAACCAAAACACCGGTTGTTCGTTAACTGGCTGCCACTCCAGCACTTGTCCACCATATAAACTTATTTTAGCGGTACCAGTATCATGGGTTATTTCCAGCATGCTAATTTGCTCGGTAAGCGAGACTTGTTTAATTTGACCAAATTCATTTTCAGCAATAATAGATGTCATACAACCCCAAAGGTTTTCTATAAAGAAGTAAATGAATCATTATAGCGATAATACAAATAAGCGTCATCCTCAATACTACTCCGTCATCCTGAATACTACTCCGTCATCCTGAACTTGTTTCAGGATCTGTACTGACAACCACAAAACCAGATACTGAAATAAATTCAGCATGACGACACGGGAAATAAATTCAGTATGACGGTAAAAGTGCTAAACAACAAAGCGCAAAAAAAAAGCACTAAACGAATGTTCGTTTAATGCTTTTCGCTATCGAATAACAAACTGCCAATAAAAGTTACTTCGTGTAACCTCTGGGCATATCACTTTCAGTGGTATAGCGTTTACGCAATTTGTCTTGACGACTCTGCGTTGAGATTTCTTTACCGTCAATCCACATTTTATCGACTTTCGTACTAAGCTCGAAAGGGTCAGCACTCCATAATACCAAATCGGCTTTTTTACCAACGGCAATACGACCCGCATTAATATTAAAAGCATCGGCAACATTGGCAGTAACAGCGGCAAGTGCTTGGTCTTTAGTTAAACCGTTAGCAATTGCATTACCCGCTTCGAAACGCAGCTGATATAAGTTATGTGCGTCGTTTATGGCTAAAGCGACATTGATACCTGCTTGGGTTAATTTCGCCGTATTGTCTAACGATGAATGCAGCGAATCAAAACTACTCGGTAAATTATCTAAAGCGCCAAATATAACCGGTACTTTCGCTGCAGCTAATTGCTCAGTAATTAATATCGCATCAGCACCGCCAGCGATCACTAAATCAAGATTAAATTCAGCTTTTAATTTCAGTAATTCGAGTAAGTCTGTGGCGCGGTCAGCATAAGCTACAAGCGGTTTATCAGCGGTTAGTAAGGCATTGATAATTTTTTCATCACGCTTTAGTTCTTTCGGTTCTTTTTGCTTGTCGTCAGCCTTTTTGTCTTTTTTCGCTGTTTTAGCGTCTTCAGCAGCTTTGGTTAAGGCTTTTTTGGCGTCTTCAAGCGTATAACGTAGTTTTTGTAAGTTTAGAGCGCGTGAACCACTACTTTTCGCACCAAGATCTATGATGACGGCATTTTCTTTAAGGTAAACACTGTCAAATTCGCCTGAGAGGTCAGTTACAAAGGTTTGCCCTTTGAACATACTATCGCCACCGCTAGGCACTGAAACGTTACTGGTGATACCACCTTTGCGTGTATAAGGCACAACCGTTGAACGTGGGTTAAAAGCGATTGAAGCGTCAAAAGTAATGTCTGCTTTTTTATCACTAGCATCACGCGTTCTTGATACTGCACTAACCTCAACCAAACCTAATGAATTCATAGAACCAATTAAACCAGGTGTCAGTATTTTACCCATCGCATCGAAGGTAACATCAGCATCAATTTTTTCAGGATTAATCGCAATAATTTTTCCGTCATCAATAACAACCGTGGCATTTGTTAAAACGCCCTGTTCAGTAACCGTATGGATAGTGGCATTGGTTATTGCTAAACTTTCTGCGTTAGCATGGCTTATTGCCGCTAAAGCAAGTGCAACTAACGAGGCTTTAAATAGCTTAATTTTTTTCATGATTACTGCCCTCCCTTTTTAGGTAAAGCCGGAACTTCAGCTTGCCCTAACATAAAGTCACTTGTTGCTTGGTATTTATCATCAAAGCGGTCATACACTTTTGCACCATCAACAAATACTTGTTCAGCTTGTGCATAAACACTAAAAGGGCTTTGATTCCAAAGCACCACATCCGCATTTTTCCCAACTTCTAAACTACCCGTTTTATCGTCAATACCTAAAGATTTAGCCGCATTTAAAGTGATCCAACGAATAGCTTCTGCTGGTTTTAAGGCAAAACCATTTTCGTTAGCACGGTACATTACTTTACCTGCTTCTTGGTTTAAACGCTGAATAGTACTGTTTGAGTCTGAGTGAACAATCGCACAAGAGTTTTTAACCGCGTTAACAACCGCAACGTTTTCGTGGATCATATCGTAAGCTTCCATTTTAAAACCCCACCAATCAGGCCACATGGCTGCACAGTTTCCATTTTCAGCTAATAAGTCAGCAATTTTGTAACCTTCAATCGCATGATGAAAAGTTCCTGACTTGTAGCTAAACTCTTTACCTAGATCAATCATCATCGCCATTTCTTCAGCTTTGTAACAATGATTATGAATTAAAATTTCACCGTCGAGCACACCGCGCAGAGTATCAAGCTCTAGGTCACGTGCTGGCGCTAATGGGTTTTTCCCCGCTTCGTAGTCGCGGTCGTATTTTTCCCAGGCATGTTTATACTCAGTCGCTTCTGCCCAAGCCATGCGGTAACCTGCCATGTTACCCATACGAGTTGAGGGTAATATTTTACGGCTACCGTAAACACGCTTAGGGTTTTCACCACAAGCCATTTTTAAACCATAAGGCGCCTGTGGAAATTTCATGCCTTGCATCGTGTGGCTTGATACATTACGAAGCGTTACACCACGGCCACCAAATAAATTAGCAGAGCCAGGTAAAATTTGTAGTGTAGTAACACCGCCAGCACGGGCAGCATTAAAACCTGGATCTTGTGGCCAAATACTATGTTCAGACCAAACTTCAGAAGTATTGGGCGAGCTCATTTCATTACCGTCTGAGTGTGACTCAGCCGATGGGCTTGGATAAACCCCTAAGTGCGAATGCACATCAATAACACCAGGCGTAACCCATTTATCTGTTCCATCAATCTCGACAGCACCCGCAGCGGACAAATTTTTGCCAACTTGAGATATTTTTCCATCCGTCATTAACACATCAGCATTATCAAAACGCTCACCATTACCAATTAATACCGTAGTATTTTTGATTAATGTCGTTTGCTTAGGTAGAGGTTGATAAGTACTCGGATAAGGGTTTTTATTAATAGATACTTTTGGGTCTTGCTGCTCAGACTCTAAACAGCCAGATAACGCGAGTGATACGCTAAGCGCCAACAACGTAGGCGCGATGCTTTGCTTGATATGCATTTAATGCTTCCTGTGCGGATTATTATTTTGGGGTTTAATGAATAACAATAAAATGATTTGAACAATACAGCAAGTGAACCTTAGCCAATTACGTTCAATGGTTATACATTTACGGTGAATGGAAAGTAAGTAAGCTAAGTAGGTATTATTCGCGGGGCTGAATTATTCGTGAAAGGTAACATATTCTTTCTGGATTATAGAGTATTTTCAAGACTAAAGAGTCTGTTGAGAATGATAGTCTTAAAGTTCAAAGTCACCGAAATCAAGGTCAGTTGACGTATCTTGTTTGGCTTTTGATTGAGGGTCAAGTAATGAAGGCTGTAACACTTCAACGCTAGTTTCCATCACTTTGACTTTCGGTTTGGTATTTTTACGTTTTTTACGTTGCAAGCAGCGCTTAACAACTTTTTGCTTATTATCAGACGTTAAGCTTATCCAACTTTGGCGTTCTTCACGCGTACGATAGCAGCCAAGACAATTGCCTTTTTCATCAGACTGACACACACCCACACAAGGGCTGGGAACATCAAAAAACTCTAATTGCATAAAAACCTTCGGCCAAACTTAAAAAGCCTATACATAATGTATAGGCTTGTATCATATTAGTCTAATTTATCAGTAGCAATATGATAGTCAGGGTCTTCAATCACATTGATTTCAACTAAACTGCCCGCTTTAGTGAGCAACTTGGTACATTCACGACTTAAGTGTCTTAAATGCATGGTTTTACCACGCGACAAATAACGTTCAGCTAAAGTATCAATCGCTTCAATAGCAGAATGGTCAACAACGCGTGAATTTTTAAATTCAACGATAATGTCGCTACTTGCTTCATCCATATCAAACTGCTCTAAAAAGTTTGAAATAGAACCAAAAAATAATGGACCATTTACGTCATAAACAGTTGAGCCATGCTCGTTAGTTGAACGATGCACAGTAACGTGTTTTGCATGTTCCCAAGCAAACACTAACGCTGAGACAATAACACCCACAACAACAGCGATAGCAAGGTCAGAATAAACAGTAACACCCGAGACAAGAATAATAACAAAAGCATCCGCTTTAGGTACTTTGCCTAAAATTCGAAAGCTAGACCATTCAAAAGTGCCAATAACCACAATAAACATAACACCGACCAATGCCGCCAGCGGAATTTGTTCGATGAGACCTGAGGCAAACAAAATAAAGCCAAGTAATGCTAATGCCGCAGTAATACCTGATGCTCTACCTCGTCCACCCGAGTTCACGTTGATCATTGATTGACCAATCATTGCACAACCACCCATAGCGCCAAAAAAACCACAAGCGGTATTCGCTGCACCTTGTGCAATACATTCTTTATTGCCACGGCCACGAGTACCCGTTAATTCGTCAATAAGGGTTAAGGTTAATAATGATTCAATTAAACCAATCGCCGCTAGCACGATAGCAAAAGGAAAAATTATTTTTAACATTTCTAAATCAAAAGGAACACTTGGAATACTAAATGTGGGTAAACCACCCGCAATAGAAGCAACATCGCCCACTAATTTTGTATCAAGACCAACACCTAACACCAACAAGGTAACGACAACAATAGCCACTAATGTTGATGGTACCGCTTTTGTTAACTTAGGAAAAAAGTGAATAATTGCCATGGTTAAAATAATTAACCCTGCCATTGTATAAAGAGGTGTGCCTTGCAACCATTCTAATTCACCCGCTTCATTAGTGAATTTAAATTGCCCTAGCTGAGCAAGAAATATAACGATAGCTAAACCGTTAACAAAGCCGAGCATAACGGGGTGAGGCACTAAACGAATAAATTTACCCAACCTAAATATACCCGCGAGTATTTGTAACAAGCCGGTCAACACTACGGTCGCAAATAAGTATTCAACGCCATGAAGAGCAACTAAACTGACCATCACAACGGCCATTGCGCCAGTTGCACCAGAAATCATGCCCGGACGACCACCAAAAATAGAGGTAATTAAACCCACCATAAAAGCCGCATATAAACCGACTAATGGGTCGACACCGGCAACAAAAGCAAAAGCAACGGCTTCAGGCACTAGCGCTAAGGCGACGGTTAACCCTGAAAGAACATCATTCTTCAGGTTGGAAACTTTACTGGCATGTAATTCGAACATTGCACTCTCATTTTGTAAATAGTGGGGTGTAACCTAACGATGTCCTAATAATAGGAAAATTCAACGAGAAGCGTTAATTGACTTATTCGAGGGAATATCTAGGTAAAAGCGCGAGAATACTAATGATTTGCAGTTAAAAAGTCAATAACTAGCCAGTTTTCTGACTCGTTATTGACCTTATTTTAAGGCGACTTAATTGCTTGCGGTATTAAAACGTTTAATTAAGTTTTGGCTTGAAGCTGACAGCATTGACATTTCGCCACCTTTGATTGCTGACAAAATACTGTTGCCTAATTGTTTACCTAGTTCAACACCCCATTGGTCAAAAGAATTTACCTGCCAAATAACACCTTGGACAAAAATTTTATGCTCATAAAGTGCAAGCAATGCCCCTAAGTTTTCGGGGGTCATTTCTTCAAGTAATAACGTGTTACTGGGGGTATTACCTTTCATGGTTTTATGTGGCGCAAGTGTAGATATTTCGCTAGGTGTTAAGCCTGCTGCTTGAAGCTCTGTTTCAACCTCGGCTAAGGTTTTACCGCGCATTAACGCTTCACTTTGCGCAAAACAATTAGCCACTAAGACTTGATGATGCTCAGGTAAATTGCTCGCGCCTTTTAAACAGACAATAAAGTCGGTAGGAATAATATCATCGCTTTGATGCATTAATTGCATAAAAGCATGCTGACCATTCGTACCCTCTTGACCAAAAACAGTGGGGGCGGTTTGCCATGCTAACTTCTCACCGGTATTAGACACTGACTTACCATTACTTTCCATATCAGTTTGTTGTAAATAACCGGGTAAAGCTCGCAAAGAATGGTCGTACGGTAAAATAGCAAGGCTTGAATACTGCAAACCATTACGATTCCAAATACCAAGCAGTGCCATTAACACAGGCATATTCTGCTCAAAGGGAGCATTTTGAAAATGCTGGTCCATGTGATAAGCGCCCTGCTTAAGCTTATTAAAATTTTCATTGCCAATCACTAGAGCAAGCGGTAATCCAACAGCAGACCAGAGCGAAAATCGTCCTCCTACCCAATCCCACATTGGTAGAATGTTTTTTTCTAAAACACCAAACTCAGTCGCTTTAGCAATATTAGTACTAACCGCAAACCACTGCTTTTCAATAATGTCAGCATCAGAAGAATGCTTAAGCATCCAATTTTTAACCGCAAGCGCATTTAATAATGTTTCTTGGGTGGTAAAGGTTTTAGAAATAACAACAACCAAAGTGGTAGCAACATTCAGCTTAGCGAGTTTCTCTTCAACGGCAGCACCGTCAACATTGGCAATAACATGGGCATTCAAGCCAGTGGTATGAAAAGTATTTAATGCAGAAAGCGCTACTTTAATACCGTAATAAGAGCCACCAATACCAATAGCGATAATGTCAGTGAACTTTTCACCAGAAGCTGAAAGTAACGATCCCGAGCTAATATCATTAACGATGTCGGCCATGTGCTGCTCAGTTGCAATAACTTCGTCAGCTTGAGCACCTAATATAGCTTGTTTTTTTTCGTCAGGGGCACGAAGAACGGTATGAAGCACGGCGCGCTGCTCAGTGTTATTAATTATATCACCTGAGAACTGCGCGTTGATTTTTTCAGCTAAACTAGATTTTTCTGCTAATTCAAAAAGCTGATTAAGTTCTGTTGAGTTAATATTTTGTTTAGAAAAGTCGAGGTACAGACCCGCATTACCGGTTGAGTAATGCTCAGCACGGTTTTCATCAGTAGAGAATAATGAAATAATTGCCCGAGACTTAGCCGCTTTTGAAAGCGCTGATAAAGAAGATATATCCATATGTAGACTTTTCTTATAGTAAATTTAAAATAGGTGAAAGGTCGTTATCCGCTGCAATAACCATCATCCTGACACAAACACCGTCATGCGAGATAACATTCATCCTGATACCAAAGCCGTCATCCTGAACTTGTTTCAGGATCCGTACTTACAACAACAAAAACCAGATACTGAAATAAATTCAGCATGACGACAAAAGTACTAAACGATCACAGACTCTCTGATACCAACACCATCATCCTGTTGGATAACAGTCATTCTGAACTCTACTCCGTCATCCTGAACTTGTTACAGGATCCGTACTTACAACAACAAAAACCAGATACTGAAATAAATTCAGCATGACGACAAAACTAAAAAAGTACAAAAAATAGTTGTTATTTCATCAATTCAGTTAAATAAGCTCTGAAATCATCAGCCAATTCTGGATGACGTAAACCGTATTCAACATTCGCCTTCATGTAACCGAGTTTAGAACCACAGTCATGTGATTTACCTGTCATATGAAAAGCTTCAACCGTTTCTTTTTCCATTAGCATGGCAATAGCATCAGTTAGCTGAATTTCATCACCCGCACCAGGAGGCGTAAGTGTTAATAAATCCCAAATTTTCTCAGACAATACATAACGGCCTACTACCGCTAAGTTTGATGGCGCGTCTTCAATGGCTGGTTTCTCAACAATGGCGGTCATCGTTTTTGACTCGCCTGGCGCTAAATCGTGTCCGCCGCAGTCGACAACACCGTAACTACTGACTTTGTCCATAGGAACAGGTTCAACCATAATTTGACTATAACCGCCGACTTCATTATAACGTGTAAGCATTGCCGCTAGATTTTCAGTTTTTAAATCAGCACTCACTTCATCTAAAAGTACATCAGGCAGTACAACAACAAAAGGTTCATTGCCAATAATAGGACGAGCCTTCAATACAGCATGACCTAAGCCCTTCGCTTCACCTTGACGAACATGCAGTATGGTAACGTCTTTCGGGCAAATCGCTTGAATCTCTTCAAGCAACTGACGCTTTACACGATTCTCTAAAGTAGTTTCTAATTCGAAGGATTTATCAAAATGATTTTCAATGGCGTTTTTTGAAGAATGTGTAACCAAAACAATTTCTTTAATACCCGCAGCAACACATTCATTAACGATGTATTGGATCATCGGCTTGTCAACAATTGGCAGCATTTCTTTGGGAATAGCTTTAGTTGCTGGTAACATACGTGTACCAAGACCCGCTACTGGAATTACCGCTTTTGTTATTTTATTTGTCATTTTCGTCCTTAAAGTATTACTAATAACTTATTGTAAAGAGTCTTTAATTTGTTGTCACTACTATTAAATAAGAAAGTAATCCTCATCAAAAATAAAAAACGATTACTCTCATTATTAATATCAGGTTTTGCGGTGTTGAATCTAAATATCTACGAACAAAAAATATAATACAGCACTATTACTAAATTGAAATACAAGTTTGATACGAACACATATGCAATATTTTAAGCGCATCGAAATCGGTATAAACTTTTGAATAATACAAGTCTTATTAGTCTATATACAACATCATAAAAACAATAAAAAGGTTTGTTATCAAAAATAGGATGATGAATAAAAAGTAGTATACTCGAAGCCCTTGCTCGTATTGAGGGACCAATAATATTAGAACACCCTAAGAAAAATAACTTTAATTTAATCAAACAATAGGTTGTAACCTAACTTCTAAAGGTGTTTATAGCAGAAAGGGGTTATCAAAATAATTTAAATGGCATTTTGAATGTGATGTGTAACCCATATAAATTTTTTCTATAGGTTAAACAACTATTTAACTATATATTTGATAATAGGCTTATCTACGACAGAGGGCATTCTTTTTTATTTTTAAGTCAGTAAAATAAAAAAATTACATTATGTCTTAACAAATCGGCCTTTTGGAAAAATATAATTTTTAATATTAAATTTTACAATTAAAAATTTCATTAAAATAATTGGAACTAAAATAGCTAAAAGAAAACCTACTATTCGTGTTGTCAAATTTGCATCAAAAATTGGATCATATTTAAAGATGTATTCAAGCAACTTATAAAAAAACTGTAAAAACAGAGGATGTACTAAATATATTATCAGAGAATAACTGCCTATATTGCAAACAAGCTTATGAATAATAGAAGAAAATTTAAAAATCCATTCTGATAAATAAAAAATAGAAATAAAGCCAGTAATAGGACATAACAAAACCGCTATAAAGTCTAATGGATTTAAGACGGTTCCAAACCTATAAACAGAAATATTAATTGATACATTCTCAATATGCAAATAATAAGAACTGATCAAAAAACCTATTACTGAAAGCATGGCGACAATATTATTTCGTCTATGATTATATAAAAAGGATGACAAAATCCCCATAGGATAAATATACATTGAAATAATTAAACAAAATGGTATGTAACGATAATAATCTCCTAAAAATGATGTAGGAGTTAATAATACAATGACACAAACAAACAACACAAATACGTTATGCTTTACAGCCAAAAACCTTAATGCGGTCAGACTAAATAGGGCTGGTAAAAACCAATACAACTGAAATCCACTTGATTCTTTAATAAAATAGGGAGTTGACATAAAGATAGCAAGTACTAAATTATTTATAAAATCAAATAAAACTCCACCTTTCAAAATGAGAAAAAAAACACTACTCAATACTAAAAAAAATAGATAAGGTACTAAGTATCTGAAAGCTCTATCTACAATAAAGCTAAAGGAAGTAGATTTAATAGGGAATATAAATGGGAGAAGTAGAAAGGCATGCACATGAAATCGATAGAGAAATTGAAACAACCCTTCGACTTGACTTGTTATTTGATAATCATGCCCCAAAACAATCAATAATATAAAAAAACCTTTAACGAAATTAATATTATTCATTTATTATAATTCTCTTCCATAAGTACCAATATATTTAAGTTGTTTTTATTTTTGTCGCAGCTGATTTTACTGAAAATTCATTTTCTATAATTTTAATAGCATTGTTAACTAATATTTCTCTATTAATTGATTCTAATAATAGTTCCGCGGCTTCAAAAAGTTGTTCGTCATTACCATTTTCTAAAATATATCCTGCATTGTACACCTCAAATAAGTTAATGATATCATTGCCTTTATTCACACTTCCTAAAATAGGTTTTCTTTGTTGTATGTATGAAAGTATTTTTCCTGGAAAATTATGGTTGCTGTGTTTTTTACTCAGGCTGAACATCCCCACATCACATTCTGATAAAATGTTCAAATACTCTCTTTGAGTTACAGAAGGTAATACGAGTGTATTATCTAACTTTAAACGAAAAACCTCATTTTTAATAACATCGACTTCATCACCGTCACCTAGAAAAACAAAAAAAGCATTTTTGTTTTTTTGCATATTGGTGGCTAATCTTATTAAGTTAAGCATATCTTGTGCAGAGCCAATGTTCCCACCATAGAAAAAAATAGTTTTATCTTTCAGGTTATATTGATCTCTAAAAAAACCATTAGGTATTTCAGGTATTACATTTTCAGCCCAATTATATAAACACTCCGTTTTGAACTGATTGTGAAAACGAAAATCAAATAATTCTTTATTTTTATTTGATTGTAATCCAATAACTGAAGCTGCTTGATAATTTTTAATTTCAAAATAAGTAAAGAAACTATGTATTAAACTGTTCTTCTTTATATGTCCCTGTTCTACAGCCCAGCTAGGAAAAATATCCCTTAGAATTAAATAAGAATCACAATTCCAAAGGTTTTTTAGATAACTAACTATTGGTCCAAAAAAAATTGTTGGGGAGTAATAAACAATCAAATCATGATGGTTAGATTTAAAATAAGACCTTAATTTAAGCCAAGCATTTACTGATAAGAAAAGTTCATTAATTGCCCTTTTTATTTTATTAGGATGCTTTACTTCACCATTTTTAAACGAAACAACATTAACCCCATTAATTATTGTTTCGTTGCGTGATGATTGTATTTTTGAGTCTGGTACAAAAACAGTTACTACATGACCGCTCGCTAAATACTGATTAGCCAGTTCACTAAGCATCTTAGCGGCAACCTTAGTACTATTGGGTAAATAGTCATCGACAAATATAGCTATTTTCAAGCTTTTTTCCAAACAAATTTATTAACATAATCAGTGTAACTGGTGATCGTTCTTACCACTTTATCCGAAACATTTGGTGCAATGTAATCTTGTACAATGTTTATAGAGCGCTCTGAACCCGTTTTTTGATCTTCAAGAATTTCAATCGCCTGTAAAATACGGTTGATTTCCATACCGGTAAACATTACAGCACCTTCTTCAAAGCCTTCAGGTCTTTCATGAGCTTCACGGATATTTAATGCTGCAAAGTTCATAATCGACGATTCTTCGGTAATAGTTCCGCTATCACTTAACACCAATTTAGAATCACATTGTAATTTAACGTAGTCTGAGAAACCTAACGGTTTCATGAGTTTAACCAAAGGATCAAATTGCAAGTTCAAAGCATCAATTTTTTTTCTAGTTCTAGGGTGAGTTGAAACAATAATAGGTAGCTTATATTTGTCAGCTAAGGTATTTAGTACTTCTACGTACTTGTGGATATTACTATCTGAATCAACATTTTCTTCTCGATGAACACTTACAACAAAGTATTCACCTTGTTTTAAGTCTAATCGATTAACAACATCAGATGATTGAATTTTTTGTGAATAAAAAGAAAGTACCTCGTCCATAGGGCTACCTGTTTTAATTATAAATTCAGGTTTCAATCCCTCGTTTAAAAGGTATTCTCTAGCAATGTCTGTGTATGGCATATTGATATCTGAAATATGATCTACGATTTTTCTATTTATCTCTTCCGGCACGCGCATATCAAAACAACGATTACCCGCTTCCATATGAAAAATAGGGATCTTTCTACGCTTAGCAGAAACAGCTGAAAGTGCGCTATTGGTGTCGCCTAATATAAGCAATGCGTCTGGAACAACTTTAGCAAACATTTCATCTGACTTTGCAATAACCTGTGCCATCGTATCGGCAGCACTTTTTCCTGCGCACTCTAAAAATACGTCTGGAGCCCTGATGCCAAGATCATCAAAAAATATTTGATTTAATTCATAATCATAATTTTGCCCTGTATGAACTAATGTGTGCTCACAATATTTATCTAGTTTAGCGATAGTTCGAGATAAACGAATAATTTCTGGGCGAGTACCAACAATGGTTACTACTTTTAATTTTTGCATGTGTGTCCTTGATACCTTTTTTTATAATCACTATTCATCTCTGAAATTAATGTATCCCAGGCTGGTACTTGAAAATTTATTTTGTCACGTAAGCGTTGAGAATTTAATGAACGGTCAATAACAAGTTCTGTTGATTCTTTAATATCAATTTTTTTGTCGTATATTGAAGAAACTAATTTTAGCAATGAATACTTATCGATAGGATCAACACTGAGTTGATATAAGCCTGTAACATCAATATGGGGAAGAATATTTTCGGCAATAATTTTAGCGATAACACAAGTAGGTAAACCTGAAAATATTGCCTTAGAAAATCCTTTAGTGTTTCCATCTTGCGATAAAAACCAATCAATTAAACTAACATTTGAAGATAATTCATGACCAATAATAGACGTTCTCAGTGTTAAGTGTGGCGCGTAATCAACCTCACCTAAGCATTTACTTTTCCCATATAAGTCTTGAGCGTCTGGCATATCACTTTCTAAGTAATCACCTTTGTTACCTGTAAAAACACAATCTGTTGAAAAGTGTATAAGTTTGGCATCAAAGCGGTCACAGATAGCGGCAATCTGATGAGGTAAAAGTGAATTAATAGAAATAGCATCAACATGCTGTTTAGAAATGCCATGTTGCTTAATTAAACCAATACAATTAATTACTATATTAGGTTTTACATTTGCTATTGCAGTTTCTAGTGCTGATATATTACTTACGTCAACATTTGTAATTAATTTATTTAACTTTTCGGTGAAAAAAAACTCTTTACCTTTTATACTTCTAACTGTGCCATAAACATCTAACTCTCTATAGTCACTCAAATTACTGAATAAACTATAACCGAGCATGCCTGTTGCGCCGATAACTAAAACTTTCATTTAAACTCCCTCAGGTACAGATATATTACCTGATTCAATTTCACACATAAAATCAAGTTTGCGTAATAGTGCTTTCATTGCTTCAACATCTAAACGCACAGTATTATGGGAGTTGTAGTCTTCAACTAAAGAAAGATCTTGTTCGCCCTCTTCGAAATATTTTGAATAATTTAAATCCCGGTTATCTGCAGGAACTCTATAATAGTCACCTTGATCTTGTGCTACAAACATTTCTTCTCGGCTACATAAAGCTTCGAACAATTTTTCACCATGGCGAGTGCCAATTACATTAACCTTATGATTTGGCTTACCTATCATTTCAAGAATTGCCTGAGTTAATACTTCAATAGTCGCAGCTGGTGCCTTTTGCACAAAAATGTCACCATTTACTCCATGTTCAAAGGCATGTAAAACCAAATCTACTGCATCGTCTAAAGTCATCATAAAACGAGTCATTGACGGATCTGTAATTGTCAGCGGTGTGCCTTCAATTATTTGTCTAATAAATAATGGAATAACAGAACCACGTGAAGCCATTACATTACCGTAACGTGTGCCAGAAATAACTGTATTAGTCCCCTCTAGGTTACGGCTTTTTGCAACAATAACTTTTTCCATCATCGCTTTTGAAATACCCATTGCATTTATAGGGTAAACAGCTTTGTCTGTGCTTAAACATACTACACGGCTTACTCGGTGAGAAATCGCAGACTCTAAAACATTTTCAGTACCTAGCACATTTGTTTTAACAGCTTCTAAAGGATAAAACTCACAAGAAGGGACTTGCTTTAACGCTGCGGCATGAAAAACATAATCTACGCCACGCATCGCAGTGGAAATACTTTGTGGGTCTCGGACATCACCAATATAAAACTTTAACTTGTCATTATTGAATGCTTTACGCATGTCATCTTGTTTTTTTTCATCGCGAGAGAAAATACGAATTTCTTTAATATCACTAGATAAAAAACGTCTTAAAACGGCATTACCGAAAGAACCTGTTCCGCCAGTGATTAATAATACTTTATTTGTAAACATGTGAGTTCTCTTTAATCTATTTTCTGATTCAACAAGAATTTAAAAGTGTTGATTGTTGTTTTTTTCCAACTAAAGCTCTTGGCTCTTATCGACGATAACTTTGAATATTTATCTAAATTATTTTCTTTTTCTAAATAATTAACTGCTTTTTCTAAAGACCCGTCTTCATAAGGGTTAAAGTACACAACAGAATCTTGGCCAAACTCTGGCATAGGCATAATATCAGAAGAAATAACCGGACGCCCCGAAGCCAATTTTTCTAATAAAATATTAGGACAACATTCACACGATGAAGCAAAAATAAACCCCCTAGCATTTTGATATAAAGAAGGTAAATTATTATAATCTACAGCACCAATATAGTTAATATTATCTGCTTTTGACGAAGCAATTAAATCTACAACTTCTTCACCGTAATTATTATATTTGGGACCAACTAAAACAAGAGGTATCTCATTCCCTTTTGAGTTCATCTCAACCCAACTCTCCACAACTTCTTTTTGTGCTTTATATACATCTAGAATCGAAACATATAAATAATACTCTTTTCGCACCAGGTTAAATTGCAAGTATTCAGTACTGTCTTGAGTTTTTAAAAAATCTTCATTTATTCCGTGATAAATAATTTGCGCTTTCTTTTCAATCTCAGGAAGATATTTACACACTTCTGTCAAGGAGTATTGAGAAATAAAAATTACTTTATCGGCCATTTTATAAGATAACAAAAAAACATGCTTCAGTAACCACAGCTTGAATCGAACATATGAAAACAATGGAAAACGACTTCGCTCCCTTTCGTCAAATGGCAACATATTTCGAAGAGCGGTATAGCTTTTACAAGCTTTAGGAGTTAGCGTAACCATTATTCCACCAGGGGAAAAATAACTATTAATTTTCTTAACTTTTAATAGAAAAGGTAGATACATGCATTCCCATAAAACTCTAAAAATTATATTTTTAGAGGCAAAACTAGATTCTAAAATAGTAATATTGTTAGATTTATACTTATCAAAAATATGGGTATTCTTTTTATTGGTAATAATGATCAATTCGCAATCAAAATTTAACAAAATAAATTCATTCAACAGATTTATCAAGTATGTTTGACCGCCCCCACGAAGCGCACTTAACGCATTTATTACTATTTTCATTTTACTTATCATTTTCATATGTTGTGTCTAAAATATTATCTAATGTTAAACCCCAAGTGTTTTCCCAACTGTACTTAACAGTTGCATTACAAATAGCATTTGTTGATAAATTCAAGGCAAGCTCTTTATTCTGTAATAGCTCTAAAATTTTTTCAGCTAAATCGAACTCGTCATTAGGTTTAAAAAGCAAACCATTATCTTCATTAACTATTTCACTATTACACTTGTAGTCTGGTACAACAATTGCTGCTCCATTGGCCATATATTCTAGTATTTTTATAGGACTAATTATTGTGGTTGAACCTGGTAAAACCGCGATATCAACAGCTGAGAGTATATTTGGAACCTCTTCCTTTTTCACTGGCGGTTCAAAAAATATAAAGTCATCTTTAAGTGAGTTTTCCTCAGCAAAAGTTTTACATTTAGTATAATCAAGACCATCCCCAACCATTAAAAAAGTTACGGGTAAGTTTAAATTTTTGTCTCGTATTATTTTGGCAGCCTTTACTAACAAAAGCGCATTATGATAAAAAGCATAACTACCTAAATAACCAACAACTGTAGATGATAAAGGAATATTAGCTTTTGTCCGGTAAGTTTTTCCCTCTATTTCATTGCGCTTGAAAACTTTAGAATCAGCTGCGTTATGCGCAACAAAAATTTTCTCTGGTGCATATCCCATATTCGACAACATATCTTTCAAAACATAAGATTCGACAACGATTTTGTCTGCTTTTTTGCACTTGTAATCTTCGAAATATAAAGCTAATGGTTTGAGAAGCGAATACTTATAGTTAATAAGGTTATCTTTCCATTCTAATACATATGGTAAATTGTACTTTTTAGCATACAGTAACCCTGCAAAATGTAAGCGTGAAGATCTTTCCCAGACAAGGCTAAAATTTTCAGCATGATATTTTTTCGAAAGAAATATATATGATTTTATATTATGAATTATATCTTTAATTTCTGAATATGTATGAACTAGAGGCTCTAATATTTTATAATTATTATAAGATTTTTTATGGATATTCGCATTACCATACTGAACAGATTTATTAACATTAGGATTAATTAAATCTCCACCAAAAAAGGTAGTTAATTCGTATTTTTTTGACCATAGAGCAATGATTGATGATATTTTTCTACCTGGGTTCCAAGAATATGCACTTCTCGGGCTAATGATATAAATTACTTTTTTTCTAGCCACAATGACTCCATAGTAGATAATGTTCGGCTCAAATTAAAGTCACTTTTAAGGATTACACTTAATGCGTCGCATTCGCCTGTTTTTTGACAATTTTTATAGAATTCTATAGTTGTAGATGCCCAGGATATTTCTGACGAGCTGAGATCACATATTTTTACAATATTTTTATTAACTATCGCCTCAGTTGGAACCATATTTGAACATATCACAGGTAAGCCTGCAGCCTGAGCTTCAACAACAACAAGCCCTAATCCTTCAAATAATGATGGAAATATAAATACATCCATAATATCCAGCATTAGCTGAGGAACATCACTTCTCAAGCCAAGAAAAACAAAATGCTTATCTAAATTATAATTATCAACTTCCTCCCTAATTTCTCTTTCTAACTTTCCATCTCCCACTAAAACAAACTTTGCATTAGGTAACTCTTTTATAATTTCATTGGCAATTTTTACTATGAAAGTGTGGTTTTTCTGCAAGTCGAATCTACCAACATGGCCTATAATAATATCGTCATCTGACAAGCCAAATTGATTTTTATTCAGTTTGTTTTTTTTCTCAGGCAAATACTTCTGTAGTTCTATACCTAATGAAATTTGTTGATATTCATTTGAGCCAAATAATATATCACCACATTCTTTAGACACGGACAATAATTTAGATGAGCATTTAATAGCTAAATTATTACTTATTTTTAAAAATTGCCTTTTCAACTTGGAGAACAACCCCCATTTACGATTAACGTTATTATGACAATGATACAACCTAACAGTTAAGCCAATATTTTTGGCTGCATATAAAGCAGGAAAGGCATTTTCAACATTATGGCAATGAATTGCTGAATATGAGTGTATTTTTAATAATGTTTTCGTTCTAAAGTATATATCAACAGGGTTATTTAATTTTCCACCGTAAATAATACTACCACCAAGCTTTGTAATTTCAGCATCAAAGAAAGAGTCAGTTTTAACATTGACTAAGAAATCAAATTGGAGTCTATCTCTATCTATATTCCGATAGAGTGACATGAGCCAAGATTCAATACCTCCTGTATTCATTGCATAAACCACGTGTAAGACTCTTTGAGGTGTACTACCCATTTAAAACACTCTGGACATAAGACTCTATTTCGGATTTTTGCTTCTCATAAGTTAAACCTAAGCTTCTATTGTAAGCATTCGTTTGCAATTTACTATAAAGTTCAGAATCATTCATTAATCTCTTAATAGCGACCGTAATACTATCTACATCCCTAGGTTGGACCAAAATCCCGCAATCATTTTCAACTTGAGATGCAACATCGCCAATATCAGTTGCAATAACAGGACAAGATAACGCCATAGCCTCATGAGTTACACGGGGCAAGGTTTCTGCAGCAACTGAAGGTAATACAAATACATTAGCTTGCTTAAAGTGCTCGAATAAAAATGGACCATGAGGAATACGTCCATGAAATATGACTTTATCTTCTAACTTGTTTTGTTGTACAAAGTCCTTTAATGTAGCTTCAGACTGTCCAGACCCAACAATATTAAGCCTTACATCTTCACCTTGCTCAACAAGAAGTTTAAAAGCCTCAAACAAATAAAGCATACCTTTACGTAATTGAATATCACCAACAAAAAGAATATCAAAAGGCTTACTCGATTTAGTTATTTTATCTGGAGATACATAATCACTTTCATTTAGCAGGTGATTTGTCGTAGCTAACGTAGGCTTACTTTTGTCCAAAATATACTTTTGCATCTTTGTGCCAATAGTAATAACAAACAAGCTATTACTAAGCATATTAGTTACGACTTTTTTAGCTGAATTAGCTCGAACACCTCGAGTTAATCTTCGGACAAGGCTATTTTTATCTTCATTTCGAATAGATTGTGGCCAATCTCCGTGGACTTCTGTAAACATCAGTTTATTAAAGTTCTTAATAGTTTCCCAAGCCCAAGAAGACTCATAGCTTGGCATTCTAAAATAGTATAAATCTATTTCGTTAACAGTCGCTTTTATCTTTTTCTGTACAGCAGCTTTTCTTTTGAGTGAAAATTCAGCAGCATTACACGTTTCTTCGCATTTTATTTCGCTCGGTACCTTCACCCAACCAGCTGGCATTTCATCTAAATAAACTCTAGGCTTAAACAGTGTGATATCGCCCAAGAAAAAATACATTTCTAATGACTTATATTCAGGGGGTTGTAAATAACAATCTCCGTTCGCATCTTGATAAAAGGGGGTTGCGTTTACTATCCCTACTTTTTTAATCATTTTATAAACCTTTTAATTACAACAAATTGAAAAACACATATTCTTTGGTAATTATTTATTTAATAAGTCATTCTTGAAAACTTCCCACCATTTAATTCTATTTCAGTATTGCATAGATAAGTTGATGGATTTTTAATTATATCAGCAACAAAAGAAGCAACTTCAATACTTTCTAAAAAACGTTTCTTAGGGTGCTGCTTCTTATACCTAGCTATAGTATCAACATCAGCTCTGTCAGTCGTCATTTTACCGTCACTAATTGTAGAAGGAGAGATTAATAACAATTGTTGTTCTGGAGATATTAACTGCCTTTCCTTTGTGTAAGCTCTTAACATTGACTTAGCAAGAAAATATGAGGTATCAAAACTCCCCTTTTTACCTGACTCTGAACCAATAATAAATATCCGAGCTTTACTATTATTACTAAGAATATATTCACAACTTTTAATTACAAATAGAGCATTAATACAAAGTGATTTATATATGTCTTTGTCTTCTTGATCTAATAAACGTTTACTTTGTATAAACCCTAAGTTAAATATATAAGTATCGTAATTTACTTTATTTAAGGTTGCTATGCTTGAACTTGACAGATCTTCTGCATTGAAGTATATATTGGTAGAAGTACGACCAAAGGTAGTTATTTTAAACTCTGAAAGCTGCTTAATGAGCTCTATTGATAGTTTCGAACTTGCGCCGAAAATGGCAATATTCATACACTTAATCTCATTTTCTCTATTATATGGTTAATCTCTTGCTCTGCAATATGTAGAGTATCTATTTTTCCAGAAAAAACACTAATCAAGTTCTCTTCTTCTTTAACAATGCAACCTCTAAAATCAGAGCCGCTAACTAATTTGGTTTTCAGGCTATAAACGGGCTCTACAAATTCAAAGTCATTTAAAAAATTTGGGTAATAATAAAGAATTTCTTTTTCAAATTTCTCTTTTTTATCTTTTATAAAAGACGCTTCTTTAGCCTCAACAAAACAACTATGAATTTCGTATTTATTAAAAACCTGTTTTATTGGAGTATGTTTAACCGATGTAACTGTATAATTACTTTTTTCGTAAGGATATATTGAAAAAAACTCACCGTCCATCAACGTAAAAGAAAAATTTAAACCCGACTTTTTCTTATAATAGAAATATATACAAGGCTCATAATAATAGTTAATGTCAGGTATCTTTCTAGCAGTACCCCACGTGCAATCAATGACTAAGTCATAATTAGTTTTGTACTCTTTAAGCACTTGTTCATTAGATAAATCAACTTCAGTTCGGTAAACAATATGATTTTGTAATATATCGCCAAAATATTTACTTGCTTTGAAGTTTTCAATTAACATTTCATTAGTAGAAACCATGCCTTGAACATGGGTAAACTTTGGAATTTCATTACTTTCCTCTACTATATTATACTCGAGGCCAGTTGCAGACATAATTTGTTTAAACGTTTCAAAATCAAGATTACTTTTCGTGCTTGCTACACCATATATATTATTGGGAACTTCTTTAATTAAATTCCCATAATGTTGGGTAAACCATTCAAAGCCTTCTAAAGATTGCTTTCTAGTTTCAAAATCGCGAGGATAATGAAAGCCTTGATGTAATCTATTTTGATTATACCGAGAAGCACCCGATATCGCTCTATCGCTTCGTTCAAAAACTGTTATCTCAAAACCTTTTTGTAATAAGGAGAGTGCAGTATGACAACCATACCAACCCGCTCCAATTATCGCTATTTTCATTTTAAATCACCTAATTTTATAATCATTTTATTGAAAGAATCGGATATAGTTTTCATAAAAATAATCAAACATATACAGTTTATAAGTCGCATATATTACAAATACAACACCAACATACTTCGCTCTAGTTTTTAATGAGAAAACTATCAACGGTATAAGTAACAATTCATAAACATTTATAATCCTATATACAAAGTTTGTATCACCTAAGAAAGAGCCTGCAACTAGTAGTAATAGCAATACCTTGAAGGTTGAAATAAACCATTCGTTTTTAGTTTGCTTATATACAGAATACAAAAAGAAAATCATTACAATATTCATTTTACCGATGACATAGATATAATTCATTACACCGGAACCAGTAGATTTACTCATGTAAAAAACAATTTTCTTACCTATTATGAAATCAGATAAAAGCAGACCAATAAAACCAAATAGAAATTTTGTCAATATTGGGGATAAAGCTAGACCGCATAAAAAGAGAATAAATAAAGTTTCTACTTTTATTTTTCTATAGAGTAAAAATAAAGGCGTATAAATAAAAAAAGAAGAGTGTGATAAACAACCACCTACATACATGGTAACTTTTTTATAACTGCTATGATTCCCCATCGCGAACATAGATATTAACAATAAAAAAAATGATACTGATAGGCTTGCCCTAATTACATTTGATGATAACTCCCAAAAAATAGGAGATGTGAGAAAAAGAAAAAATCCCAAGGGCATTAAAACCCCTAATGGCCTTATAAAATACAGATACGATGAGCATAAAAAAAAAGAAATTATAAAAAAGATAATACTGTTGTCTAATTTAAAAAATATTACCGTTCTAGCGATCATCCCTAACATTAATTCATTCCCAGGGATTTCTATTACTACGTTTTCACAACCTTTTAATCTCCCTTCTTTTAAGCAATTAAAGTAATTATTATAAACTGCCGTGTCATTCTGGATCATATCACCATAATTAGTTGTTCTTTCTGAAATCAACAAAGATATAAATACTGAAAAAAGAACTAACACTAACATCATTAGATTAAAAGACTTCTTATCTCGAAGAGTAATGATAAACCCAACAAGAACCAAGCCAAAAAGTAATATTACATTCACAGTAAACATAGTATTTACTTACCAACTTTTACTAACGAAAGCATAATGGAGATAAAGCCGTTATTAAATTTAAAAGATAATAACAAGTAAAAAAATACAGTTATAAGTGTAAAAATAAAGTCTTTGACTAAGCCTGCAGTAAAAATCAAATCTGTTAAAAAATAAGCGATAGTGACTGAAACAACACTTATAATTAATGGTTTAATTATTTGCATAAAATAGTCAGTAAAACTTGCCTCTGATAACCGGTTTACCAAAAAATACCAGTTGGGAATACTTAAAAGTACCTGTAATGCAACTAACGCTATTGCAACGCCAAAAACCCCTTGAAAGGAACCTAAATATATAGAAATGGGGATTATAAAAAACAGACCTAAGTTCCAATAAAAACTTAAGTCTGCCCTTCCTTTTGCCAAGACAAGAGTACCTACAGGATTTCCTGTTGATCTGACTAAAAAGTACAGTGAAAGTACTTGTAATATTATTACTGAATCCGCCCATTTCTCACCAACAAGATTGAAAACAATAGTTTCAGCCAATACGAAAAGTAGTAGATATATTGGAAAATTAAATGAGCATAAATAGTTTATTCCTCGTAAATAAATAGCTCTTAATTTACTTGTATCATCCTGTACCTTTGCCATAACAGGAAAAGCTACCCTGTTAATAATCGGGTTAATTATTTGGGCCGGTTTAATTGCTAAATTTTTTGCTAAATTATAAATACCAAGCGATTCTGTACCTAATAACTTACCTATTAATAAAGTATCGAATTGAGAGTTAAAATAGTTAATGCTTCTTTCACCAATTTGAAAAAGACCAAAAGTGATAAAGCTTTTAATGTCTTGATAGTTGAAAATAAAACTTGGTTTATGAACCTTAAGGCCCGTTACCAAAAAGACGACATTTGCGATTAACGCATTAGTTAAAGTGCCGTAAACAAGCGCGTAAACACCAAATCCTTTTAGAGCACAAGCTAATGCAACAATCAAAGCAGATATTGCTGAAAAAATTTCAATTTTTGCTAGGTAATCAAACCGAAGTTCTTTTTGGTAGAGGATCCTATACTGGTTACCAATAGCCGTAATGAAAAAAGATAAGGAAAGTAGCTTAAGCAAACTCTCTATCTCAGCTTCTCCATAAAATAGAGCGACATAAGGAGCTAAAAAATAAATAAAACCAAATAATATTAGGCCCGCAAAGACATTTAGCCAATATAAACTGGATAATTGACTATGAGTGATATCTTGCTTATGGACAATCGCACTAGAAATCCCCATATCCATAAACAACGCACTAAAGCCAATAACTACAGACGTAATAGCCATCAAGCCAAAGTCAGAAGGCTCTAATATTCTTGCTAACACTATAATTTGAATAAACTGAATGAGAGCTATACTAACTGACGATAACCCAGTCCATTTCACACCCGTTAAGGCTTTAGTTTTTAGAGACATTTATGAATAAAATGCCTTGATTGAGTCAATAACTCGTTTTAAGTCTTGCTTAGCAAGTCCAAAGTAAAGTGGTAACCTAAGTAAACATTCACTTTCTTTCGTTGTGAAGTTATCCTCTCCATGGAATCTAGAAAATTGATGACCAGCTTCAGAACTATGTAGTGGTATATAATGAAAGACTGACATTATTTGATTGTCGTTTAAATGAGAAATCAAAGCCTCTCTCTCAACGTTTCCTTTCGTCTTAATATAAAACATGTGTGCATTATGAGCACAACTGTCAGGCACAAATGGTAAAGTTATATGATTATCAACTTCCAATACTTTTAACTGCTGATAATAGCTTTCCCACGATGCTAACCTGTCATCGTTAATCTTGGTTGCATTTTCAAGTTGTCCAAATAAATATGCCGCTTGCAGTTCTGATGGCAAATAGCTGCTACCTATATCAACCCAAGAGTATTTATCGACCATACCTCTAAAAAAAAGACTCCTATTAGTTCCCTTCTCCCGAATAATTTCAGCTCTTTTAAGGAACTTATCATCATTTATGATTAATAAACCACCTTCTCCACCACTAGTATAGTTTTTGGTTTCATGGAAGCTAAAAGCACCAAGATGACCAATTGTGCCAAGCGGTTTGTTTTTATACGTAGACATCATACCTTGTGCTGCATCTTCTATAACATACAGGTCATGTCGTGATGCTATTTCCATAATTACATCCATTTCACATGCTACACCAGCATAATGAACAGGCACAATAGCCTTAGTTTGTTTGGTAATAGCAACTTCAATCTGTTTTTCGTCGATATTCATTGTGTCAGGCCTAACATCAACGAAGACGATTTTTGCACCTCGAAGTACGAAGGCGTTTGCTGTGCTCACAAAAGTATAGCTCGGCATAATAACTTCATCACCCGGCTGAATATCAATTAAAATTGCAGCCATCTCTAACGCCTGAGTGCAATTAGGTGTTAATAACGTTTTTTTACAACTTAATTGTTCAAGAAACCATTGATGACATTTTTTTGTGAATTCACCATCACCGCACAATTTTCTATTTTGCATAGCAGCGATTACATAAGCGTCTTCGTTGCCAAGATAAGGTGCTATATTAAAATTAATCACTTAAAATTTCCTTTTGAAATTTCTTTTCTAGATCTAGAAGATTTTTTTTTCTTTCTTTAATTCGTTTCGCTGGTGTGCCAACATATATGCCCCATGAAGATGTATTTTTATCAAACAACGTCATAGCTCCGCCTGAAGAGCCCTCCGCAAGGTTCACCCCAGGTAAAACGACTGAATTAGCACCTAAGATCACATGCTTTTGCAGAGTAACTTTAGCAATATATTCATTTTTGTATTTTTGAGGAATTAAAGAGTTCGTCATTGTCTCTCCACTATAGTCATCAGACTGGGCAAATACTTTAACGCCATATGCTAAGGTACAAAAATCAGCGATAAAAACCCCACTCTGTCCACCTGCAATTAAACACATAGGAGTAATATGTACATACTTTCCAATATCTATGGAACCGGAAATAACACAAAAATCATCAATCCTTGAAAAACTGTCTATAGATATTTTATCTGCATCATATATGCTCGCTTTATCACTGATTTTAACGTTATCACCGAGATACTTAAATCCCATTTTAATTAATTTAGCTCTTGTTAAGTAGGCCATATTATCCTTCGAATATTACTTTTAATTGTTGGATCAATTTTGCTTCACAAAAGTAGTCTTCTATTTTTTTTATATTGTGAGTTGCATCTTTAATAGATATTGATTCCAACTTTATATTTTGTATATCAAAAACTTTTACTCTCAAACTATTAAATAAATCAAATGGGGTTATATCATTACGCATATATAGCTTTTTACCTAAGCCCAATAAGCTAATGATGTTGCCCATTGCTTGCTGACGATTATGCGCAAATATGGCTATATCAACTTTAGCTAATATTTTCATATACTCGTCTAGAGTTATAAAATTAGTTAGAGGAATAAAACGCGAACTAAACATTGACTTTCCTACAGTTTTCACTTGCTCAATATAACTTTTATTACCATAGGATAATGGACAAATAATAGAGAAACTCTGATCTTCCAGTTTCGAGAGTGTTTCAAATACGCTTTGATGATTATTAGTAGGATCACCTGAGTTACCGACTAAAATAAATTTATTATCCGTGTGCACATTAGGTAAAGTAAGTTCTTTATACAAGTTGCTAGGGTACATAATACATTCAAAATATGCTGTTTTAGCGTTATAGAGTTCTTGTGCTACTTTGTAATCACCTGGTAAATAGGTAACATACCCTGCAAAGCGACCTTTGATATATTTATCGATAGCGAAGTGTATATTTTGCTTCAGAGTTTTAGCTTGTTTCATTAAAGGTTGATATAAATCGCCCCCCCACATTACCCAGTAAGATTTAGCTAATAATTTAGGTTTTAAAAATAAATACTTATTAAAATTACCTGTAAAAGCACCATGAACAATAATTTTGTCTGCTTTAATTAAATATGGAGTTACTTTTTTCCATAGTAAGAAAAAATTTCTTGTTAAATTTAAATCTTGTTCAAACTCAATTACATTAGCCAATTTAGGTAGTGGAAACTCGTTCGCTTTATAATTAGAAATATTAATAAACAAATGATCCTGGGTATCGAAGTTAGCGTTTATTAACTCGATGAATGAGTTAATAAACTTTTCATTGTTAATAATATGTACTATTTTACTTGGCACTAACTAATTCCATTAAGTACTGCCCATATGTGTTTTTCATTAATTTTTTTGCGAGTTTTTTTATTTCTTCCGCTGTTAGCCAGCCCTGGTTATAAGCAATTTCTTCTAAACATGCTACTTTTAACCCTTGACGACGTTCAATGGTTTGCACAAAGTGACTAGCTTCTAACAAACTCTCATGAGTTCCTGTATCAAGCCAAGCAAACCCTCTCCCTAGTAGCTCTACTTTTAGGTCGCCTCGATCCAAATAAGCATTATTAACACAGGTGATTTCTAATTCACCTCGCGCTGAAGGCTTAATTGATTTTGCTATTTCTACTACATTATTATCATAGAAATACAACCCTGTAACTGCATAATTTGACTTAGGTTGCGTAGGCTTCTCTTCAAGTGAAACAGCCTTCATATCCGCATCAAACTCAACGACTCCAAAACGTTCAGGGTCTTTAACTTGATAACCAAATACGGTGGCACCATTTTTATTTTTTGCAGCTGTGAGCAATTTTGGTGTAAAACCTTGCCCGTAAAAAACATTATCTCCAAGTACTAAACAAACGCTATCCTTTCCAATAAACTGTTCACCTATGAGAAAGGCTTGTGCTAAACCATCAGGAGAAGGTTGCACTTCATAAGATATATTGACACCAAACTGTGAACCATCAGCTAATAATCGTTTGTATCCACCAATATCCTCTGGTGTAGAAATAATTAATATGTCCCGGATTCCTGCAAGCATTAAAACTGATATTGGATAAAAAATCATCGGTTTGTCATATATTGGTAAAAGCTGCTTAGAAACGCCTTGTGTTATTGGGTACAAACGAGTGCCAGAACCACCAGCTAAAACAATCCCCTTCATTATAATTTATCTCCTAAACGCTCTAAAGCATACGAACCATCTAATACATGGCTCCACCAATTATTATTATTTAAATACCATTCAACTGTTTTTCTAATGCCTGATTCAAAGGTTTCTTGCGGCTTCCAGTCTAATTCACGCTCTATTTTCGAAGCATCTATTGCATAGCGAACATCGTGCCCTGGTCTGTCTTTCACGTAAGTGATTAAATCTTCATATTTGGTTGGTCTAGATTCTGAATCAAGTTCGGAATGACGAGCAATGAACTCAGCATTTAAATTGCTTGGAACAAGCTCTTCAAGTAATTTACAAATAGTTTTCACTACATCAATATTGGCTTTTTCATTATGGCCTCCAATATTGTAGGTTTCACCTATTTTACCTACCGTAGCAACTAAATATAAGGCTCGCGCATGATCTTCCACATAAAGCCAGTCACGAATTTGTTGTCCATTTCCATAAACTGGTAAAGGCTTACCTTCTAAGGCATTTAATATCATTAATGGAATTAGTTTTTCTGGAAAATGGTATGGTCCGTAATTATTTGAGCAATTTGTAATAACAGTAGGAAAACCATAAGTTCTTAACCATGCTCTAACTAAATGGTCACTTGATGCTTTTGATGCTGAATAAGGGCTACTCGGTGCATAGGCAGTTTTTTCTGTAAATAAGTCTGTGGGACCATCTAAATCACCATATACTTCATCTGTTGAAATATGGTGAAATTTAAAAGTTGCTTTTTTAGATTCAGATAATATATTCCAATAAGCCCTACTCGCTTCTAAAAGCGTATAAGTGCCAATAATATTGGTTTCAATAAAGGCAGCGGGCCCGTCTATTGAACGGTCTACATGACTTTCAGCAGCTAAATGCATTATTACATCTGGCTGATATTTTCCAAAGATTTCATCTAAGGCTTCACGGTTACAAATATCGACCTGTTCAAAACTATAGCGAGAATTATTAGATACTGAGCTTAATGATTCCAAATTCCCTGCATAGGTCAATTTATCAACATTAATAACGCTGTCTTCAGTGTTTTCGATTATGTGGCGAATAACTGCAGAGCCAATAAAACCTGCGCCACCTGTAACGAGTATTCTCATTATTTCCAAATACCTTTGGTATCAACAATAATCTTATTATTTAATAAGCTTATATTTAACTGTTTAAATTCTTTATGGTCAACTAACATCACTAAAATATCAGCATCCGAAATAGCAGCCTCAGCTTGTGCAAGTGCTAAGGTGTTCTTTAAGCTATAAGGTAAATCAGCTATATTAGGCTCCACCGCTAATGTATTACCCGCATTCATGGTTGCGATAGCCTGAGCAATATTAAGCGCTGGGCTTTCTCTTAAGTCATCAATATCAGGTTTAAAGGCTAAACCAAAACAAGCAATAGTAACATCTTTTGCTGTTTTGTTAGGGTTAGCTATAAGGTATTCCGCTATAGCTAATTTCACTTTATTCACAACCCATAACGGTTTAGAGTCATTTACTTTACGTGCTGTGTGAATGAGTTGAGCTTGGTCTGGTGTTTTGGCAACAATAAACCACGGATCTACCGCGATACAATGCCCTCCAACTCCAGGGCCAGGTTGCAAAATATTGATACGAGGATGTCTGTTGGCTAAAGATATTAGCTCCCATACGTCAATATCTAGTTTGTCACAAATAATAGACAACTCATTTGCAAATGCAATCTGTACATCTCGGCAGCTATTTTCTGTTAGCTTTGCCATTTCTGCAGTACGGGCATTTGTTACAACACAGTCCCCTTGAACAAACGTTTTATAAAGCTCAGTTGCAAGCTCAGAGCATTTATTGGTTAAACCACCGATGACACGATCATTTTCAACTAACTCTCTAACCACATGTCCAGGCAATACACGTTCTGGGCAATGGGCAATGCGTATGTCGGAATCTTCATTATGAGTTTTAGGAAAAGTTAAATCTGTTCTACATTCGGCTAACCAATCTGCCATTTTTTCTGTTGCACCAACTGGAGAAGTAGATTCAAGAATAACTACATCACCCTTTTTAAGTACTGGGGCTATAGCTTTTGCGGCTGCTTGAATATACTTCAAATCTGGTTGAGGAATATCACCTTCATTTTCAGTGGGCAAAAAAGGTGTTGGTACGGCAATTAAAAAGGCATCTGCAGCTTCAGGCGTCAAAACCGCTTTAAGCTTTCCGTCAGTGACAGCTTTATGAACCATAGCGTCTAAATCTGGCTCGACAATGTGAATTTCTCCACGGTTAATGGTATCAACCGCATGTTGATTAACATCAACGCCGATTACATTTTTACCATATGCAGCGAACATTGCTGCTGTTGGTAAGCCTATATAACCAAGACCTATTACTGAGATTGTTTCAAATGACATTAATTTTGACTCTTTCTGTTTTATCCCTGTAAATTTTAATATTTACAAGTTTATTCAATTAGTTATCTAGATCCTGAAACAAGTTCAGGATGACAAGCAGGTTCCGAACAAGTTTCGGATGACGACTTACACTTGATTGTGATTTGCAAGAACATCTAAAATTCTCTCACAAGTTTTACCATCACCATATGGATTGTGGGCAAAACTCATTGCTTTATATGCTAATGCATCGTCCATTAATTCATTAATCGCTGATGTCATCACTTCTACATCTGTGCCCACTAATTTCACTGTTCCTGCTTCAACAGCTTCAGGGCGCTCAGTTGTATCTCGCATTACTAATACAGGCTTGCCTAATGAAGGTGCTTCTTCTTGAATGCCGCCCGAATCAGTTAAAATGATGTGTGCGCGGGTCATCAGGTAAATGAAGGGTAAATATTGTTGAGGCTCAATAAGATAAATATTATCGATCCCGTTTAATATACGATTTACTGGCTCACGAACATTGGGGTTTAAATGCATCGGATATAAAATTTGTGCATTGGGGTATCGTTTAGCTGTTATCGCTAATGCTTCACAAATACGCTCAAAACCACTACCAAAACTTTCACGTCGATGGCCGGTGACTAAAATTAATTTTTTATTAATAGTTGCTGATGGCTCTTCAAGCATAGGGAAAGAAGCAGCAAGTGTTGAATTTAGATTAACATCGCTATCAATTTTTTCTTTGATCATCAATAAGGCGTCGATGACTGTATTACCGGTAACAACAATATTTTCTTGCGCATAATTTTCATTGAGTAAATTTTGCTGCGAAGTTGCTGTCGGGGCAAAGTGATATTTAGTTAATGTGCCCGTTAGCTTTCTATTGCCCTCTTCTGGCCAAGGAGAATATACATTACCGGTTCTAAGTCCAGCTTCTACATGCCCTACAGCAATTTGCTCGTAGTAAGCAGCTAAACTTGCCGCGAAAGTTGTTGCTGTATCACCATGCACCAACACAACATCGGGTTTGAACTCTTGTAGTACTGGCTTTAACTCTAATAAAATACGAGCAGTAACGTCATTGAGTGTTTGGCCTGCTTTCATTAAGTTAAGATCGTAATCTGGCGTTATTTCAAACAACTCTAACACTTGGTCGAGCATTTCACGATGTTGCGCAGTAACGCACACTTTCGCTTCAAAGCGATCATCTGCTGCTAATGCATGTACGAGTGGAGCCATTTTTATGGCTTCAGGACGTGTACCGAATACGGTTAAAATACGTTTTTTTGTCATTATTACTACATCTAGATTAATTAATGAGCCTCAATTAGCTCTTTTTATATTGGTTGTTATCAACACTGAAGCTCAGGTATATTAGATTTTGAGACAAGTATTGTTACGATTGAAAATGCTACTTAGAATAATACGATATCACTCACTAGCAAAGTAGAGATTTAAACATTCGATATAATGACAGTAAATAATCCCCAATAGGATACCCTATTACAATTTTTCAAATTTAGTTATTTTACGAATAACAAGTACATAACAAGCAAAGATAAAAATAAAGGCTATCAGCATAATAACATCAGGTATATAAAAATACTCCCCCGCCAAGCCAATTACTGACATGCCTATCGCAAATATAGAGATAATAACTAAGGTTTGGCGTGAATTAAAACCAACTCGCTGAAGTATATGATGAAGGTGGTCTCTATCAGGTTTAAATGGTGATTTACCATTTTTATAACGCCGTACAACTATTGCTAGCATATCCATTAATGGTACTGCGCAGATCCACAGCGCGGTTACAGGCCTAAATGAGGCGTTTTCATTTTGAGTACCCATAGTAAGCAACCAAATAACACTCAAGCCAATAAACATGCTGCCTGCGTCACCCATAAAGATTTTCTTTGATTTATTGACTAAAGCCAAATTAAAAATTAAGTACGGGATGGTTGCCGTAGCAAGAATTAATGGGTAACTTATATAGTCAGTTTGTCCACTCATAATGAATAGAATAGCGATAGCAGTAAAAGTGTTAATGCTTAAGCTACCGATCAAACCATCAATTCCGTCAACCATATTAAAAGCATTGATAACAACTATAATACCGACATAGGTAAATATAATACCTATGGGGCCTAGTGTTACATCACCTAAACCAAACAAGTTACCTAAGTTTGAAATATAACCACCCACACCATAAATCATTAAACTAGCGACAATAAGCTGTCCAATAATTCTTATACGTACTTTCAAGTCAAATTTGTCGTCTACCGCGCCAATAAATACCATCATAGCTGATGCTATAAGATACATACGAAGTTCTAAAGTATTCGGCAGCCATAAAAGGCTAGCCATGAGTACCGCTATAAAGATTGAAATCCCGCCAATCAGCGGAATATGTCCGGCATGTAATTTTCGTTCGCTGGGTTTGTCAACTAAGCCAACTTCTATTGCTACTGGTTTAAAAAACTTAATTGCGATAAAGGCAAAGCAAAACGCGGTAAGTGCAGAGATAAATACTTCCATTATAATTTCCTATTAGCTTCCGCTAAATTTTCTTCCTTAGGTTTAGTCGACTTCCCACTATTAGTAAAGTGTCTGATTAATACGATAAGTATCGACAATATACCCCCCAGCATTGTACCTAATACTACAATTAATGCACGCTTAGGCTTAGCTTTGGTATCTGGCACTTGAGCAGGATCAATCGTTTTTAACACATATTCTGCTGAAACCTTAGTTAGCATCATATTTTTTGTTTGCTCTTCAATCAATTGATAAAAAACAGTTTCCATGGCGCTAACCTCGGTATTTCCTAACTGTTTGGTTAAGTATTCAATTGATGCTTGTGCTTCTTGTTCGTCTTGCTCACGCATAAAGTTGTTAACATCGCTAACTAACCAAATTAGCCATTGCTTTGCAATTTCAGGTGAATAAAACTCAATATCAATAGTCACTAATGATGTTGTTTTATCTTGTGAAATCGTTAATAAGCTTAAAAGTCGTTGATAAGCTTCCCATTGAGATGGTTCAGAAGATTTAGAGGCTGAAGCTTTACTGAGCCATTTTTTATTTATATTATCATAAAGTTCTTTATTAATAACGAGAGAGTCTGTTGCTCTATCCCAATTTTCACTTGCCATAAGCGGTACGAGCAATTCATGTTTAATAATAAAGGTTTCAAGAAATGCACGTGTTTTTATAATTTCAAGGGCCAAAGCCGTTTTATCAGTTCCTCCGCCACCTAAGCTAATACCTGCAAGGCTAGCTAAGCCACCGAACTGCCCGGCAAGTGCACCCATTCCACCGGCAGAATCTGATGAGGCTGGCGATAATAAAATTGATGCTTTATAAATATCAGGTTTTGATAAGGCAAAAGCAACAGAAGAAGCTCCGAAGATAATGGAAATAACGATGATAATATATTTCCCTGACCATATAGCGCGCCATAATTCTACTAAGTCAATTTCATCGTCTGAGTTATTTTTTTCGGTAAGTTGTTTAGACATTTGCTGAGAAAGCAAAAGCGCTTCTGGAGAAAAGGGTGTAGTGGATTGCTGAGTACTATTATGATTCGATTGATTCTGATTTGGCACTTGCAGATTTTCCATACTTAACTATTTGAATAACAATAGGACACTTCCCTATTAAAGCATACGAATTATACTGTATTAAATTAAGTCATGTAAAGGTCAACACACACATACTTGTAATAAAGTTGTTACTTTACTGTTTTTTTTTTGTTTTTAGCAACTAAAAATTCATTACTGATTAATTAATATTCATTTCAGATAATTAACTATTTGTACAATTTTGTCGTTTAACTTAACGATTATAAAATGATGGGTTGTTTTCTTTTTATATATTAATGCTTTTAAGTTCCTACACTCAGGTCATACCCCCAAATAAAGCTAATCACGTTAATTGATGGAGGCAAATATAGGGTAATGTATTCAAAGTAAGATTTAACTGGGCCGCTTAACTTTTGCTTATATGTTTAAATAAATTTTTTCGCTAGTTTTGAAATTTCAGGCCAGTCATTGTTGATAAGAAATTGTTTCTCTTTTTTACTCCATTGCCTAATTTCGTTTGCTATTTCTCTGGCTTCTTCTTCGGTTTTAAATTTCTGCTGGTGTACAAGTTTAGCGGGTAAGCTAATGTCATTGTCTGATAACAGCTTGTTATATTTGTCGTATTTAGCCAATACGATAGCAAGTTCATCGCAACATCCTGTGTAATAACGGCCGTCTACTGTCTGTAATATATAAACATAGATTTGAGTATTCATATAACAAGCTCCTTTTGTTAACATAAACTTTACATTTATTCAGTGTAGTATAGCTTTAACACTTTGCCTGTTATTTATGGTGAGTTTATTTTAGTGTGTTGTTTAGGCGCGTTGCCGCTTGTCGTCATGCTGAATTTATTTCAGTATCTGCGCTTTGGTTTTAGTACAGATCCTGAAACAAGTTCAGGATGACGGTAGTGGGGTCTCAGGTTGTCAGTGCTTGTGCCTGAATAACGAGACTTAAACGTAGAATTACGTAGTTCTTTGTCGTCATGCTGAATTCATTTCAGTATCTGGAGTTTTGGTTTTAGTACAGATCCTGAAACGAGTTCAGGATGACGGGTACACAATCAGGATGACTGGTACACTGCCACTATGGGGAGGTTTTGTTCGTATTGGCAGAACTGGTTTATGCTTGGGATTTAATTCAACAATGTAAAGTCCGATAAAATCGGACTTTACTTATCTATTTTGTCATAAAATTAATATACCAAGGCATCGCTTTATCAATACCTTGTTGAATTTTAAACTCTGGTTCAAAACCTAATAAATTTTTAGCTTTAGAAATATCCGCTTGAGAATGTAAAACATCCCCTGCTCTGAAATCTTGATAAATTGCTGATTTATCATAATTTACGCCATTTGCTTTTAATGCGACTTTTAAGCTATCGAATAAAGTATTCAAGCTTGTTCTATCGCCTAAAGCTACATTATAAACTTGGTTCTTACCGGCATCATCTGCTGTTGCAGCTAATATATTTGCTTGTACCGCATTTTCAACAAAACAAAAATCACGGCTCGTTTCACCATCACCGTTGATATATAAGTCTTGGTTGTCGATCATCGCGGCTGTCCATTTTGGGATCACTGCTGCGTACGCCCCATCGGGGTCTTGGCGTTTGCCGAATACATTAAAATAACGTAAACCTGTTGCATTCAAACCATAGGTCTTGTTGAACACGTCAGCATATAGCTCGTTTACATACTTTGTTACTGCGTAGGGTGATAATGGCTTGCCTATATTTTCTTCTACTTTAGGTAATGCAGGATGATCACCGTAAGTGGAGCTTGAAGCGGCATAAACAAACGTACTTACTTGCTCTTCTTTTGCTGCGGTTAACATATTAACAAAACCGGTAATATTAGCAGAGTTAGTTAATATCGGATCTGCAATAGAGCGAGGTACTGAACCTAAAGCTGCTTGATGAAGTATGTAATCAACACCAGAAACTGCTTTTTGACAGTCATCAAAATTACGAATATCGCCTTTAATAAAGGTAAAATTTGCCCATTGCTCTGCTGAAGCCTGAGACTGAACTTCGTCTAAGTTATGCTGGTGGCCAGTTGCAAAGTTATCTAAACCCACGACTGTTTGACCAAGCTTTAATAATGTTTCAAGAATGTTTGAACCAATAAAACCGGCAACGCCAGTAACAAGCCATTTTTTGGGTGTTTGTTCGAGTTGAATTTTAACTTCGCTAAAACGAGACATTAGTTTCCTTTATTTATTTGTTTTGAGATCCTGAAAAAACTTCAGGATCATTATATCTATTTACATGAGGGGATATTTACTTAAAAGATAACTAACGCTACAAACGCATATCCACACTATCTTTGGGTAGTAAATATTTCAAATCATAAAGGACATGGTTCTTCTTACCCAACTTGCGAATATTTTCAGCTCCCAGCTTTTTAAACTGGTCATGAGATACCGCTAAAATTATTGCGTCATAAGTATCTGCTTTCGGTGTTTGGTTTAGCGACAAGCCATATTCATGTTCTGCAGCTTCACTTGAACACCAAGGGTCGGTAATATCGACATTTATATTATATTCTTTTAGCTCGCTAACAATATCAACAATTTTAGTATTACGTAAATCAGGGCAGTTTTCTTTAAAAGTTAAGCCCATTACTAATACATTGGCTCCCTCAACTTGAATACGATTTTTCAGCATTTTTTTAACCAGTTGAGAAACCACATAGGCACCCATACCATCGTTTAAGCGACGGCCAGCTAAAATCATTTCAGGGTGATAACCCACCGATTGTGCTTTATGGGTTAAATAATAAGGGTCAACACCAATACAATGACCACCGACTAGCCCCGGACGGAAGGGTAAAAAGTTCCATTTTGTACCTGCAGCTTCTAGTACTTCTAATGTGTCGATACCTAGTTTGTTAAAAATGATTGATAATTCATTAATCAATGCAATATTGACATCGCGCTGGGTGTTTTCAATCACTTTAGCCGCTTCTGCCACTTTTATTGAACTGGCTTTGTGCGTGCCAGCAATAATAATAGAGCGGTAGAGTTGGTCAACAAATTCAGCTATTTCAGGTGTTGAACCTGAAGTTACTTTTAAAATATTAATAACCCGATGTTCTTTATCGCCTGGGTTAATACGTTCCGGTGAGTAACCCGCAAAAAAATCGGTATTGAACGTTAATCCTGAAAACTGTTCTACAACAGGAATACACGACTCTTCTGTAGCGCCGGGGTAAACCGTCGATTCATAAATAACAATATCGCCTTTATTAATTACTTTACCCAGCATTTCGCTGGCTTTAATTAATGGGGTTAAATCAGGTTGTTTATGTTCATCTATAGGTGTTGGAACCGTAACGATGTATACATTGCACGTTTTTAAATCATCGACGGTGCATGAGTAAGATAACGCTTTAGTTTCGGCAAGCTCTTCATCACTCACTTCTAGTGTACGATCTGTACCACTTTGTAGTTCTTTAATTCTTGGCATATTAATATCGAAACCTAAGGTTGGATATTTTTTACCAAACTCTACCGCTAAAGGTAAGCCTACATAACCTAAACCAATTATCGCTAATTTTACTTCACTTAAATCGTTGATCATCTTTATTCATTCCATTTTGAATTTTTATAAAAAGAGTTTAAATTCCACTAATCGCAGCGACTGCTACTGCGGTGTTGTACATAATGGTGGTTGCCGTTGTCCAAAGCGTTAAGCTATTCATGTACTCAGAATCGAGTGGCACTACAATAGAGTCTCCTGGTTTTAGCGCTGAGTCGCTAGTACCCGCAAACCAATTACTTTCTTGGAGCATTCTGATACTGCCGTTTGACGAAATAATGTAAATTCTTTCATCGTCGGCACGTTTTTTCAAGCCACCGCTTTGTGCAATATATTGTTCAACGCTTCGTGATGAGTCAAACATATGAGAACTATTAACTTGTACCTGTCCCATAACATTAACAGAGTCTTTCATTGTTGGAATGTAGAGAATATCGCCCCCTTCAACAGCAACATCATAATCATTACTCGCAATAACCCGTGGTAAGTTGATGACCAAACGCCCAACGGGCTCTACTTTAGTTAAATCAGCAAGTAGCGATTGTATTTCAGTATAAGAGGTAACCGCACTATTGCTTGACAATGACTTCGTTGCCATTTCTATACGTAAGTCTGCACTCACTTTGATTAAGTTTTGTTTCTCTAGTTGTTTTAATTTCACCCTTGAAAATACTGAGCCATTGGGATCAGCGAACGATGTTAAACCACCCGCTTTTTTAATAACACTAGACAGTTTATCACCACGGCGAACGGTATATTTACCCGGAAAAAGTACTTCACCTCGTAACTCGATAACGTGGTTTTCACTCCAAGCAGGAATGCGATGTACATTTAAACGGTCTTTACTTTTTAGTATAATGTTGTCTTCATCGACTTGTTGAAGTGCGTTAGCAAGTTGAATGTTTTTTGATATCTTTACAGCACTAATGCCATCCATTTCGTTACGCGTTAATTCAGCTCGTGACAAGTACGCTGATTCTTTAACGCCGCCAGCCGCTATAATTAAGTCATTAACCCGTGAATATTTCCCGAGTGGATAAACACCTGGGAATTTAACTTCTCCGTCAACTTCAACCAACTGAATAGGTTCGCCAGAGCCTGCTTGTTGGCGTAGTTTATTAACGATGGGCACCAATAAACGTTGACGAGAAAACAAGGCCATTTCACGAACATTGACAATGTCTTTTGTTACACCACCACTAATTTCGTTAATAGATTGTTGAACCTCTTCATCAGCACTGTTCGCCACAAGGCTTTCTTTACCATATTTATTCCAAAACTTTTTCCGCTTATCACTTTTAATGACTAAATTTCTTTCTTTCGCCAAGAGTTCTTCTTGTGTATAAGCAAGTTCATCTAATAAAAATTGCTCATCTGATAAGGTGATCGCACTTGAAAAAACAATGATTTTATCATTGGTATTTAGTTGAATATTATTTATAGAGTTGTTATCAGCAAAAACCTCGGCTAAGTTAAACTGCAATATTTCAATATTACGCGCGCTATCTATCTCTCTTACAATAATACCGTAATTTAGGTCGGCATAAGGCAGTAAGTGCGAGTCGGCATTACTGATAACATCAGACAATTGCAGCTGTTTATGCCACTGATATTTCCCTGGTCTGGCTACCGCGCCAATGAGGGTAATTGATTGAGCATACATGTCTGAGCTTTTCAAAATGCGAATATAGTCACCAGGCTCAACGGCTTTTGCACTCTCATTTTCATTTGATAGGTCGATATTGATGATGCTTCGCAAGTTGCTGCTGTTATATCTTTCTACAGTCGCTGAGTTAGGGTAGGCAGAAGGCAATAAGCCACCAGCCATGGCAATAACAGAATCAAAACTATCCTTTTCAGCTAATTCATAAATAGCAGGACGACGAACTTCACCAAATATCGATGCACTTGCTCCTTGAGCAGGAATTAAAACAACATCGCCTGATTGTAATAAAATATCACTTGATGAATCACCGTCAATCAGTAGTTCATATAGATCTACTTTTTGAATAAGTTTACCACCACGCTTAACTTCGATGTTCCTTAATGAACCAATATCACTTATACCACCCGCGGCAAAAATGGCATGAGTTACTGAAGACAAAGAACTGAGCGTATATGGCCCTGGTTTATAAGCAGCGCCCATGACTAAAACACGCATTGAACGCAGTTCTGTAAGACTGACAACAACATCAACGCCAATAATTTTTTGTTTAACTTTATTAACAACGAATTTTTTTAGCTCTGAAAAAGTGAGACCTGCCACTTTTATTGGTCCAAAAGTAGGAAAAACCAACTCTCCTTCACGACTTACCGTTAAGTTCATTTCGCGGTTTTCTTTACCAAACACTTGTACAGAGACTGAATCCCCTGTGCCTAAAATATAACCTTCAGGAATAGCGATATCCATTACCGGCGAAAATGTTGAAGGAGCATTCGCAAAAACGTCTAAACCGAAACGGGGAAGCTTTTTGAACAGATTATCTGCATTCTTTTGCTCATCTGATTCGTCTTCATTTTGATTGTTCGTATTATCGCCGTTTAAAGTGCGTGGAATGATTGGCGTATTTACCGGTCCTTGTTGAGTGCTTTGTCCGGCTAATTGTGCTTCGATGGCACTTAAGTCAACCCCCATACTTTTAGCTAACGCTTGTTGCTGAGATTTAGGTAGCTTTTTAAATTGTTCTATTTGTTGAGCAGACACCTCCTGTGCATATGAATTCAAAGAAAGCGTAAAAAGTAGAGAGGCTGCTATAACATAGCGAATAATATTCATCATTGGCGCAATAAATTTCCTATAAATTCAAGATAAAAAGTTAGCTAAAAATTCTAAAACGTAAAGTAAGTACATAAAATAAGTAAAATACAACAAATCAATATATTGACTTAAATAAGCTGCAAAAATTAACCTTCGGAGTTTATCAGCAACGACCTATTGAATAAAGTAACTTTTTTACCCTGTAAAAAGTAAACGCATTCTGTATTATCTTGTCTATTAATGGGTTATTTTGTTTGCCACACGTAAACAATGGTAACTAAAACATTACATCTGCTTAATCAAATCTCGGTGTCAAACTATTGCCTTTCATAGCAAGCACAGGTATAACACACGCTGACTTTCGCAAATAAATTTGACAATAATTACAGCGCAAAGAACTTATTTCAATATTTTAAAATGTTTTTAGCGAATTAAAATAATAATATTTAACTGTAATTTACACTTATCTTAGAGGAATTTTTTATGAGCAAACCTGATTCAGGTTCTTTTTTTGGCCATCCGGCAGGGTTACAAACGCTTTTCATCACAGAAATGTGGGAGCGCATGAGTTATTACGGTATGCGTATGCTACTTGTATTATTTATGACCGCAACCTTACAAGAAGGAGGCTTAGGTTTAACCGTCGCTTCTGCAGCTGCTATATATGGTTTATATACCGGTAGTGTTTATTTTATGGGCTTACCGGGTGGCTGGATTGCTGACCGTTTAATAGGCGGACAAAAAGCAGTATGGTATGGCGCGATAATCATTATGATTGGCCATATCATTCTCGCTATTCCTAATGACACCACCTTTTTTATTGGTTTAATCGTCGTAATTTTAGGTACCGGTTTATTAAAACCGAATATTGGCGCTATGGTTGGTCAATTATACTCAGATAAAGATGTTCGTCGTGACAGTGGCTATGCCCTTTATTATATGGGTATTAATTTAGGTTCTGTTATTGGTTATGCTGTTTGTGGTTACTTAATGGAAAATGTTGGCTGGCACTGGGCGTTTGGCGCAGCAGCCATCGGTATGGCGTTAGGTTTAATTCAATACAAAATGACTACCCCGAAACTTAACGGTGTAGGTGAAGAGCCTGTATATCCGTTATCAGCTAAAGCACAAAGAACAAGCTGGACGGTTATTGGCGTCGTTTTAGCGGTTATTGCTCTGGTAACTGTTGCTGTATTTCAGGGCGTATTAACCATTAAACCTGTTACTGTTGCCCAGTATGTTGCCGTAGCATTTTCTCTGATATTTGTTATTTATTACGCGGTTATTTATTTTGGTAGCTCAATTACACCTAATGAGAAGAAAAAGCTTTGGGCGTTATTACTTATTTGTGTTGCCTCAGCTTGTTTTTGGTCTGGCTTTGAACAAGCAGGTTCTTCACTCAACTTATTTGCACGTGATTATACTGACCGTATAGTGGGATCATTTGAAATACCTACGGGGTGGTTCCAAATGACCAACTCGTTTTTTATCGTTTTACTCTCACCTTTTTTTGCCGCTCTATGGATTAACTTAGGTAAAAGATTGGTCAGCCCTTCTTACGGTATAAAATGTGCTTTTGGTTTAATTATTATGGCCAGTGGTTTTATCGTGATGTTTTTTGCTGCGCAGTATGCGGCATCAGGCATGAAAGTAGCGCCTTATTGGTTAGTCGCAACTTACTTCTTGCACACCGTTGGTGAGCTTTGCTTGAGCCCTGTGGCATTAAGTGCCGTAAGTAAATTATCTCCGAAGCGTTTCGCTGGACAAATGATGGGTGTTTTTGTATTAACCTATTCAATCGGTAATATTATTTCTGGTTTGTTAGCGGGTAACTATGATCCAAATAACGTCGCGCAAATTCCTTCTCTTTACATTCAAGTAAGCTTATTCAGTATTGGTATTGGTATCATTATTTTACTGGTTGGTTTCAAATCTAGATTTTGGGAAAACTTACCTGATGATTCAGAAGAAGCAATCGCGGCTAATAAAGCGAATGGTTCAACGGCAAGTACTAACGCCTAATTAACGCTTAGTAATTGTTAACTAGACTCTGAAAAGCCAACTTTATTGTTGGCTTTTTTATAGCTAATTTTTGCTTACACACGTTTATTAAAAGATAAGCTATTCATACTTTTAGGTGAATTAAATATCATGGAAAAAAGAGACACTATTCGTCAAGAAGTTCGGCATAGACGCAGCGAAATTAATGCGCTACATCAACATGAACAATCACTTTTATTATGTAAAAAATTGATTAATCAACAAGTCTTGAAGAATATAAAAAAAATAGCAATTTATTTAGCTAATGACGGAGAGCTGAACACACAACCCTTTATTAACTGGTGCTGGGAAAATAACATCGCTGTTTATTTGCCCGTAATACACCCCTTTAGTAAAGGGAATTTACTCTTTTTACACTATACAGAAACGTCTGCTCTTATTAAAAATAAATATGGTATTTTAGAACCTAAACTTGATGTGCGACATATAATAACTGTCGCGAACCTGGATATAATATTTACGCCATTAGTCGCCTTTGACCGATACGGCAATAGACTGGGCATGGGCGGAGGCTTTTATGACCGAACCCTTGCTACTTGGTATGCTCAATATAAGCAAAACCAACAGACTAAACCTTTACCTATTGGCTTAGCGCATGACTGTCAAAAAGTTGAAAAAATACCCTGTGAAATTTGGGATATTCCCCTACTTAAAATTATCACCCCTACAACCAGCTATCACTTCGACATTTAATCATCTGCTGATATACTTCTGATTAATGAGTCTCCAACTATTTAGGATAAACATGACACAAGATGAAATGAAAAAAGCGGCTGCATTTAAAGCACTCGAATTTATTAAAAACGATACCATTGTTGGCGTAGGCACAGGGTCTACTGTTAATCACTTTATTGACGCGCTAGCAACAATCAAAGACAACATTGAAGGCGCAGTTTCTAGCTCAGAAGTGTCGACTCAAAAATTAAAAGCCCATGGTATCGAAGTGTTTGAATTGAACGATGTGGGTAGCATTGATGTTTATGTTGATGGCGCTGATGAAATCACTCAATATCTGTCGATGATAAAAGGTGGTGGTGCTGCACTAACCCGAGAGAAAATTGTCGCTGCCGTAGCAAAAACATTTATCTGTATTGCCGATGAAAGTAAGCAAGTAAACATGCTAGGGAAGTTTCCACTACCGGTAGAAGTGATTCCTATGGCACGTAGCTATGTAGCGCGCGAGCTTGTTAAGTTAGGTGGTGACCCGGTTTACCGTCAGGGCGTAATTACCGATAACGGTTGTGTGATTCTCGATGTGCATAACTTAGAGATAATTGATCCTAAAAAGCTTGAAAACGATATTAATGCCATTGTAGGTGTTGTTACTAATGGTTTGTTTGCCCTTCGCGGTGCCGATGTTTTAATTTTAGGCACTAAAGATGGCGCAAAACTCATAAAATAAATCTTTAGAGTTTATACACTATATGCTAGTTTAGAAATCTAGCCATCTAAATGCTTTATAGATGGTTAAGGCAATGTACCTATATAGTCCTACATGAGATATTAGACAAATGAGCAATAATTCATTAGCAAAAGAAAAAATTAAAATTTTATTACTTGAAGGCGTTCACCCTAGCGCTATTGAAGAGTTAAAAATGAAAGGCTACAGCAATATTGAATGTATAAGTACATCGCTCGCTGAAGAAGATTTAATCAAAAAAATTGCTAATGTCCACTTTATTGGTATTCGCTCACGCACTCAGTTAACAGATCATGTTTTAAGCCATGCCAAGAAACTTGCCGCTATTGGTTGTTTCTGTATTGGTACTAACCAAGTTGACATTAAAGCGGCTCAAAAGCGCGGTATTCCGGTATTTAATGCACCTTTTTCAAATACCCGCTCTGTTGCTGAATTAGTTTTGGGTGAAACCTTACTATTATTACGTGGCATTCCTGAAAAGAGTGCTAAAGCACATCGTGGTGTCTGGCATAAATCTGCGGCAGGCTCTGTAGAAGCTCGCGGGAAAACGTTAGGTATTATAGGCTACGGCCATATTGGTACACAGTTAGGTATTTTAGCTGAAACGTTAGGTATGCGTGTTCGCTTTTATGATGTCGAAACTAAACTTACCTTAGGTAATGCGAGTCAAGCACCGAGTTTAAAAGCTTTATTACAAGAAGCTGATGTGGTTAGTTTGCACGTGCCTGAAACGGTTCAAACTCAAAACATGATGGCAGCAAAAGAATTTTCAATCATGAAAGATGGTGTTATTTTTATTAATGCTTCTCGTGGCACCGTCGTTGATATTGATGCTCTGGCACAAGCGCTAAAAAGTAAAAAAGTTGCGGGCGCTGCTATTGACGTTTTTCCTGTTGAACCCAAAGGTAATGATGAAGAATTTATTTCACCCTTACGCGAATTTGACAATGTTATTTTAACACCGCACATTGGTGGTAGTACTAAGGAAGCTCAGTCAAATATTGGCTTAGAAGTAGCCAGTAAACTGGCTAAGTATTCTGACAACGGTTCAACACTTTCAGCGGTTAACTTCCCTGAAGTTTCTTTACCAGAGCATACAGGTACGAGTCGTTTATTACATATTCATCGTAACCAACCGGGTGTGTTAACCCAGATTAACCAAGCCTTTGCAAAACACAATATTAATATTGCTGCACAGTACTTGCAAACAGATGATCAAATTGGTTATGTGGTTATTGATATCGAAGCGCAAGATAGTGTGCTTGCATTACGTGAATTAAAGCAGATTGATGGCACAATTCGCGCACGTATTCTTCATTAGTATGCTGATAATATAATATAAAAAATAGCAACGAGACTTAATCAGTCTCGTTTTTTTATTGTCACATTAACGATCCATCATTTGACCGCATAACAAAACCTATTACAGCCCCGATAATACCCAAATGAACGAAATTGTTGTCATACTGAATTCAAAAACCTCAGATCTTTTGTAATTATCCATTCTCGTCACGCTGAATTTATTCCAGTATCATTCCCGTCATGCTGAATTTATTTCAGTATCTGCTCTTTGAGTTGTTAAGGACGAGATCCTGAAACAAGTTCAGGATGACGGAGTTTGGCTTCATACTGATTGCGTTTTAATTCATTCTGATGGAGCTTGAGTTCATACTGATGGGGTTTGGATTCATGCTGAATTTATTTCAGTATCATTCTCGTCATGCTGAATTTATTTCAGTATCTGCTCTTTAAGTTGTTAAGGACGAGATCCTGAAACAAGTTCAGGATGACGGAGTTTGGCTTCATACTGACGGAGCTTTAGTTCATGCTAATGGAGCTTGAGTTCATGCTGAATTTATTTCAGTATCATTCTCGTCATGCTGAATTTATTTCAGTATCTGCTCTTCTCGTTGTTAAGAAAGAGATCCTGAAACAAGTTCAGGATGACGGAGTTTGGCTTCATACTGACGACGTTTTAGTTCATTCTGATGGAGCTTGAGTTCATACTGACGACGTTTTAATTCATTCTGATGGAGCTTGGGTTGATACTAATGGGTTGATTTCATGCTCATTGACATTATCCCTTTAGCTCAATTTAATGAAACAACAACACCTTGTGGGTTGTCGAGTAACTGACCTATTTTTGTTAGCATTTCCTCATCACCGCCAACAAATTGCTTAATAGCATCTGTCATCGTTAACTTAACTTCTGCACCACCGTCAGGGGTTAACGGGCTATGAAGTTCTATTTTTTGTCCATCTTGTTCATAAGACATTTTAATTGGCTGCTCTAATATACGAATAGGGGTGCCAACAGCAATGTTGTTATATAACCATTCAATATCATTGTCATACATGCGAATACAGCCAGAACTTGCACGCATACCAATGCCAAAACGTTTATTGGTACCGTGAAGTAAATACTCACTGGTGCCAATACGTAGTGCATATTTACCGAACGGGTTATTGGGCCCTGCCGGAACTTCTTTGACCATTTCTTTACCATGCTCTGCAAAGTAACGAGCGCGCATTTCTTGTGTTGGTCGCCAAGTAGGGTCTTTACGTTTTTCACCAATAGTACTGGTTAAATGGGGTGTTTCGAGACCTTCCCGGCCAATACCAACAGGAAATACATAGACTAACTTTTCTCCCTTAGGGTAATAATACAAACGCAGTTCAGCAAGATTGATCACAATACCTTCACGCTTACCAAAGGGTAAAAGCATCTGTTTTGGAATGACGATGTCACTGCCTGGTTCAAGTAAAAAAGGATCAACATTAGGGTTAGCGGCGAGTAACGCGAAAAAGCCAACATTATAGTTTTCAGCTAACGCTTGAAAGTAATCGCCCTTTATTGCTTTGTGAACCACTTGCTCTCCAATCAACCGGGAATCAGAAGAAGGCAGATTATAAACACTCCCCCAACTTACAAACGTTATAAAACTACTTAACAACACACCGAATTTAACAACCCACTTCATGAAATTATGACCCTACTTATTATTTTCAACAACATGTTATAAAAATCTATACAACACTTACGATATTACAATAAAACGATTACGACTCATCTAGCCAATAAGACTTCATTGTCAGTGCTATTTTTCTAGAGCTGTCTAACGCTATTAACAACCCTTCTACTTTACTTCCTTGCCATGAAACGAGTTTTTTGGGTTTCTCATCTAACGTTTGTAGCTGCTGGTGAATAATCCACAAGGTTTGTAATTCACTGATCCCTTGTTGAATATCCAACCAAGGTGTTCGATATTGCTTACGTTCTTCTTCATCGAACAATAAACCAAACCAAGTTCCCGTTAATAAACTGCGATTCAATAACTTTGCTTGCGACAAGTATTCTTCACTAGAGAGTGACTCTTTGTTTATGCTATTGGCAAATAAGACTGACATACTTTTTGTTAAGCTTTGCTGCGCGAAAGTTAATAACGCGTCATTAAGTTCAGATGGCTCAGTTAAAAGCATTGCCAGCAAATTAGCTTGCAATGTATTAAAACGCTTACCATGAAGTAGCTCAATGACATTATCACTGGTAGGAAGACGGCGTTTCTCAATTCTTAATTGTTCTACTAATTGCTCACTATAATTTAGCTTACGTCGATAGTTACCCGTTTTATTCGTGAGTTCTTGTAAATTAACCGCATTATCAACCCACGAAAGTAAATGAACAAAATAACTTAATTCATCACGAATTTTTACTGAGCCTTCAGGAAGGTAGTCGGCAAAAAGCCAAAAGCCGTGGCGAATTAACGCTAAGGTTTCGGTGACTTTTTCTAACTCTACTAAACTTGGCGCTGTTATATAATGTTCAATATGGTCATGTAAGTGCACCAAACAATGATTAATGCCTGTAGAGAATGCATTTAAAATAGATAAGCTACGGTCAATGGGCAAAGCATCAGTGACGGGCTTTTCATAGTTTGCCTTAGTGTTTTTCCATAAACGATATCCCCGCGCTGCCTTGCTTTGGCTACTGGGTCTTACTGATATGACTGAAAATAGGAGTTTTGCAAGAAAGAGTAGATCTGATGTTGTGCCACTTACTAGCTCTAATTCAAGCTCACAAATTTTTTCACTTCTGCCATCACTACTAATATCACCTTGATCAAAGGCCACTTCTATCACCGAACCTGATGATAAAGTGACTAACCAAATAATACGGGTAAAGTCAGTTGAAAAAAGCGGTATCAACGATTCTTGCAGTTGTGCTACTTTTTGTTTAGGCGACCAAATATTAGCAGGAAATAAAGCCAGTTCAGGGAAATTATGACTGATGTTAACATTATACTCGGGTCGTTGATGCAAGCCTGCAATCACCACACCCGCAGTTTTTATGGTTTGCTCTAATTGACCATCACAGCCTCTAATTCTAAGTCCCATATCATGATGGCGAAAATCTAAATTAGCCGTATCGTAGTAACAATTTGATAATTGCTTTGTTACACAGTTAAATGAAAGCTGCTGCTCGCTAAATAGCTGGGTAATATTTTTTGGGGTATTATCACTCGTTACAAAATACTTGAGCTCAATTTCGGTAACCATATTCTTCCAATAAGTTTTTCGTCATGTCAACATCCAGAGTTTACAACAGCAACATATGAAAACAAGTAGCTAACATTGCTTTGATCCAAAAATATCGATAATAAAACCTTTTTTACCAAAAAAACCTTAATGTTCGTAAACTTAACTTGCTATCAATCCTCCAAAGCCCTAGTATTTTGCTATTAATAATTCTCTAAACGTTAATGGTAGTTTCATGAAAATAATAAAAGCTTTATTGGTTGGCTTAGCCCTTAGTTTATCTTTCTCCCTTCTTGCAGAAGACGCCCCCTCCAACCTTGATTCTGGATATATTTCAGACGACTTATTTATTTATATGCATTCAGGCGCAGGTAATAATTATCGCATTTTAGGCAGTATAAATTCAGGTACGGAAGTAAAGGTAACGGGGCAGTATGAAAATGATTACACCGAAATTATCGATGATAAAAACCGTAAGGTATGGGTTGAAAGTAAATACATATCATTAAAGCCAGGTTTACGCTTTGTTATTGCCGAGCTTAACGAAAGACTAGCAAATACGACGAGTAACACAGACAGCATGTCTGAAGAGCTTGCTCAAGCTAAAAATACCATTGAAAATCTTAGCAGTGAAAAAGCTCAGCTTAACAACGAAATAAGTCAATTAAATAAAACCTTGATGGTTACGCGTTCAAAATTAAAAGATCAAGATACTAATATCAAAAAAGAATGGTTTTTTAATGGTGCCATTGTATTAGTCATTGGCCTACTTTTAGGCTTAATTCTGCCAAGACTTGCCGCTCGTCGCAAAGGCTCTATGGATAATTGGAAGTAACGCTCTACTCCACTTTCAACTCAAAAAGCCATTTTATCATCGATTATATTTTCTGATGTTAAAGTGGCTTTTTTGTACGAAAAATTCAGTGTCGCGTTTTATCACTTTATCTATGACTTAAGATAGTGACACCGATTTAGAGGGCGGGGATTACCATTGCCAATAGTTTAGTTTTTTACGCATTTTGAATTGTCTAAAAAAATCTATTGGTTTTTTATCTAACGCTAATGTACAAGATAATACTTCATCAACGGCACTTAAGACTCTAACTGAAGAGTTGCCGTCATTGTATGGATGAGTCATCTTAATAAAATGTTTAATATGTTCCATTAACTGAGTCGGTTTTTGTAATGCTGTTTCAATGGTTTGCTCCAATAATTCAACATTGTCTATATCTAACAAGTAATTTTCAGGCGCTATATTATTATAGGTCACCACAGGTTTACCTAATAATAAAAACATAATTAACACCGACGATGTATCACAAACCATAACATCCGCTTTTTGTAATAGTGGAATAACATCATCGGCTTCAACAAAAGATAAATGATCATTTTGAATTGATTTATATTGATTAACAATTTCGATTGGCATTTTAGGATGGAACTGTACGAGCCAATTCCATTTACCTGTCTGACTGAGCCTTTTTACTGTGTCAAATAAGTGAGGAGCACAAGAAAGTTTTTTTGAAAAAGTAGAGCATAAAAGAATCGTTGGCTTATTAGCTTTCTGACTTTCATCCTTTAAATATAACCGGTCTAGCGCACACCATCCAGTTTCAGTGACTTTAAAATGTTTATGTTGCTTAGCTAAAGCTAAAAAGGCTTCGGTGGTGCTTGGCCCTTGGGTACAATAAAGATCAAAGCAGTTTCTAATTTTAAAATGATCATTATTGCCTTTTTTATCAACTTTACCCGCATCAAAACCATGAAAGATAGCAACGTTAATACCCGGTAAAAAAGTAGGTGCTATGTTAGCAGGATAAAAAACAGCCACTGGGTTATAGTTTTTTATTTCATCAATGGATGTTAATCGATATTCATCAACGTTTAGTAGGTCAGCGTTAACTTCTTTTCCCTCTAAAAACCAAGCGACTTGCTCGCCTCTCGCTAAGATAGCACTTTGCAAAGGTCGCAAAATAGCATAAGCGTAATTTTGAGAAATATAAAACAAATAACGTTTTGTAGCCATGAAACTTTCAACTTATCTAATAAAATAAAGACCTGTTAATTATCACTATTTTACCTCTATATAACAGGGATGAAAACACGTATAATTCAATTTTTATATCTTAATATACACTTTCCTTTATAAAACCAGATGGGATCTGTAAAACTATTGAATGGATATTTTCTCGCATGTTATCTTCTAAATCTATTTTTACTGCGCTAATTTTAGCGGCAGGTATAACCTTAAGCACATCTGCTTTAGCTGAGCCTTGGATCGACACTTCAGATATTTACTTAAAAGCTAACATTCAGTTATTAGCTGACACGGGCTATATTATTACGCCCGTAACCACTTATCCATTAATGTGGCACGATATAATTCGCGATATAAAAAACGTAAACCCCAATAATTTAAGCTCTAATCAGCAAAGTGCTTATTATTATATTATGCGTCAATTTAAACTAGCCAGCCAAAACCAAACGCGTGTAAAAGCACAAATTGGCTTTGAAAACAAACGTTTCACAACATTTGGCGAACAGGTCAGTGATAAAAACAGTATCAGTGTTCACTCAAGTATGATGTTCAAAAATATTGCGGCTAAGTTTTCCCCAAGCTATACCCATGATCCTATTGATGGCGAAAAAACTCGTTTAGATGAAAGCTACATTGCTGCCTTTGTGGGGAATTGGGTACTTTCTTTTGGTCGACAGAACCGCTGGTATGGACCAACTTGGGATACGAGTTTAAGTTTAACCAATAATGCCCGCCCAATTACAGCACTTGCCATTTCGCGAAAATCAGCCGAGCCGTTCATTGTACCTTTCACTGAATTTGAGATCCCATGGACGGTTACCAGTTTTATAGGAAAAATGGACGATAACCGCGTAATTAAAAACACCTTGCTTTGGGGCTTTAGATTAAATTTAAAACCGTTTAAAAATTTAGAAGTTGGTATTACTCGTTTAGCACAATGGGGAGGTGATGGGCGCTCTCAAAGTTTATCAACTTTTGGAGATATACTTATTGGCCGAACGAACTGCGGTGTTGATGATGTCGTTTGTGATGAAAGCACCCTCAACCCTGCTAATCAGCAAGCTGGCTATGATTTTCGTTACAGTTTTAATTTATTTTCTACTCCGATGAGTTTTTACGGACAAAAATTTGCTGAAGATGGTAGTGAAGGCACATTTAACTATGTCACAAAAGCACAGCCACAAGTTGGTTTTGACGCTCACTTAACTGTTTTTGGCAAACCCAGCACTGTTTTTTTTGAAGTAACCGACAGCTTGGCTGATTGCGGTACAATGAGAGATAATATCGGTGATTGCTATTATGAACACTCAAGTTATGCTACAGGTATGCGTTATAATGGCCGTACTCTCGGCAGCACTTATGATAACGATTCAAAAACGTACGTGTTAGGCACTATTTCTCAGCTAGATATAAATACTCGGCTCACGGCCAAAATACGTTATTTAGATTTAAATTATGATAATCAAGACAAAGCTCCTAATAATCCTATTATCGGAAATACGGTAACCAGTATTGCTGAGCAAGTTTGGATGGTATCAAGCAGTATTCAACATGATTATAAAAATTGGCGTTTTACGTTGGCAACAGAGCTAAGTCAATCAACTTTTGACGATGACATAAGTAATGAATCAGACATTACTGCTTCATTTATGGTTGAATATAATATGTAGTGTTAACGATATAACTAAAGTATCTAAAGCTTAATAATATTTCATTTGACAGTGTTAGAGTATATGCGTTATTAATAGATGACTGTTTACTCTAACGAGTTAAACCAAACTAATAAGATGAATTTGATGACAACAACTTTTAACATAATAAATGCTATTCGCATTAACCTCCTCCTCGCATTAATGGTGCGCGGATAGGTTTTTTATTGTTGTAAATTTATAATAAACATTAAAACCCGCGCACATTACCGCGGGTTTTTTTATACCCGCATTTTAGGTAAAGAGCGAATGGCATAAGTACACACCAATATTAAGGAATAAACATGGACAACAACGTAATTATTTTTGATACCACTTTACGTGATGGAGAACAGGCATTAAATGCGAGCCTTTCGGTACATGAAAAATTGCAAATTGCGCTAGCTATCGAGCGTTTAGGTGTTGACGTGATGGAGGTTGGCTTTCCTGTATCGTCACCTGGCGATTTTAAATCGGTGCAAGAAATTGCCCGTACTATTAAAAACTCCCGTGTCTGTGCTTTAGCTCGAGCTGTTGAAGGAGATATTCAAGCTTGTGCAGATGCGTTAAAAGTCGCTGACCAATTTCGTATCCATACGTTTATTTCTACATCAGATGTTCATGTTCAGCAAAAATTAAAAAAAGATTTTGCCGATGTTGAAGCAATGGCGATACATGCGGTTAAATTTGCCCGAAAATTCACTGACGATGTAGAGTTTTCTTGTGAAGATGCTGGCCGCACCCCTATCGACAATTTATGCCGTATGGTTGAGAGCGCGATAAAAGCCGGAGCAACAACCATCAATATTCCTGATACGGTGGGCTATACCCTACCTAATGAATTTGGCGGTATTATTACCCAGTTATTTAATCGTGTGCCAAATATTGACCAAGCGGTAATTTCAGTACATTGCCATAACGATTTAGGTTTGGCTGTTGCCAACTCAATGGCTGCGGTACAAGCGGGTGCAAGGCAAATCGAATGTACCATAAACGGTATAGGTGAACGCGCCGGCAATTGTTCGTTAGAAGAAGTCGCCATGATAATGAAAACCCGCCAAGACTTCTTAAATGTACACACTAATATCAACCATCAAGAAATTGCTCGCACCTCAAAGTTAGTCAGCCAGTTATGTAATATGCCCGTGCAATTAAACAAAGCGATTGTTGGCGGTAACGCTTTTAGTCACTCGTCAGGTATACACCAAGATGGCATGTTAAAAGCCAGCAATACCTATGAAATTATGACCCCAGAAAGTGTCGGCATCAGTAAAACAAAATTAAACTTAACATCTCGTAGTGGTCGCCACGTTATTAAGCACCGCATGGCAAGTTTAGGGTATACCGACACAGAGTTTGATTTAGAAGAGTTATACAGTGATTTTTTAGCGTTAGCCGATAAAAAAGGTCAAGTCTTTGATGATGACCTAGAAGCGTTGCATTTTAATATTCAACAACAAGGTGAAGAACAAGAATTCTATCATTTAGAAACATTAAACGTGCAATGTGGTGGTGGAGAGTTTTCAACGTCAAGTATTAAGTTATTAGCAGGCAAAGAGAGCCATATTGTTTCTGAAACTGGTAATGGTCCCGTTGACTCTCTATATCGTGCCATTAAAAAAGCCGTTGATATTGACTTTGAGGTCGCTGATTACAAAATATCAAACAAAGGTGAAGGTGAAGACGGTTTAGGTAAAGCTGACTTAGTGGTTGCTTGGCAAGGCAGAAAGTTTCACGGCTATGGTTTAGCCACCGATGTTATTGACGCCTCAGCAAAAGCCTTGATCCACGCACTGAATAATATTCATCGTGCGATCACCATCAATGAAATAAAAAGCGAACTAAAAAATGAAGTACAAGCTTCGTTATAAATACACTAATAATAAGATTTACTTAAAGGTATAAAGAACATGTCAAACATAGCAATATTAGCCGGAGATGGCATCGGACCTGAGGTCATGGTTGAAGCTAAAAAAGTGTTAACTACCGTTGCAAAAGCATTTGGTATTGAAATATCGACCCAAGATTATGATGTTGGTGGTGCTGCCATTGATATTCACGGCAATGCCCTTCCTGATAAAACCATGCAAGGTTGTGAACAAGCTGATGCGATTTTATTTGGCTCTGTTGGCGGCCCAAAATGGGCAAACTTACCCCCTACACAGCAACCTGAACGTTGTGCATTATTAGGCTTACGTAGCCGTTTTGATTTGTTCTGTAATATGCGTCCTGCGACCTTACAACCCGCTTTGTCTTCGTTATCAACATTACGCAGTGATATTTCAGAACAAGGCTTTGATGTACTGGTTATTCGCGAGTTAACAGGCGATATTTACTTTGGTGAGCCAAAAGGCCGTCGCGGAGAAGGGGAAGAAGAAACTGGCTTTGACTCGATGTTTTACTCACGCCGTGAAATTAAACGTATTGCTCATTTAGCCTTTCAGGCTGCTCAAAAACGTAATAATAAAGTAACTTCTGTTGATAAGGCCAATGTTTTAGCCACCAGTCAATTATGGCGCCAAGTGGTTGAAGAAGTTGCCGTTGAATACCCAGAAGTCACTTTAGAGCATTTATATGTAGATAACGCTGCCATGCAATTGGTCCGTGACCCTAACCAATTTGATGTCTTGTTATGCCCTAACTTGTTTGGCGATATTCTTTCAGACATTTGCGCAATGATCACCGGTTCTATGGGCTTATTACCTTCTGCTAGTTTAAATAGCGACGGTTTTGGTATGTATGAACCTGCAGGTGGCAGCGCGCCTGATATTGCCGGAAAAGGGATTGCTAACCCTATTGCGCAAATTTTATCAGCAGCACTTATGCTACGTTATAGCCTAAATGAAAGTGCGGCAGCACAAGCGATTGAAGACGCCGTAGCAAGCGCATTAGACAATGGCGTGCTAACCGCTGATTTACTGCCGGTAAACCAAAGACACCAGGCTAAAAATACCGCTGAAGTCGGTGATTATATTTGCCAACAAATTATTGCGCAACAAAGTAGTACACAAAATAGTGCTAATCAAAAAATAACAGAGGCATAACCGATGAGTCTTGAAAATTCAGCCACCACATTATATGAAAAATTATGGCAACAACATGTCGTTGAAGAAAAAGCCGGTGAAACACCCTTACTTTATGTTGACCGTCATTTGATTCATGAAGTTACTTCACCACAAGCATTTGCTAATTTAAAGTTTCATAACCGCCCTGTTCGCCATCCTGAGCGGACAATTGCCACTATGGACCACAACATTTCAACCCGCTCAATAGAAATTGATGCCGCGGGTGAAGGCGCAGCAAACCAATTAAGAACCTTAGAGAAAAACTGTAAAGAGTTCGGTATTGAGTTATTTGGCATGGGTCATAAAAACCAAGGCATTGTGCATGTAATAGGGCCTGAGCTTGGCTTAACTTTACCCGGCACAACAATCGTTTGCGGTGATTCACATACCGCAACACATGGTGCATTTGGTGCATTAGCCTTTGGTATTGGTACTTCCGAAGTAGAGCATGTTTTTGCGACGCAAACCTTGCGTCAAACTAAAGCTAAAACCATGAGAATTGAAGTTAATGGCCAAGTAGGCTCAGGCATTAGCGCCAAAGATATCATTTTAGCCATTATCGGCAAAACTGGCAGTGCTGGCGCTACCGGTTATGTCGTTGAATACTGCGGCAGTGCTATCGAAGCATTGAGCATGGAAGAGCGCATGACCGTTTGTAATATGAGCATCGAATTTGGCGCAAAAGCCGGTTTAATCGCTCCTGATAAAACCACCTTCGACTATTTAGAAGGTAAGGAATATGCGCCAAAAGGTGACGTATGGCTTGAAGCGCTAAGTGACTGGAAAACCTTTAAAACTGATAAAGGCGCTAAGTTTGACACGGTATTAACGCTAAAAGCCGAAGATATTAAAGCGCAAATAACCTGGGGAACCACCCCTGGACAAGTCACCTCGGTTGACAGCGTAGTGCCATCCCCCGATGACTTTACCGAACAAGTAGAAAAAGACTCTTGCGCCGCCGCATTAAAATATATGGGCTTAACTGCTGGGACTAAAATTACCGACATTACCATTAATAAAGTCTTTATAGGTTCATGCACTAATTCTCGTATTGAAGATTTACGTGCCGCAGCAAGCGTTGTGGCAACATACCAAGCACAAGGAAAATCAGTGTCGGTTAATGTTGACGCAATCGTCGTTCCGGGCTCTTATCGCGTAAAAGAACAAGCAGAAGCTGAAGGCTTAGACAAAATATTTAGTAACGCAGGTTTTGAATGGCGTTTACCCGGTTGCTCTATGTGCTTAGGCATGAACGATGACGTTCTTGAAGAAGGCGATCGCTGTGCTTCAACCAGCAACCGTAATTTTGAAGGCAGACAAGGCCGAGGCAGTCGAACACACTTAGTTAGCCCTGAGCTTGCCGCTGCGTCTGCAATTACCGGTCATTTTGTTGACTTGAATTCACAAGGAATATAATAATGGAAAAATTTACAACACATACTGGCTTAGTTGTTCCGTTAGATGCAGCAAACGTAGATACCGATCAGATCATTCCAAAACAGTTTTTACAAAAAACAGAGCGGATAGGCTTTGCACCACACTTATTTCACGACTGGCGTTATTTAGATGTTTCAGGTCATGTAAACAACCCTGAATTCATTTTGAACAAGCCACAATACCAAGGTGCTAGTATTTTACTTACCCGTGAAAACTTTGGCTGTGGCTCAAGTCGAGAACATGCGCCATGGGCACTAGAAGAGTATGGTTTCAAAGTTATTATATCACCGAGTTTTGCCGATATTTTTTATGGTAACTGTATCAATATTGGCTTACTACCCATAAAACTCAGCGATGAAGAAATTGAGACTTTATTTAATAAAACAGCGAAAGAAAACATCGAATTAACGGTAGATTTAATCAATAACGAAATTCACTGTGGTGAACTACGTTTCACGTTTAGTTTAGATAAATTTCATCAATATTGCTTAGAGCAAGGTATAGACAGTGTTGGTTGGACATTAAATAAGCTAGAAAAGATAAAAGCTTTCGAAGCAAAAATGCCTGCATGGCAGTAATCAAAGCTCAATAAGCCAGATGCTTCATCAATGATTAACAAATTTTTATTGATGAAGCTTTATTTTCTGCCCTATCAAATAATAATATTACTAAAATTTATCTAAAATGTTCAGTATTAATAAGCTATTATCAACTATAGCTCTTCAACTAGCCAACAACCTATATGTCAAAATCAACTACGAGTGAAACGACTAAAACCATTACTATCGATCAACTCAACCCCGGCATGTATGTAAAATCGTTTTCTGATAACAAAAATCTTAATATTAAATCTGAAGGCTATATTTCCTGTAATGAGAGTATTACGCAATTACGTAACGCAAACATTACCCATCTTGTTATTGTTCCTGAAAAACAAAAACAAACAGTTAATGTTGAAAAAGTTTTTGCAGAAATAAAAACTAAAGCCCCTATTTCTACAAAAACTAAATCGTCTAAAAAAGTTGAGCTATCACTCGACAGTGAAATGAAAAAAGCGAGTAATCTTTATAAAAATGCAAAATTACTGCAAGAAAAAATTCTTTCGCAAATAAAACAAAAACAATCAATCCAAGTATCTGAGGTTGAGGAAACCACCAATGCAATGGTTGACTCTATTTTTCGAAACCAAGATGCACTGACCTGTATGTCTCGCTTTCAAACGAAAGACTCTTACCTCATTGAACACTCGCTAAATGTTTCAATTTTGATGTCAGTATTTGCTAAGCATTTGGGCTTTGATAAACGCTTGATCCAAGAACTCGCCCTTGGCGCCTTTTTACACGACATTGGTAAAGTATTATTACCTAACGATATTTTAAATAAACGTAATCCTTTAACAGATAAAGAACAGAATATTATTCGCAGCCATGTAGCACTTGGCTTAAAAATTCTAGAGAGCAGCCCCAGTATTTCTCATATGGCGATTAACATGATACGAGAGCATCATGAGCGTTTAGATGGTTCAGGTTATCCGAAGAAACTTAAGGGAGATGAAATATCAAAATACGGTAGAATGATTGCTATTATCGACAGCTACGACGCTATGACTTCTGAACGACCTTATAAAAAAAGTATCCACCCCATTAATGCCTTTAAAACACTCATTGCAGAAGCGCCAGAATGCTATGATGAGGAATTAGTTGAAAATTTCATTCAATGTATGGGGGTTTATCCCGTCGGGACGTTAGTAAAACTTAACAGTGGTAAATTAGGGTTAATTAGTCGTCTAAATAAGCAAAAACCTTTACACCCTTATGTACGCGTTTTTTATAATATACGGATGAATCAAGCGATCCCTATTAAAGAAATAAACTTAAGTGAATCAAAATACAAAGATCAAATAGACTGTTGTATTCGCCCTGAAGAATTTAATCTTAATTTGTTAGGCTTTTTCAAAACTGCCTTTATTGATTAAACTTAGCTATTTATAATAAGCGTATATAATATAGCGCTAGATAACCTAAACACCGACTAAACATTAGCTTACCAACTTGAAAGTGCAGGTAAGCTAAACTGTTCACCTTTAAACGTTAAAATAACTTTCTGCGCATAAATATGGTTTAACACCAATTCATTTGAAATTGTGTCCCCTTCATAGCGATCTCTGCCATTGACTTTTACCCAACTTTCTCCGTCACTGGTATAAATATGCTGTTCAAAACTTAACGAAGGAAGGTCACTTTGCACCCAGGCAGGCATATTCGATAAGGTAGGAACATCGACCTCTGAGTTTGATGTTATATTGCGTTTATTTTCAATGTCTAACTCTCGCTCTGTATCATCGATAGCACTTTTAAAGCGTGCCAGTAGCGCGTCAGAAATACCGTCAGCAGCATTAACCGAAAGTTTTTGCTTAACTTTTTCTGTTAGCTTATTTTCACTTAGCTTAGGTTCAACAAGTAACGGTGCTTTATGGGTATTAGTTGGCGCTTCTTTAGTCACTTTTCGTGTATTCGGGGTGTTTACTGCTTCCGATGCCACTGCTAGCTTTTTATCACCATCATTTTTTATTTCAAGCGTTTTATTTGGGCCTTCATCTGTAGCTAAAGATGGCTTATCAACCATGTTAACTTCATTTTTGTTTGTTAATATTTTATTATCATTTTCAACGGTAATTATTACCGGGTTATTTGATACTGTATCGACTTGATTAATGGCTATTTTAGAAATATTACTCGCGGTTTGATCACTAATTTTATTACCGTACAGCTGCCCTAACAAGTAAGAACCACTAATAATAACGACCAAGATAACACTTGCTGCTAATGCTTTCACTGCAAGATGTTGCCACCATCTTTTAGCTTGATATTCATCACCCAAGGCTTCTTGAGCTGATTGCAAAACAATTTTTTTAGTGACTAAGGCATTATTACTGCAATAAGCATTGGTAAGTGAGCGTTCACATAACAAATTAATTATGCGAGGGATCCCTTGTGAAATACGATGAATTTCTGCGACAGCAGCGCGTTCAAATAACATACGTTCACATTGTGCAACTGACAAGCGATGTTGAATATAATGCCCAACTTCACCCTTAGTTAACGGTAACAAATGATAACGGGCGGTAATTCGTTGCGCCAATTGTCTCAGGTCACGACCTTGCAAGAGCTGTTTTAATTCAGGCTGACCAATCAAAATGACCTGCAGTAATTTTTTTGTATCGGTTTCTAAATTTGTTAACAAGCGTAACTGTTCTAATACTTCTGGCGCTAAGTGCTGTGCTTCATCAATAATGAGTAATGTATTTAGATTGGCTTGATGGTTTTTATTTAATTTTTCATATATTTTATCGGTGAGTGTTTTTAACGTTGCTCCTGTTTTTCGGTAACGTATTTTTAGTTCATCACAAACAGTGGCAAGTAACTCTTGGCTTGATAATGTTGGGTTAAGTATAAAAGCTGCTTGCGTATTTTCTGGTAATTGCTCCATTAAACGGCGACTGATCGTTGTTTTGCCGGTGCCAACTTCACCCGTTAATAACGCAAAACCTCCCGTTTCACCCAAGCCATAACTTAAATGTGCCAATGCTTCTTTATGGCGTTCACTCATAAACAAAAAACGAGGATTAGGGGCGATTGAAAAAGGGCTTTCTTTTAAGCCAAAGTAACCTTTATACATAATAGATTTGAGTCATTTCTAAATTGAGTAAACTGCCATAGAAACTACCTTGTAGTCTCTCATAAGTCAAAACTAGCAGGTAAATAATTTGTAAAAACATGCTAAGCTTTCTCGCAGATAAATAATATTTAATAAACAAAGAGTAATGATGTTCAACAATAAACTTGAAGCGCTTAATTGCTATTTAGTCGGAGGGGCCGTTCGCGACAAACTTTTAGGACATAAGGTTTATGATCATGACTATGTTGTAGTGGGAGCAACCATTGAGCAAATGTTGGCATTAGGCTTTACTCAAGTCGGTAAAGATTTTCCCGTTTTTCTTCACCCAACAACGAAAGAAGAATATGCTTTAGCAAGAACTGAGCGTAAACAAGGCCATGGTTACACTGGGTTTATTTGTGATGCTAGTATCGCTGTTACCCTTGAAGAAGATTTACTCCGTCGAGACCTCACCATTAATGCAATGGCAATGCCTTTTAACGATAGCGCTGAAAGCACCACCATAATCGACCCATACAATGGCCAAGTAGATTTAAAAAACCGCGTATTGCGCCATGTTTCATTGGCCTTTATTGAAGACCCGCTTCGAGTTTTACGTGTCGCCCGGTTTACTGCTCGTTATCATCATTACGGTTTTACCATTGCTGAAGAAACGTTACAGTTGATGACTGAAATAAGTAACAGTGGTGAATTAGCTACCCTATCAGGCGAACGCATTTGGCAAGAAATGCAACGAAGCTTGACTGAGAGCCATCCTGAAATTTTTTTTGAAGTGTTACGCAAATGTGGTGCACTAGCGAAAATATGGGCTGAGCTTAATTCGCTTTGGGGCATTCCTAATCCAGAAAAGTGGCACCCCGAAATTTGTTCAGGCCTACATACCATGATGGTACTGCAACAATCCGTTAAGCTTTCCACTAAAACGTCTGTTCGCTTCGCCGCCCTTTGTCATGATTTAGGTAAATCATTAACCTTAAAGGAAAACTGGCCCCGTCACCAAGGCCATGAAAAGTCTGGTTTAGCACTGGTTGAAAAAATATGTGAACAATTAAAAGTGCCTAAAGATCACAAAATATTAGCCCGTAAAGTTTGTGAATTTCACTTACACTGTCATAAAGCATTCGACTTAAAAGCCAGCACCATTGTTAAATTATTCAATAGTTTAGATGTATGGCGAAAGCCTGAAGAATTCTCTGATTTTTTGACCGCATGTACGGCTGATTTTCGCGGGCGATTACACAATGAAGAAAAACCTTACCCACAAGTAGACTATTTAAAAAGCGCTTTTCAAGCGGCGTTAACCATAACAGCGAAAGAATTTATTGAGCAGGGTATAAAGGGGCCAGATATTAAAGAAGCTATTAATAAAAAACGTATCGAGGTTATTGAGGTAATAAAAAAGTCAGCTAAAATTAGCTGACTTTACAAGTAAAGCGATTAAAGACTAACCGCTATTTCTAACTCAATTAAAAGTTATACGTTAATTTTGCGTAGTAGAAGCCACCGTTAAAACCAAATGGAGACGTTTCATAGTACTTACCGCCCCATTGGCTGTTAGGTGTAAATCCATCAGGATGACTACGAGACGACTCTTCAAAATCTAATTCCTCAGCATCTTGATCAAGAATGTTCTGCGCACCCACTGATATTGTAAATGAGTCATTAATAAAGTAACTCATCTCTGCATCAACCGTTACTGCAGCATCTGCATCTTGAGCCGCTAGGTCGTAATCAACGTGTACCGCATGATATTCGCCAAAGTAGTTAGCACGTACATATACGCTTATATCATCCCAGCTTTGAGAGACAGTGAACGAGCCTCTATGTTTTGGTAGACCTTCTTCTAAACGTTTAACTTTAAAAGCACCGGTAATATCAGTACTGTTTGTAACATCTGTTTCATTCCAGTTGTAAGCTAAACTAAATTTAGTGCTCCCTTCAAATAAGTCCATACCGTAACTTGCAACGACATCAACACCTTCAGTGGTCGTATCAAAATCATTAGCGAAGAAACTTACTGTACCTACAGAACGAGGGTTAGCTACATTTAATGCTTCTAATTTAGCATAATCAGCATCTTCTAATTTTGTGCGATCAGATTGTGTAATACGATCATCAACTTCAATATTGTAATAATCAGCTGTGAAGAATAAATCGCCATTTTGATAAACAACACCAAAGGCATAACTTTGTGATTCTTCTGGCTCTAACTCTTTACCGCCAAACAATTTTGAAAATTCACTTGTTGGTGGTAATAAGGCTGAATCTGTTAACTCACCATCTTCTAGTGCTGTAGAAACGTTACTTACATTAGCCTGACCAACGGTAGGAGCTCTAAAACCGGTACTTATAGAACCACGTACTGATAATTCGTCATTGATAGCATACTGAGCCGTTAGTTTATAATTTAACGTATCGCCAAATGATGAGAAATCTTCATAGCGTAATGCTGCACCTAATAAGAAATCGTCAGTAATGTATGCCTCTACATCTACGTATGCAGCAACACTGCGTCTAGAGAAAACCCCCGCTTGAGAAGGTTGAAAACCAGGGAAGCCATGAGAGCCTAGATTAAAACCTTGATCAATTAATGGTCCAGCAAGAAAAGAGTATTGGTCACCAGCGCCGATTTCAAAGGTTTCTTCACGCCATTCTAAACCACCCGCTACATTCATTGGGTTATCAAAACCAACATCAACGCCTTTAGATAAGTCTAAGTTAAAAGTCTTTTCTAACTGCGTATAGTTACCTAAATCAAAATCATGTGGCGATTCAGGTCCCATTGATGAGTTAATGGTATTTACAATACTAAAGCTTGATTTGTTTCGTCCAACTGAGCCGCTAATATCAAAGAAAACTTCGTCTAACATTCCACCTTTAATTTCACCTTCAACTCCAACGGTAAGTGATGTATCGACCACATTACCACCAAAATTAGGTGTGTAACCACCTGGATATGTCTCGTTAACTGCAAAACAATTTTGACCTAAAGGCGTGCTATTATCAGCAATAGACTGATAATCAGCTTGATTTAAAACATTTGAACCAATGGCAATTGTAGGACATGTAATACCTGAATCCACACCATCTAAGTCACCTACAAGTAATGTTTCACCGCCATCGTTTGAATAAATACTAGAGCGGTTATGTGGATTTCTCCAATAAAAACCACCCTGTACATCACGTTCAGAGTAGTTACCAAACATATAGAATTTTTTATCATTACCTAAATCAAGACCGATATTACCAAAGAGTGATATATCATCATTAATTTCTGGAGAGCCCCAAACCTGAGCTTCTTCGGCAATAAACGTATTACCTGCAGCTGAAATTGTAGCTGCATTAGCAACTTGGTTACTTCGGCTGGTAGCATCAGCATTTTTATATTGGAAACTTAAGTTAGCGAAACCATCTTTAGTTAACGGCATACCCACATTACCTGCGTATGTTGTTGTGCCGCCGTCGCCTTCGTAATACTCACCATGCTTAACAGAAAAGCTACCACCTTCAGCAGCATCTTTTAAGACGAAGTTCATCACACCTGCAATAGCATCAGAACCATATTGTGCCGCTGCGCCGTCACGTAAAACTTCAACTTGTTTTAAGGCAATACTAGGAATAACAGAAATATCTGGACCTTGCGCACCATCATTAATGCCGCCACCTTGAAAAGCGATTACGGAAGCACGATGACGACGTTTACCATTTAATAAAACCAACGTACTGTCTGAAGAGAGTCCACGTAAATTTACTGGGCGTACTAATGTGGCTGCATCACTGATAGGGTTAGCATGTACGTTGAATGAAGGAATAGCTCCAACCAGTTGGTCAAGCATGTCGGTTGAACCCAGTTTTGCTAAATCGTCAGCGCCAATAATATCAATAGGTACCGGTGAGTCAGCAACAGAGCGAGGAGCAGAACGAGAGCCAACAACAGCGATTCTTTCAACATCTTTTACTTTGACTTTTGAACTGCTTTCTTCTGCATATGCGGGTGCAGTACCTAATGCAATACTTACAGCTAACGTTAACGTTGCTGTACGAAATAATTTAGTAGACATGTTACTTCCTTCCAGATTTATGTTTATTTTATATTTATATTTATATTTATATTTA